>CAZUVK010000094.1:0-12622 GCA_964623785.1 uncultured Gemmatimonas sp. | reverse complement strand
AGATCCGCGTCGACGGGAAGCTGCGGCCCGGGGTCACAGCGAAAGACATCATCCTCGCGATCATCGCGAAGATCGGCACCGCCGGCGGCACCGGGTACGTCGTCGAGTACACGGGCTCCGCGATCCGCGCACTCTCGATGGAAGAGCGGATGACCATCTGCAACATGTCGATCGAGGGCGGCGCGCGCGCGGGCCTGATCGCGCCGGACGAGACGACGTTCGAGTACATCCGCGGCCGGCCCGCGGCGCCGAGCGGCGAGGCCTGGGACCGCGCGGTCGCCGGGTGGCGCGAGCTGCGCTCCGACGAGGGCGCAACCTACGACGCGCTCGTCACGCTCGACGCCAACGAACTCCGCCCGATGATCACCTACGGCACCAACCCCGGCATGGGGATGCCGATCGATGCCACCGTCCCTACGCCGGACGACTTCCCGGAGGAGAGCCAGAAGGCCGGGCTCCGGAAGGCGCTCGAGTACATGGGGCTCCAGGCGGGGCAGCCGCTCCTCGGGAACCCGGTGGATGTCGTCTTCGTCGGCAGCTGCACGAACTCGCGGATCAGCGACCTCCGGCTCGCGGCGCAGGCGATCCGGGGCAGGACCGTGGCGGCCGGCGTTCGCATGATGGTCGTGCCCGGCTCGCAGGTCGTGAAGCGCCAGGCCGAGGCGGAGGGCCTCCGCGAGATCTTCGAGGCCGCCGGCGCCGAGTGGCGCGAGGCCGGCTGCTCGATGTGCATCGCGATGAACGGCGATCAGCTCGCCCCGGGCGAGTACGCGGTCAGCACCAGCAACCGCAACTTCGAGGGCCGGCAGGGGAAGGGCGGCCGTACCTTCCTCGCGTCACCACTCACCGCTGTCGCCAGCGCGATCTCGGGTCGCGTCGCCGATGCCCGGGAGTTGATGGATGACCTGGCCGTGACACCGACGCCCTCGGGCGCCGCCTGATACGCCCGGGCCGAGCCGAACCACTGAACCCGATTCACACTTGATCGCGGCATCGCGACAACGGACGATATGGAACCGATCAGATCCTTTACATCACGCGTCGTGCTCCTGCCCATCGAGAACGTCGACACCGACCAGATCATCCCTGCCCGGTTCCTCAAGGTGACCGACAAGGCGGGACTCGGGGAGGCGCTCTTCTCCGACTGGCGCTACAACGCCGACGGCTCGCCCAAGCCCGATTTCGTGCTCAACGGGCCCGAGTCGAAGGGAGCGCACGTGCTCTTCGCGGGCGACAACTTCGGGTGCGGATCGTCGCGGGAACACGCTCCCTGGGCACTCGTCGGCTTTGGTTTCCAGGCCGTGATCAGTACCTTCTTCGCCGACCTCTTCCGGAACAACGCGCTGAAGAACGGGTTGCTCCCGATCATGGTCGAGCCGGAAGTGCATCAGCGGCTGCTCTCGGCGCTCCAGGCGGACCCGGGCGCTCAGGTCACCGTCGACCTCGCCAGCCAGACGCTGACCCTGCCCGACGGCGCCGCGGTGGGTTTCCCGATCGATCCGTTCGCGAAACATTGCCTGCTCAACGGTGTCGACCAGCTCGGGTTCCTGCTGGGCGAGGACGCCGCGATCCAGGCGTTCGAGGCAACGAACCCGCCGCGCGTCGTAACCAGCGCGGTGGCGTAAGAGAAGGGTGAAGGAACGGCAGGACGGCGCGCCGTGGCTACGGCCACCGGCGTAATACCGTAGGGGCGGGTCCCCGACCCGCCCGGCCGTTCCGGTCCCGCACCGCACCATTGCCGGGCGGGCCGGGGGCCTGCCCCTACGGGATCCGGCGCGAGGTTGGTCCGGTCGTCAGCAAGAATTCGTACCCGATCGACGCGGTCTTCCGCGGCGCCGGGTCTTCTCCAGGAAACGTCGGATAAGGGAAAAATGAAGGCTTCGATTCTGGTGCTCCCCGGTGATGGTATCGGCCCCGAAGTGGCGGCCGAGGGCCTGCGCGTTCTGCAAACCGTGGCTCGCGTCTGGGAGCACGAGTTCGAGTTTTCCGAGGCACTCCTCGGTGGTTGCGCGATCGACGCGACCGGCACTTCGTTCCCGGACGAGACGCTCGAGGCAGCCCGCTCCGCCGACGCGATCCTCCTCGGCGCCGTCGGTGGCCCGAAGTGGGACGACCCGAACGCGAAAGTCCGCCCTGAACAGGGCCTGCTCGGAATCCGGAAGGCACTCGGCCTCTTCGCGAACCTGCGACCCGTCTCGCTTCACCCGCGACTCGTTGGCGCCTCGCCGCTCCGCCCCGAACTCCTCGATGGCGTGGACCTCCTCGTCGTGCGCGAGCTCACGGGCGGCATCTACTTCGGCGAGAAGAAACGCGAGACGATCGACGGCGTGGAGTACGCCACTGACGTCTGCACCTACTCGGCCCCGGAAGTCGAGCGCGTCGTCCGCGCGGCGGCCGACCTCGCCCGCGCCCGCCGCGGGAAGCTCACCTCGGTCGACAAGGCCAACGTCCTCGAGACGTCGCGTCTCTGGCGCCGCGTCAGCGACCGGGTGATGAACGAGGAGTACCCGGACGTCCAGCACGAGACGATCCTCGTCGACGCCTGCGCGATGCACCTCATCCGCAGACCCGCCGACTTCGACGTGATCGTCACCGAGAACATGTTCGGCGATATCCTCACCGACGAAGCGTCGATGCTCGCGGGCTCGATGGGCCTGCTTCCATCCGCATCGCTCGGTGTGCCGGTGGCCGGTCGCGCCACGCGGCCCGGCCTGTACGAGCCGATCCACGGATCGGCCCCCGACATCGCCGGCCAGGGCGTCGCCAACCCCTTCGCGACAATCCTCAGCGCGGCGCTCCTCCTCCGCCATTCGCTCGGCCTCGAGGAAGAGGCGGCTGCGGTCGAGGCGGCGGTCGCCAGCGTGATCGATTCGGGAATCCGAACCCGAGACCTCGTGGGGCCCGGTGAAGAATGGGAGAAAACGGCGACGGTCGGTAAAGCCGTCGCCGAGGCGGTAACCGGGAGCCGACCGGCCCGTGCCGTCGGCGCCTGATACCAGACGACCCGTTCACCACGTTATCAACTGATCACCCCTGCCCACCTTCGCGTGGAGGGATTTATGTCTGAAGAACGTACCGGAGCCCAGATCATCTGCGAGGCCCTCATCCGTGAGGGCGTCAACGTCGTGTTCGGCATTCCGGGCGGCGCGATCATGCCGTTCTATCACGCGCTGCCCGACTACCAGGATCGTCTCCACCACGTCCTCTGCCGCCACGAGCAGGGGGCGGGGCACGCCGCGGAAGGCTACGCCCGCGCAAGCGGCCGGGTCGGCGTCTGCGTCGCCACCAGCGGCCCGGGCGCGACCAACCTCGTGACGCCCATCGCCGACGCCTGGATGGACAGCACCCCGATCGTCGCCGTCACCGGTCAGGTCTCGTCGCTCGCGCTTGGCAAGGACGCGTTCCAGGAGACCGACATCACCGGCATCACCGTCCCGATCACGAAGCACAACTTCCTCGTGACCCGGCCCGAAGAGCTGCCGCTCGTCTTCAAGGAGGCCTTCCACATCGCCTCGACCGGTCGACCGGGACCCGTGCTCGTCGACATCACGAAGGACGCGCAGCAGGCCCGCATCGTCCCCGACTGGGACGTGCAGATCAACCTGCCCGGCTACAAGCCGAACTATACCGGGAACCGTAAGCAGATCCGCGAGGCGATCGAGCTTCTCGGGGCGGCGGAACGACCCCTGATCCTGGCCGGGAACGGGATCGTCTGGTCCGGCGCGCACGCGGAGCTGCGCGAGTTCGCGGAGCGCACCGGGATCCCCGTCATCACGACCCTGCACGGCAAGGGCGCGTTCCCCGAGGACCACGAGTTGAGCCTCGGTATGCCCGGCATGCATGGCTGGGTTCACGTCAACCGCGCGATCCAGGAGTGCGACGTCCTCTTCAACATCGGCGGCCGTTTCGATGACCGCGTGACCGGCAAGGTCTCGACTTTCGCCCCGCACGCCGATGTGATCCACGTCGACATCGACCCGTCCGAAATCGGCAAGAACATCAAGACCCGGGTGCCGATCGTCGGCGACGCGCGGAGCGTCCTCACGGCGATCCTCGCGGAGATACCACCCCGCGAGTGCACCGAGTGGCTCGGGCACATCCGCGGAATGCAGGAGAAGCACCAGGGGCGGCAGCGCTATCTCAAGCGTCCGGACACGCCGGCGCTCATGCCGCACGATGTCTACGATGGACTGAACACGGCCTTCCAGGAGCGAGGCAACTGCAAGATCGTCACGGACGTCGGCCAGCATCAGATGTGGGCGGCCCAGCTCATTGACTGGATGAGCCCGCGCTCGCACATCACCAGCGGCGGCTCCGGAACGATGGGCTTCTCCGTCCCCGCCGCGCTCGGCGCCGCGCTCGCGTGCCCCGACGAGACCATCTGGGTGATCTGCGGCGACGGTGGGTTCCAGATGACCAACCAGGAACTCGCCACGATCAAGCAGGAAGGCATCAGGAACATCAAGGTCGCCATCATCAACAACGGCTACCTCGGCATGGTTCGGCAGTGGCAGGAGCTGTTCGAGGGCCGCCGCTACAGCGGGACACCCCTCTCCGGGCCCGACTTCGCGCTGCTCGCCCAGGCCTATGGACTCGCCGGCGTCCGCGTCGAGACCACTGAACAGGTCGAAGAAGCGATCCGTAAGGCCTGGGACCACGACGATTCGGTCGTCATCGACTTCCGCGTCGAGCGCGAGGCGAACGTCTTCCCGATGGTCCCGCAGGGCAAGAGCATCGGCGAAATGCTGACCGGCGCGCATGAGCCCGCGGCCATCTGAAACGACTCCATACCAGGAGATATTGCCGTGAAACACACCATTGTCGCACTCATGCAGGATAACCCCGGTGTCCTCCACCGGGTCGTGAGCCTGTTTCGCCGGCGCGCCTACAACATCGACAGCCTCACCGTCGGTCGTACGGAGACGCCCGGCGTGAGCCGGATGACCATCGTGACCTCCGGCACCGATGTCGAACAGGTCACCAAGCAGCTCTACCGGCTCATCGAAGTACTCAAGGTCAGCGACCTCACGAACGACGCGACGGTCGATCGCGAGATCGCGCTGATCAAGGTCCACGCGCCGAAGTCCGCGCGCGCGGAACTGGTCGCGCTGTTCTCCGTCTTCGGCGCCAAGACCGTCGACGTCGGACCGAACAGCATGATCGTGGAAGTCACGGGTGAACCGGTGGAGGTCGACCGATTCCTCGATGTCGTCCGCCCGTTCGGAATCAAGGAGATGATGCGGACGGGCCGCATCGCGATGATCCGCGGGTCGCAGGCACACCAGGCAACGCTGGAAGTCGAGCCCCGCGAGGACGCGTCGGTCACGACGCTCGCCCTCGTCGGCTGATCCAGCAACAACACACCCTTCTCGAGGTAAGCATGGCGGAACTCTTTTACGACAACGACGCTGACCTTGGCCGGCTGGCCAACCGTCGGATCGCGATCATCGGGTACGGCAGCCAGGGCCACGCCCACGCATTGAGCCTGAAGGACAGCGGGCTCGATGTGCGCGTCGGCCTCCCGGCCGGCTCGAAAAGCCGCGCCAAGGCCGAAGCCGCGGGCCTCACGGTCCGTGACATCGAGGACGCCGCCCGCGAGGCCGACGTCATCATGCTGCTCATCCCCGACACCCGGCAGGCCGAGGTCTACGCGAAGTCGATCGAGCCGCACCTCACCCCCGGCAAGACGCTCATGTTCGCGCACGGATTCAACATCCGGTACGATCAGATCGTCCCGCCCGCCGGTGTCGACGTCAGCATGGTCGCGCCCAAGGCCCCGGGGCACCGCGTCCGCGAGGTGTTCGAGCACGGCGGCGGCGTCCCCGGCCTCGTCGCCGTCCATCAGGACGCCTCCGGCCATGCCCTCGAGGACGCGCTTGCCTATGCCAAGGGCATCGGCTGCACCCGCGCCGGCGTCCTCAAGACCACCTTCTCCGAGGAAACCGAGACCGACCTGTTCGGAGAACAGGCGGTCCTCTGCGGTGGCGCCGCCGAACTCATCAAGGCCGGCTTCGAAACCCTCATCGAGGCCGGTTATCAGCCCGAGGTCGCCTACTTCGAGTGCATGCACGAGTTGAAGCTCATCGTGGACCTCTGCTACCAGGGCGGCCTCAACTACATGCGCTACTCGGTCTCCGACACCGCCGAGTACGGCGACTACGTCGCCGGCACCGAGGTCATCAACGAGTCCAGCCGCAAGGCGATGAAGCAGCTCCTCACCAACATCCAGGACGGCACCTTCGCCCGAAACTGGATCGAGGAGAATCGCGCCGGCCTCCCCAACTTCGAGAAGCGTCGCGCCCAGGACGTCGAACATCCGATCGAGCGCGTCGGCCTCGAGCTGAGAAGGATGATGCCCTTCGTCAACCCCAAGGAAGTCGTGCCCGGGGCCGGCGGCGCCTGACCCGCTCTTCGTCGGTCGGCTCGATCTCGCTGTTGGTGGTAACAAACAATTGGATGCCGGTACCGGATCAATCCGACCGACGACCCCGAAATACGACAGGAGCATACCATGTCATCTCAGTTCCCGACGACGGAGTGGATCTGGCGAAACGGTGACTTCATCCCCTGGGATGCCGCCACGATTCACGTGATGAGCCATGTGGTCCACTACGGTTCATCGGTTTTCGAGGGAATCCGCTGCTACAACACGCCGGAGGGGCCGGCCATCTTCCGTTTGAAGGAGCACCTTCGGCGACTGGACGACTCGGCGAAGGTCTACCGGATTGATCCGGGGTTCTCGCCCGAGGAGTTCGGGACGGCGTGCCGGGAGCTGATCCTGAAGAACGATCTGGAGGAGTGTTATCTCCGGCCGATCGTACTTCGCGGGCTCGGGGCTGCGGGGCTGAACCCGGCGGCGAGCCCGATCGAGTCCTACATCATCTGCTGGCCATGGGGGACCTACCTGGGCGACGGAGCGCTCGAGCAGGGCGTGGACGTCTGCGTTTCCAGCTGGTTCCGCCCCGGACCCAACACCCATCCGGTGATGGCCAAGGCCGGCGGCAACTACCTCAACTCCCAGCTGATCAAGATGGAGGCGCTCGCCAACGGGTATCAGGAGGGCATCGCGCTCGGGCCGACCGGCCTGGTGAGCGAGGGGAGCGGCCAGAACATCTTCCTGGTCCGGAACGGGACGCTCGTCACGCCGTCGATGGATGGCACCCTCCTCGAGGGCATCACCCGCGACTGCGTTCTGCAGATCGCCCGGGATCTGGAGATCCCGATCAGCGAACAGCCGGTACCGCGGGAGATGCTCTACATGGCCGACGAGATCTTCTTCACGGGCACGGCGGCGGAGATGACGCCCGTCCGCAGCGTCGACCGGATCACGATTGGCAGCGGCGTCGCGGGGCCGACCACGCGGCTGCTCCAGGAGCGGCTGCTCGGCATCGCGCTCGGCAACCTGCCGGATACCTACGGATGGCGTACGCCCGTCCGGCTGACGGAGCAGGAGGTCGCGGTCGCATGACGGAGCGTCGGCATGTTTTGGCGGATCTTCCCAGCAGGACTCTTCTCGCGGGACGTGACCGGGCGGCCGCCCGGGCGATGCTCCGCGCGGTCGGTCTCTCGGACGAGGACTTCGAGCGACCCCTGATCGGAATCGCCAACACATGGGCGGAGACAACCCCCTGCAACTCCCACCTCCGCCAGCTCGCCGAGTGGGTGAAGGAAGGCGTCCGCGCGGCCGGGGGCACGCCTCTCGAGTTCAACACCGTCGTGGTCTCGGATGGGATCACGATGGGGACGGAGGGGATGAAGACCTCGCTCATCAGCCGCGAAGTCGTCGCCGATTCGATCGAGTTGATGGCGCGCGGCTACATGTTCGACGGGCTCATCGCGCTCTCCGGCTGCGACAAGACGCTCCCGGGTACGGTGATGGCCCTCGCGCGGATCGACCGGCCGAGCGTGATGCTCTACGGTGGGTCGATCATGCCCGGCCGCTTCCGCGGGCGCGACGTGACGATCCAGGATGTATTCGAGGGCGTCGGCGCCGCCGCGGCCGGCAGGATCACGGACGAGGAACTGCACGAGCTGGAGTGCGCGGCCTGCCCCGGTGCGGGCGCCTGCGGCGGCCAGTTCACCGCGAACACGATGGCGACGGCGTTCGAGGCGATGGGCATCTCGCCGATGGGCAGCGGCACGGTGCCGGCGCTGCAGGGCGAGAAGGCGCACGTGGCGCGCGAGTGCGGACGGTTCGTCATGGAGCTGATCGACGCGGATGTCCGACCCAGCCAGGTCATCACGCGGGAATCGCTGCGCGCGGCGACCGCAATGGTCGCGGCGACCGGCGGGTCCACGAACGCGGTGCTGCACCTGGTGGCGGTCGCGCGCGAGGCCGGCGTCGACTTCACCATCGACGACTTCAACGACTTCGCCACCTCGACGCCCCTCCTCGCCGACATGAAGCCCGGCGGCAAGTACGTCGCCGTGGACATGCACGAGGCCGGCGGCGTGAGACTCGTGCTCCAGCGGCTCATCGAGGGCGGCCACGTCTCGCCCGACCTGCCCACGGTGTCGGGCAGGACGCTCGGCGAGGAAGCGGCCGAGGCGAAGGAGGCACCTGGCCAGCCCGTGATCCGCACGATCGACAACCCTATCAAGGCGAGTGGCGGACTGGTCATCCTCAAGGGATCGCTCGCGCCGGAGGGCTGCGTGATCAAGATTGCTGGCCACGAGCGCATCCATCACCGAGGTCCGGCGCGGGTCTTCGAGCGTGAGGAGGATGCGTTCGCCGCCGTCCAGGCGGGCGCGATCCAGGCAGGTGATGTTCTCGTCATCCGCTACGAAGGCCCGAAGGGCGGACCGGGGATGCGCGAGATGCTCGGCGTCACGTCGGCGCTCGCGGGGGCGGGCCTGAAGGACCACGTCGCGCTCCTGACCGACGGGCGGTTCTCGGGAGCAACGCACGGCCTCATGGCCGGCCACGTCTCGCCGGAAGCCGCAGTCGGCGGGCCGATCGCCGCGGTACGCGAGGGCGACATGATCACCTTCGACGTCACCAACCAGCGGCTCGACCTCGAGGTATCCCCCGAGGAGATCGAGGCCCGGCTCCGCGAGTGGTCGCCGCCGCCGGCGCGTTACCCGACCGGCGTCATGGCGAAGTACGCCAGGCTCGTTGGATCGGCGTCCGAGGGCGCGGTGACGATGAGCTTCTGAGGCGCACGTAGCCGCGGTTCTCGCGGAGGGGCACCGGAGCATCGCTTGGCGGAGCGGTGATCGGTGCCCTTCTGCTGTTCGCGGTTCCGTTTGCCGGACCCGTCTGCAAGAATCCCCGCTCCCCACGCGACCAATAGAACGCAATGCGCATTCACCCGCTGCCCATTGTATCGGCGCTGGTCCGATCTTGAAGTAGGTCGGCGTGGCCGATGATTGTTGGAGTCCCGAGCGTTCCCCTTGCTTCGGAGGATCTCGGCGAACACGTTGGATTGTCGCCAGCAGCGCAATCGGATCCGCCACGAACGACTACCGCATGAACCTGCCAGATCGAGACCTGATTCTCCGGATCGCCGAGCATCACGGCGCCCGCAATGTCCGTGTCTTCGGATCTGTGGCGCGCGGCGACGCGCGTCCCGACAGTGACATCGACTTGCTGGTTGAGCCGGGGCCAGTGACCACGCCCTGGTTCCCGGGGGGATTGGTCGCCGACCTCGAGGACGCCCTTGGCCGTCGCGTCGACGTTGTGACTCCGCAAGGCTTGTCGATTGAGCTACGCGACCGAATCCTTGAGGAGGCGGTGCCGGTTTGAAGGATGACGCGGTCTATCTCCGGCACGTTCTGGAGGCCATCCGGCGCATCGAAGAAAACGCGAGCGGCGGGCGTGAATCCTTCATGGCCTCGCATACACTGCAGGATGCCGTTCTGCGAAACCTCCAAACCATGGCTGAAGCCACACAAAGGCTTTCGGCCTCGGCGAAGGAGCTGCAGCCAGCCGTGGACTGGCGCGCACTCTCGGGGTTTCGGAACGTGCTCGTCCACAATTACTTGGGTATTGATCTCGAACAGGTCTGGCTGGCCGTCGAACATGATCTCCCAGGGCTGAAAATCGCCGCCGAAGAATTGCTTGACCGTCCCGGTGCCTGACGCCAGGTTTGTCAGGATCTCCGTTTGAAGCCTTGTCTCGCCGGATAGGATACCCGAGCGAGAAGTCTCTCCCCGCGACCTACTCGCCACTTACCGCTTCCGACGGAGGAGACCCCCCGATGAAATACGAGCCCGCGGTCGTCCTCGACGCGACCTTCAGCCCGAAGCTGAAGACCTATCTGTTGTTGACGTACACCGCCACCCTGATCTTCTCGATCATCGCGATTCCGCTTCTCCCCTTCTGGGCGTTCATCGGCCCCTGGTGGGTGCGACGACACTTCGCGGCGCTTGGCTGCGTCCTCACGGAGCGCAGCGTGGTCGTCCGCAAGGGGGTGTTCTTCCGGAAAGAGGTGACGATCCCGCTCGACAAGATCCAGGATGTCTCGCTGCGCGACGGGCCGATCCTGCGTCGCTTCGGGTTGGTGAGTCTCCGGATAGAAACGGCCGGTCAGAGCACCACGGCGACGGGCACCTCCGAGGCGGATCTCGTCGGCCTGACCGACGCCCGAGACTTCCGCGAACAGACTCTCGCGCTACGTGACCGGATCACGGCGGTGACGTCTCCGACCATGGACAACCAGTCGCGTCACATCGAGTTGCTCGCGGAAATTCGCGACGTGCTTCACCGAATCGAGGCGCGCGGGACCGACACCACTCCGCCCCCCGATGAAGAGGGCCTCATTCAGCCAATGAGCCTTCCCTGACCCAGGTTGGAAGTCACTCTTCACTCTTCCCACCGTTCCAGGTCGATGATCTTCGCCCGCGTGCATTCCGTCATCACCCGGAAGTACCGCTGCACCGACTCCACGCTCGAGACGAACGGGTTCGGCCCGAAGCCACGCCCCGCCAGCATCCGCGTCTTGTCGTACGCGGCGTCGAAGTCGGAGTGATTGGAGATGATCACGGAGGCGCCAGCCTCGAGCGCCCGCGCGGCGAGTGTCTCCTGTGACGCCAGATACCGCTGAAGGTTGGGGATCCCCGGATCCGGCCGGTCCGTCTGGAAGTTGAACGCCGTCCCGCCCGAATACGCCACCGTCACGGGACGCCCGAAGTCGTGGACCGTGAAGATGTACGAGAGCGTCCCCGGCGTATGACCGGGCGTCGGGATGATGTCGATCGTCTTGTCGCCGAGCCGAAGCTCGTACGGTTCGCCGCCGCCGACGGAGATCCGGTTCTCGCGATCAGGAGTCATCGACCGGAACCGGTTCGGATAGCTGTTGACGGTCTCCCAGTCGGCTTCCCCCATGATCACGACGGCGCCATCCGTCGCGTCCTGAACGAGCTCGACGCCCCCGATGTGGTCGGCGTGCGCGTGCGAGATGATGATGTACCGGATGTCCGCCGGATCGAGTCCGAGGCTGCGCATCCCGTCGAGGATCAGGGGACCGGAGTTATACGGGAACTGTGTGTCGATCAGTAAGTAGCCGTCGCCCGTGTCGATGAGCCACGCGGAGTGGACGCTCCCGCCCAGCCAGTACATGTCGTCGAAGATTCTCGCGGGAGGCGCATACCAGCTCTCCCTCGGCGGCGCTGACGCGGGGTTGGTCACATACCCGGGCACGTTGTCCGCCGTGCTCGGCGGCCCGGCCGACGGCGGATAGACGCACAGCCTCGCGAACGTCCCCAGGTGCTCGGAACCCGCCGCGCTCCTCGCGGAAAGCACCGCCGCGCGGATCTCCGCTTCGTGGTCCCGCTCGGCGCGCTGCGCAACCGCGTCCGTCGTCACCACCACCAATGCCGCCGCCAGCATCACCCATTCGCGTTTCATGCCCCCTCCTCGTGAGAGTAGCGATCGCCCCTGCCAGGTCTTTCTCCTCTGTTCACCCCTGCGAGCGCACTGCCGGAAACGCCGGGAACACCCGGGTTGATCGTCGATCCCGAGAGCGATGCTCCTCACGGGCCGCCTCACTTTCGCGATCGCGGGTTCGGAAGTCGTCCGGATCTGAATGGGATGTCCGCGCAGTATACCCGGCCCCGTGCGCACTATCAAGCAAACCGCCACCCACCCTTTCTCGGCGGGTCGGGGCTTCCGTCCAATTCACTCTTCCCACGTCACTTTTCACTCTTCTCTTGACGCGCGGTGCGCGTCATGTGTAGCTTCATCGAATGAGCCAGACGACCGCGTTTCCGTATTTTCGATTTTACTGGGCGACCCCCACAATGGGCCGTGGTCGGAGACGCATGCGCTGATTGGCGCGGTAAGCTCGAACGACCGACGAGGCGGCCCTACGACGAGGGTCGCCTTTTTCGTATCCCTGAACGGTGAAGACACCGATGATCATCATTACTCGTCCCAACATCACCCCGGCCGAGCTGGACCATATCCGGGAGCACGTCGAAAGCCTCGGCTTGCGGACCAGCGTCACCCGCGGTGAGCGGCAGACCATCATCGGCTGCATCGGGGATGACGACCTGCTGCGGGAGGCGCCGCTGCTGCAGCTGCCCGGCGTGGAGTCGGTCACCCCCGTGATGAAGCCCTACAAGCTCGCGGCCCGCGAGTTCGTCGGTGAGTCCAGCCGGGTGCGCGTCGGCGACGGCACGG
>CAZUVK010000093.1:0-12644 GCA_964623785.1 uncultured Gemmatimonas sp. | reverse complement strand
TCCTGCACCCAGTACCGCAGCGAGTCCATGACCAGCTTGAGCGTCTGCGGATGGACCATGTTGAGAGAGTTCCCGCACCCCGTGTAGTCCATGTAGAACCGCTGATCGTCCGGCGCGAGCCGGTAGTACGTCCGGTTATCGATCCCGCGGAAGGAAAGCGTCGGCCCGAGGTGGTTCCCTTCGGCCGTGTGGTTGTAGACCACGTCCAGGATGACCTCGATGTCCGCCTCGTGCAGCCGCCGCACCATCTCCTTGAACTCCCGCACCTGCTCGTGGTACTCGCGCGCCAGCGCGTATCGGCCCGCCGGCGCGAAGAACCCGATGCTGTTGTAGCCCCAGTAGTTCTTCAGCCCCTTCTGGATGAGGAAGAGGTCGTCGACGATCTCGTGCACGGGGAGCAACTCGAGCGCGGTTACGCCAAGCGACTTGAGGTGGTCGATGATCGCGGGGTGGGCGATGGCGGCGTAGGTCCCGCGGAGCTCCTCGGGCACATCCGGATGCCGCATCGTGAGGCCCTTCACGTGGGCCTCATAGATGATCGTCCGGTGCCAGGGAATGCACGGTGGGCGGTCGTCCCGCCAGTCGAAATGGGGGTCGATGACAAGGGCCTTGGGGACCCCCGCAGCGTCGTTCTCGTCGTCGAGCACCCAGTCCTCACCGGGCTGGTCGAACGGGTACCCGAAGGGATGGGCCGCGTAGTCGACACGTCCCGCGAGCGCCTTGGCGTACGGGTCGATCAGCAGCTTGAACGGGTTGAATCGCAGCCCGTGGCCGGGGTCGTACGGGCCACCGATGCGGTAGCCGTACAGCTGGCCCGGGCCGACGCCCGGGAGGTACCCATGCCAGACATGAGCCGTCCGTTCCCGAAGGCGGAAGGAATGCGTTGGCTCCGCGTCGTGCGGCGAGTCGAAGAGACAGAGTTCGACGTCGGTCGCCCGTTCCGAGTAGATCGCGAAGTTCGTACCCTCACCGTCCCAATTCGCGCCGAGTGGATACGGCAGGCCGGGCCAGAGCGTCATCCGCGCCTCCACCGCCGCGCCGGCCCGCGATCGGAATGCGGGTACGCGGGGTTGTCCCGAAGCATGTATATCGACCAGAAACTGGTGAATTTCGCTTGCATGTCGGCGCTCATCGTGGCGATCGAAGCCGGCGACGATGCCATTGCTCGCCTGCTTCTTGCAACTCCCGAACCGCCCCCGATCCCGCCAGGCCCAGCATGCGAGGCAGGGGCCCGCGCCGCCACTCCGAACGCTGAGCATGCCGAATCGCGACGACGCTCAAACACCACCCAGGGCTCCACTCTCCACGTATCGCGTTCAGTTCAACGTGAACTTCGGGTTCGCGGACGCAGCCAGCATCGTACCCTACCTGCACGATTTGGGTGCATCCGATCTGTATGCCTCTCCCTACCTTCAGGCCAGTTCCGGGAGCGACCACGGCTACGACATCTCCGATCACGACCGCCTCAACGAGGATCTCGGCGGCGAGTCGGATCACTCCCTCCTCGCCTCCGCGCTGCGCGAGCGCGGAATGGGCCATCTACTCGACATCGTTCCAAATCATATGGGGATCGCCGAGTCGGACAACCAATGGTGGATGGATGTCCTCGAGAACGGCCAGTGCTCCCCATTCGCGCCATACTTCGATATCGACTGGAATCCCGCCCAGGCGGAGCTGAACGGAAAGGTGCTGCTGCCGATCCTGGGCGACCAGTTCGGGCGGGTTCTGGAGAATGGTGAGCTGCGGCTCATCTTCCGGGACGGCCGGTTCCGAATCGCGTATGATGGGCGTGAGCTCCCCATATCGCCACCCTCTTCATCGATCGTACTGCGCGCGATCGCCGGTACGATGTCGGCCGTCGTCGGTGCCGAAGACGCGGACCTCATCGAACTGGAAAGTATCGTCACGGCGCTCGAGCATCTGCCCTCGCGCGACCAATCGGACCTGGGTAGTGTCGCGGAGCGCCGACGCGAGAGCCTGGTAAGCCGCCGGCGGCTCGAGGCGCTCCGGGAGAAGTCGGCGGCGTTTCGTTCAGCGCTGGACCATGCTCTGGGGACCTACAACGGGAGCCCCGGCAATCCACGGAGCTTCGACGCGCTCGAGCACGTGCTCGACGCACAGGCGTACCGGCTCGCGTACTGGCGGGTCGCCGCGGAGGAAATCAACTACCGTCGCTTCTTCGACGTCAACAGCCTCGCCGGCATTCGCGTCGAAAGGGGCGAGGTGTTCGATGCCACGCACCGGCTCATCCTCCAGCTCGTGAGGGAGGGTAAGGTGACCTCACTCCGGATCGACCATCCCGACGGGCTTCTGGATCCGCGGAAGTATCTCAACCACCTGCAGAACCAGGCGTCGCTCCACGCCGCCGAAGGCCCACTCTACATCGTCGTGGAGAAGATCCTCACCGGCGAGGAGCAGCTGTCGCGCGACTGGCGGGTCGCCGGGACGGTTGGCTACGAGTTCCTCACGCGGCTGAACGGCCTCTTCGTCGCCGGCGACAACGCGGAGACGATGACGGACATCTACCATGAGTTCATCAGGTCGACGGTCGATTTCGCCCGGCTCGTCCATGAGAAGAAGAAGCTGATCCTCCGCGTCGCGCTGGCCAGTGAATTGAGCGTCCTGGCGCTGCACCTCAACCGGATCTCGGAGAAGAATCGTCGATTCCGGGACTTCACCCTGGGCAGCTTCACCGACGCGTTGCGCGAGACGATCGCCTGCTTCCCGGTCTACCGGACGTACATCGACGCGATCGCGGGGCGAGTCGGGGAGACGGACGTGGAGAACGTCGAGCGCGCAATCCGGAACGCGATCCGCCGCAACCGGGCGATGAACCCCTCGATCTTCGAGTTCATTCGCGACACTCTGCTGCTCCGGTGGCCGGAGGACCTGGACTCGACGTCGCGCGACGAGCACGCCCTCTTCGTATTGAAGTTCCAGCAGATCACGGGGTCCGTGATGGCGAAGGGAGTGGAGGATACGGCGTTCTACATCTACCACCGGCTCGTCTCGTTGAACGAGGTCGGGGGCCAGCCGGACCGATTCGGCTACTCTCCAGGCCAGTTGCACGAGTGGATCGCCGGGCGCGCGGAGGCGTGGCCGCTCGCGATGAACTGCGGGACGACGCACGACACGAAGCGGGGGGAGGATGTCCGGGCGCGGATCAACGTGCTCTCCGAGATTCCGGAATCGTGGCGTGCGAGGGTGCGCCGGTGGTCGGAGATGAACGCATCGATCCGGCCCATCGTCGACGACGAACCCGTTCCCGACGCGAACGACGAGTACCTGCTCTACCAGACGCTCGTTGGAACCCTGCCGTTCGATCTCTGCGAGGAAGGAGCGCTCGACGACTACCGACTCAGGATCCAGGAGTACATGTCGAAGGCCACGCGCGAGGCCAAGGTGCATACGAGCTGGATCAACCCGAACGAGGAGTTCGACGCCGGGTTGCGCGAGTTCGTCGGGCGACTGCTCGACCCCCGGGGGATGCGGCCCGGCGGCTTCCTGGCCGATGTCGCGGAGTTCACGGATGAGGTCGCGTGGTACGGGATGATCAACAGCCTCGCGCAGACGCTGGTGCGGCTCACCGCGCCGGGCGTGCCGGACATCTACCAGGGTCGCGAGGTGTGGGACCTCAGCCTGGTGGACCCCGACAATCGGAGGCCCGTGGATTACGCGTGCCTCGGTGCGATGCTGGGGCGCATCCGGGAGAGAGTCGGTGACGAGGACCGCGGGCGGATCGCAGGGGACCTGGTCGAGCGGTGGCGGGATGGCGCGATCAAGATGTACATCACGCATCTGGCGCTGAAGGCGAGGAGCGAGTTGGCGAGCGTGTTCCGGGATGGGGCGTATGTGCCGCTCGCGGTCGAGGGCGACGTCGCGAATCACGTGTTCGCGTTCGCGCGCGAGGGCGGAGGTACGTGCGCCGTGGTTGCGGTGCCGCGGCTCGCGGCGACGCTGGAGCGGACGGCGGGGGCGAGCGCGCTGGCCCCCCGTGCCTGGGGAACCACCGCCGTGCACCTTCCACCGTCGATGGCTCGATGCAGGTTCCGCTGTGAGTTCACGGGAAGGGAGTACGGAGGAGAGGGGCTGGCGGCCGGCCACCTGTTCGATGGGTTCCCGGTGGCGCTGCTGAAGAGTGAAGTCGGAAGGGGATACAGCCGGTGAACCCACTGACGGCCACAAAATGCACAAACTTCACAAAGGGTGGGCGAACGCACGAATGGCGAGGTATCGGGGGTGGGCTCCGTCATGGAAATGATTGAGGATCCCAGACGGGATCAACGAGTCCTCGTGCCCCCTGTGCCCTCCGTGCATTTTGTGGCTCCCCCCCGGTCATCATGCACGGCTTCAGGTCCTCCGATCGATGATCGACTGTAGCAGGGCTTCGTACTGGTCGACCATGCGCTCGGTACGGAAGTCGCGCCGGGCGCGGTCCTGGCCCGCGGCGCCCATCCGCGACCGGAGCCCGCCCGCGAGGGCGAGTTCGATCACTGCGTCGGCGAGGGCGTCCGCGTCCCGCACCGGCACGAGCCTGCCCTCGACCCCGTCGTCGAGGAGCTCCGGCAGGTTACTGGCGCGGGAAGCGACCACGGGCACCCCGGCCGCCAGCGCTTCGGCGATCACGATCCCGAAACCTTCGAAGTGCGACGGCACCACGAGGATATCGAATGACTTCATCACGGCCGCCATATCATCGCGGAAACCAATGGCGTGAACGTTCTTCGTGGCCCCCACCCAGCGTCGGACCTCCGTGTCCAGCGCGCCCCCGCTGCCGGCCAGTACCAGGCGCGCGTTCCCGACCGCCGCCGCGACCCTCGGCCATGCCCGCATGAGTTCCGCGATCCCCTTCCGCTCCTCGAACCGACCCACGAACCCGACGATGATCTGGCCCTCCGACGTCCCGAGGTCCGCGGGTCTGGCGTTCGCGAACGCTTCGACGTCGATACCATTGTAGATCACCGCCACGTCGGCCGGGTTGAGCCATGGGGCCGAGCGCGTCATCGAATCCCGCGTCGCCTTCGAGTTGGCGACGTAGTGGCCGGGAATGACGCCGTAGAAGAACCGATGATGGAGGGAGCGGCTGAACCCGAGATCCATCGGCTGCCGCAGAACCACGGGGATGCCCAGCAGCCGGGCGGCGACACCGGCCGTGCGCGGGTCCTTCTGCGTCATGGTGACGAGCAGGTCGGGCCGCGAGCGCGCAAGCGCGCGCGCGCTCCGGCCGACCGCCCATGGGTTCGCGTCGAATCCACCGAGCGTCTCGTGGCACGGGACGTCGGGGGCGATCCTGGCGACAAATGGCGAGCGGGGACGGCAGAGCAGCGACACCTCGTGGCCGCGCCCCGCGAAGCCATTCAGGAATGCCGCCGTCATCACCTCCGCACCACCCCAGATTCGCGACGAATTCGCGAATGCGACCTTCATGCGTTTGGTGCCGTCTTGTGCGAGGTGATCAATCGGCCCGGCGAGCGGGCCCGGTACCGCGAATCAGATGGTCGCCTCGCGTGCCTTGCGAGCGAGGTCGACCGGAATTCTGGCAACGGACGCGATCTCGTTGGGGTCCGCGGCCCGAAGCGTCCAGAGCGTGCCGTACCGGTCCACCAGCGCCCGCCTCCGCTGCGGTCCGAGTCCGCGAACGGAGGACAGAACGAGATCCAGGCGTTCCATCTCGAGCGCGACCCCGATCGCGTCACGGTCGCGGATGTCATGACCTCGGGTGCGGAGGCTCTCGAGGAAGACGATCCAGTCCTCGTGATTCCATCCTTCGGGTCGAGCCGACGCGAACTCCCTCAGGTCCCGGCTCAACGCCGGCGAGGCAAGATCGACAGCGCCAGCGGGGGCCGGGTTCGAGCGTCGCGGGGTCCGTCTCGCCACGCCGCCATCCGCCGACGTCTTCCCCGCGGTTCGTGGCCCCCGGCTCCGCCCCGGCGTCGCCTCGGACGCGGGCGGCGCAGTCTCCGCATCACCCTCGTATACCGTCGCCTGAATCGCTCCGTCTCCAGTGTGGTCAGCCATCGTCGCTCCTTGCCGCGGAAGGGGATGTCAGTCCCGGATTTCCCCCGGCAAGTTTATCGCCACGACGGTCAGGCTTCCCGCTTCAGCACGAGGATCGAGAGAGGAGGCAGCAACACGGAAATCGAGCACGGATGGTTGTGACTCTCCAGCTCCTGCGTTTCCGCGGCGCCCGCGTTGCCGAGGTTGCTCCCGCCGTAGATCTCGGCATCGCTGTTCAGGACCTCCCGGTACCGTCCCGGATAGGGCACTCCGATTCGATAGTCATGACGCGGGACCGGCGTGAAGTTGCAGATGACGACCACCTCGTCACCCGCCTGGTCGCCGATCCGCCGAAACGCCACGATGCTGTTCTCCACATCGTGGAAATCGATCCACTCGAATCCCTGCCAGGTCGAATCGCGTCGCCAGAGGGCCGCCTCCGCCCGGTAGAACTGGTTGAGGTCACGCACCCAGCGCTGCGCACCGCGGTGGAGCGGCCGCTCCAGGAGATGCCAGTCGAGCGAACTGGACTCGGTCCACTCCCGCCATTGACCGAACTCACTCCCCATGAAGAGAAGCTGCTTGCCCGGGTGCGTCCACATGAAGCCCAGCGTCAGCCGCATGTTCGCGAATTTCTGCCACTCATCCCCGGGCATCTTGTCGAGAAGCGAACGCTTCCCGTGGACCACCTCGTCATGCGAGATCGGGAGGATGAACCGCTCACTGAAGGCGTAGATGAGCGAGAAGGTGAGCAGCCCGAAGTGGAACTTCCGGTGCACGGCCTCGTGCTCGACGAACCGGAGGAAGTCGTTCATCCACCCCATGTTCCACTTGAAGTGGAAGCCGAGACCTCCGTGCTCGACATCCGCCGTCACCCCGCCCCAGGCCGTGGACTCCTCCGCGATCATCAACGCCCCCGGGTGGTGTTCCCGAATCGTCGCGTTCAACTCGCGGAAGAAGTCGATCGCTTCGAGATTCTCCCTCCCCCCGTACCGGTTCGGCAGCCACTCGCCCTCGCTCCGCGAGTAGTCGAGGTAGAGCATCGAAGCGACGGCGTCGACGCGCAGGCCATCCACGTGGAACTCATCGATCCAGTAGATGGCGTTGGCGATGAGGAAGTTGCGGACCTCGTTCCGACCATAGTTGAAGATCATCGTTCCCCAGTCGGGGTGCTCGCCCATCCGGGGGTCCTGATGTTCGTACAGTGCGGTGCCGTCGAACCGCCGGAGTCCGGCGGCGTCCTTGGGGAAGTGGGCCGGGACCCAGTCGAGGAACACACCGATCCCCTTCTGGTGCAGCCTGTCCACGAGGAACTTGAACCCGTCGGGGTCGCCGAAACGGCTCGTGGGCGCGAAGTAGCCGGTGACCTGATATCCCCACGACGGGTCGAACGGGTGCTCCATCACGGGCAGCAGTTCCACGTGCGTGAAGCCCATCTCCTCGACGTAGTCGGGCAGGTAGTCGGCGAGTTCGTGGTAGGTCATGGGCCGATCGTCGATCCACCGCCAGGATCCCAGGTGGATTTCGTAGATCGACATCGGCGCGTCGGCCGCGGCGACCTGCCGGCGACGCTCGAGCCAGTCGTCGTCGGCCCACTCGTAGCGACCGAGTTCGTGAACCACCGACGCGGTCGCGGGCCGGACCTCGGATCGGAAGCCCACCGGATCCGCCTTCACGAACGGGGCACCGTGCCTCGGCTTGATCTCGTATTTGTAGACGGCCCCGACCGTGACGCCGGGGATGAAGATGTCCCAGATACCGGCGCCGGGGTGCTTGCGCATCGGGTACCGGCGGCCATCCCAATGGTTGAAATCGCCGACCACGCTCACACGCGTGGCGTTTGGCGCCCAGACGGCGAAGCGAACGCCGGAAACGCCGTCGACCGACCAGGGATGGGCGCCGAGTTTCCTGTAGAGCAGACGGTCACGTCCCTCGGCAAGGAGGTGGAGGTCCAGCTCGCCAAGCGTCGGGGGGAAGTTGTACGGATCGTGGAACTCGCTCGTCTCGCCACTGTCCCAGGTGGCGCGGAGCCGGTAGGGGAAGCGTTCACCGGAACTGAACACCGCCTCGAAGAAACCCGCTTCGCCGACCATCGACATCTCCGTCGCGGTACCGGCCTCGGCATCGATGACCCAGGCGCGGGCGGCGGTCGGCAGAAACGCACGCAGCACGAGGCGCGGCCCATCGATCAGCGCGACACGATGCGGGCCGAGGATCGCGAAAGGATTCGGATGCTCACCATGAACGATGAGCTGAACGTCCTTTTCGGGTGTTGCCGACGCCATCTGGCTTTCGGGATCGAGATGAAAAGTCTGCTCCGGTCCCGCTATCGCCGCGCGACCCGCGACATCTTCTCGTCGATCGACTGCAGCAGGTTGCGGAACGGGACGACGAATTTCTCAACGCCCTCGACCTGCAGCGCGCGCGTGACCTCGGCCAGATCGATGCCGGCATCGGCGAGCAGCAACAGATCGTGATCGGCCGCCGCGGGGTTGGAGTCGATCGTCCGCCGCACGACTCCGTGGTCGGCGAAGGCCTCGATCGTCGCGAGCGGCATGGTGTTGACCGTGTCCGGCCCGATCAGCTCCTCCACGTAGATCACGTCGCGGTAGGCCGGGTTCTTCGTCGACGTGCTCGCCCATAGCGGGCGTTGCACGCGGCCACCGCTCCGGGCCAGTCGTTCGAATCGGGGCGAGTCAAAGATCTCCCTGAACCGGCGGTACGCGATCCGCGCGTTCGCGATGGCCGCGCGGCCGCGAAGATCGAGCAGGTGCCGGCGCGCCACCTCGTCGGCCGCCCCTTCGGCCCGCCGCTCCAGCTGCGCGTCGATGGCGGTATCCACTCGCGATACGAAGAACGACGCCACGGAGGCGACACGGTCGAGCGGCAGATCGGCGTCCAGCCTGCGCTCCAGGGCGCGGAGGTACGATTCCATCACGCGCTCGTAGCCTTCCAGCGCGAAGAGCAGCGTGACGTTCACGTTGATTCCCTCGGCGAGCGCTTCCTCGATCGCGAGGAGCCCTTCCGTCGTACCGGGGATCTTGATCATCACGTTCGGACGATCGACGGCCGCCCAGAGCCGCCGGGCCTCCTCGAGAGAGGCGGGTCCGTCGTGGGCCAGTTCGGGCGACACCTCCAGGGATACGAACCCGTCGGCACCATCGGACTCGTCGTAGACGCCTCGGAAGACGTCGGCCGCCGCCCGGATGTCCTCGATCGCAAGTGCCTCATAGGCGGCGAGCGCGTCGGTACCGGCCGCGGCGAGTTCGGCGAGCGTCTCATCGTAGTCGTCGCTGCCCGCGATCGCCTGCTCGAAGATCGCGGGGTTCGACGTCACTCCACGAAGGGCGTCTTCCCGAACCATCCGCGCCATCTCGCCGTTGTTGATCACGCCACGGCGGATGTAGTCGAGCCAGACGCTCTGGCCTTCGGCCAGGAGACGCCAGAGGGGTCGGGCGTCGATGTCGGCCGCCGGGTGTCTCGTGTCCGTCATCGCATGTCCATGGGTTGGCGCCATCCTAGTCGCGGTTTCAGCTTTCGTCCACTCCGAGGGACGTCGGGCCGGCGCCCCCCTCTCCCGCCGGGTCCGGGGCGGCCGGCGGGCGGATCCCGAGCGCGTGTTTCGACCGGGCAACGACATTCTCGACGCTGAACCCGAGCTGGTTGAAGACCGTCTTCGCCGGTGCGGACGCCCCGAACCGCGAGATGCCAACGATCTCACCCGTCGAACCGACCCACCGGTGCCACCCCATCGGGCTGGCGGCCTCGATCGACACCCGGGCGGTCACGGAGGGCGGGAGGACCCGGTCGATATAGTCACTGCCCTGGCGCTCGAAGAGCACCCAACTGGGGAGGCTGACGACGCGGGTGGGGATCCCTTCGCCCTCGAGTCGCTCGCGAGCGTCGAGCGCGAGCGCGATCTCCGAGCCGCTCGCGATGAGAATGACACGCGGAGCGCCGCCCTCCGCCTCGGCGAGGATGTAGCCACCACGCCGGAGGCCTTCCGCCGGGGCGAACCTCGCGCGGTCCAGATTCGGCAGCGCCTGGCGGGTCAACGCGAGGAACGCCGGCCCCCGCGGATTCTCCATCAGGTACCGCCACGCCTCCGCGGTCTCCGCGGCGTCAGCGGGGCGGAAGTCGATGAGTCCGGGGATCGCCCGCAGCGCGGCCATCTGCTCGATCGGCTGGTGTGTGGGACCGTCCTCGCCCAACCCCACGCTGTCATGGGTGAAGACGTAGATGACCGGCTGCTCCATCAACGCGGCCAGCCGGATCGCGGGCCGCATATAGTCGGAGAAGATCAGGAACGTCCCGCCGTACGGCCGCACACCGCCGTGCAGGCTCATGCCGTTCATCAGCGAGCCCATGGCGTGCTCGCGCACACCGAAATGCAGGTTGCGCCCCGCCGGGTTGTCTGGCGTGAGGCTACCCTCGCCCTCGATCATCGTATTGTTCGAGCCCGCGAGGTCCGCGGAGCCCCCGATAAGCCAGGGGACATTCGAGGCGATCGCGTTGATCACCTTTCCGGATGCAGCCCGTGTCGCGATCGGCTTGTCGCCCGGTCCGAACGCGGGGATCGAGGCGTCCCACCCCTCGGGCAGGCGTCGCTCGAGCGCGTTCGTGAGATCGGCGGCGGCGGCTGGCTGATCCGTCGCGAACCGCTCCCATCGCCGCCGCCACTCCGCGTGCGCCTCCGCGCCTCGTTCCGCCTGACGCCGCATGTGCTCCAGCGCGCGCTCCGGCACATGGAACGGCTCCTCGGATGGCCAGCCGAGGTTCCTCTTGGTGAGCCGGCTCTCCTCTTCCCCGAGCGGAGAACCGTGCGCGTCCTCTGAGCCCGCCTTGTTCGGCGACCCGTACCCGATCACCGTCTTCACCGCGATCATCGTTGGCCGCGGGTCCGCCTTCGCCTCCTCGACCGCCCGGTCGATCGCATCCAGGTTATTGACGTCCGCGATCGATAGCGTCTGCCACCCGTAGGCATCAAACCGCTTCAGGACATCCTCGGTGAAGGCCAGATCGGTGGAGCCCTCGATCGTGATCGAGTTGTCGTCCCAGAAGCAGATCAGCTTGCCAAGCCCGAGGTGTCCCGCGATCGATGCCGCCTCGCTCGCGACGCCCTCCATCAGGTCACCGTCGGAGCAGATCACGTACGTGTGATGGTCGATGACGGCGAACCCGGGCCGGTTGTAGCGAGCCTCGACGATCGCCATGCCCACCGCGTTGGCGATTCCCTGCCCGAGCGGGCCGGTCGTCGTCTCCACACCCGGCGTCATCCCGTACTCGGGGTGCCCCGGGGTCGGGCTCTCCCACTGCCGGAAGTTCCTGATGTCGTCCAGTTCCAGCCCGTAGCCGGTCAGGTAGAGCATGGAATAGAGAAGCATCGAGGCGTGGCCCGCCGAGAGGATGAAGCGATCACGGTCGGGCCACGCGGGGTCGCCCGGATCGTGCTTCATATGGCGAGTCCAGATCGCGTACGCGAGCGGCGCGAGCGCCATCGGCGTCCCGGGATGCCCGGACCTGGCTCGATCGACCGCGTCCATCGATAGCGTTCGGATCGTGTCGATGCAGAGCTTGTCGAGCTCGGAGGGGGCTGAAACAGTCGAGGAATTCATCCTCTATCGGGGGGAGTCTGGGTCTGGATCACCACGACGCCGAAGGTCGCCGATCGGGCCACCTGTGGCCGGCCGGTAATGTACACGGCGGGACGGTCCAGTCCAGCCCGCGGTACGAACTGCCTCGAAGCGACGACGCCCCGCCGGCTGACGGGGCGCCGTGCCTGCCCGAAACTCCCCCCCGGACCGGCGCCCGCGCGGTTTCAGGTCGTGGGCGGAGGTCAGGCAACGGTCCTACAGCTGCTCTTCCTCGTCGATCCTCGGCCGGATCTCCCGGTCATCGGACATCGAACCACTTTCGAAACGGTCGCTACTCGAACTGTCCCCGAGGTACGCTTCCTCGTCCCGGATCGACACCTCGTCCACTCGGCCCTGGCGCGTCTCGAGCGTGCGGTCCAGGCGCTCCTCTTCGCTGCCGACGATGTCCCCGGACGCGTCGGACATATACCGGTCACGCGTCTCCGAAACGTCGCCCAGGTGAGGCGAGCCGCTGTCCCGGTCGAGATCGCCGGTCCGCGCACCGAGAATCGGCGCCGATATCTCCCCTTCCGTACGAATCGAGCCGATCTCCCGTCCGTTGCTGAAGAACACGTCGATCTCGCTGGCGAAATCCTCAGTCAACTCGCCATGGCTGTACTCCGGCAGGTCAGCCACCCGGCTGCTGTCGAGCGCGTCCACCTGAACCCGGTCATCCACCTCGTCGAGCCTGGCATAGCCAATCGGGATGAGGATGTGGTGCCCGCTGTCACCCGTGAACAGCTCCGAATCCGCCTCGACATCGAGATATCGAACCTTCATGGCCCCGGTGTCGACCAGGAGATCGTGAACCTCGCCGATGTGGCGGCCATCGGCTCCGAACACGCCCCAACCACGAACGTCCGGCTCGCCTTCGACGACCTGGAAGTCGTCCGACTGGTCGAGGGAAATGATCCGGTCTACCGAGTTATCCATTTGTCCTCCTTCGAGCTAAAGCGATCAACCATTCAGGGTTACGCGGTCGCAAGTTCCATGCGAGAGCACCCGCGAACACCC
>CAZUVK010000092.1:12405-12672 GCA_964623785.1 uncultured Gemmatimonas sp. | reverse complement strand
GTTCGCGAGGCGGTCCTCGCTCCGGCCCAGGATGCCGACGCGCGCGCCGAGGCTGAGGAAACGCGAGGCCATGGAGAGGCCGAGACCGGATCCGCCGCCGGTGACGAGGATGACTCGGTCCTGGAGCGCGGTGTCGGCGAACATGGCGGTTCGGGGGTGGTGGCGGATGCGCGGTGCCGCAGGCGGTCGAGCGGGCCGACAGGGCAGTTTCGTATGATTCCCGGCGGCGCGCCAGAGCGGGGCTTCGCGACCTCGCGTCTTCGCGCG
>CAZUVK010000092.1:2007-12395 GCA_964623785.1 uncultured Gemmatimonas sp. | reverse complement strand
TTCGCGCGCTCCTTCGGACGGATGTCACGCGAAGGCGCGAAGCCGCGAAGGGGGTGGCCGCTAGCCAGCCCTACACCACGCGCCACCACGGCACGGCCAGGATCCCTTCCGCCGCCCAGAACACATCCGTCCCGGTATGCAGGAGCAGTCCTCCGTGCACGCTGTCCCCGTATTGCTCCCCGAAGGTGCGTAGGTGGCGCGTCTCCGCATGCCCCACCCGGGCGGCGGCCTTCACCTCGATCGGCAGCAGCCGGTCCCCCGCCTCGATCACAAAATCGACCTCTTCGCCGGTGTGGGTGCGCCAGTAGAGGATCTGGTGGCGGTCCGTTCCGGCGTCGCGCCAGGCGAGGAGGTCGGAGAGCACCAGGTTTTCCAGGTGTTCTCCGCGCGCCGTCGTCTCTCCCGCCAGGTGCATCGCGAGCCCGGTGTCGCTCCAGTAGAGCTTGGGCGACTTCACCAGGCGTTTCGTGCGATTCACGGCGTAGGGCTCCAACCGGACGAGTTGAAACGACGTTTCCAGGAGGTTGAGATACCGATGCAACGTCGCGCCCGGGATCCCCACGTCCCGGCTCAGGTCGGCCTGGTTGAGAACGCCTCCGATCCGGAGACAGGCCGCGCGCATGAGCCGGCGGAAATCGACGAGGTTGTCGACGGCCGTCAGATCCCTCAGGTCCCGCTCCAGATAGGTCGTCACGAATCCCCTGAACCAGAAGTCGCGGGCTTCGTCGGTGTCCATCTCGTGCGCCGGCGTCGGATATCCACCGTGCCGAGCGGTGTCGCGCCAGTCCTCGGGCGCCTCGTCCCGCGCCAGGACGAGGTCGTACCAGTCGTTCACCGGGGTTCGCAGGAGCTCGCTCCAGATTCCGGCCGTGCCGAGTCCGCGGCGCTCGCGGCGCGTCAGCGGCCAGAGCGTCACGTACGACGCGCGGCCGGCGAGCGTCTCGGAAACGCGGTTCATCAGCAGCAGGTCGGCCGAGCCGGTTAGCAGGAACCGGCCCGGTGATCGCGGCCGGGACTCATCGACCGCCCGTTTCACCGCCAGAATGAGATCGGGCTCGCGCTGGACTTCGTCGATCGTCAGCTTCGGCGCGCGCCGGACGAATCCATCCGGGTCCGTTTGCGCCTGGGCGCGGACGTCGATGTCGTCGAGCGACTCGTAGCGGCGCTCTTCCGCTCCGGCCAGGGTTTGCGTGAGCGTGCTCTTCCCCGTCTGCCGCGCGCCCATCACGACCACGACGGGCATCGCGGCGAGGGCCCGCCGGATGGTATCGGCGGCCAGACGTGGGAGTGCGCTCGTTGGATCGGAATCGCTCATCTTCATCGGGAAGAAGAGAGTTGGCCCATCCATCATCTGATGGAATATCGTTCAATATATGGAAGGATATCTTCCATGACATGAAAGAATATCGTCCATTATATAGAAGAATATCATTCAATGTATGGAATAATATCTACCATCACGTGGAAGAATTTACAAAACAGGAGGTTTTTGTCAATAACAAGACCACCTACTACAAATAATTCGTACTTTTTTGGAGCGTGTGGTCGGTGGGACGCGGGGAATGGGGAATGAAAATCAGCCGGCTCGCGAGGGTCTGGAGCGTGTGGCGGACCCCCGATCGCCGGCGTAACTTTGCGTTCCACGACGGGGTACGGTGGGAAGGGAGAAGAGTGAAGCAAGGTCTGAATGCGTCTGCGACCGGGAAGGTGACTGAGGTGACGCGATTGATACTCGTCGTTCGGGGAGTTGCGCTGGCAGTCTGCCTGGCCGTTGCGGCGTCGCCCGTGGTCGCGCAGGTACCGGGCGCGGATGAGCCTGCTGGCGCGCCGGTACCCGCGCGCGGGGAGGAACTCACCGTCTACCTGATGACGATGGGGCCCGGGGCGGCGTTCTGGGAGCGGTTCGGTCACAACGCGATCCGGGTTCGGGACGACGCGCGCGGGACCGACATCGCGTACAACTACGGGATGTTCAGTTTCGAGCAGGAGAACTTCTTCCTCCGCTTCATCCGGGGTCAGATGGACTACTGGATGGCGCCGGAAGACGCCCAGTGGCTGATGGCAGCCTACCCCAGCGTGGACCGGTCGGTCTGGCTTCAGGAGCTGAACCTCACACCGGCCCAGCGCGCCGACCTGCGGGACTTCCTCGAGCGCAACGCGTTGCCGGAGAACCGCTTCTACCGATACGACTATTACCGCGACAACTGTTCGACCCGGGTGCGCGACGCGATCGACCTGGTGATCGGCGGTCAGTTGCGACTGCAAACCGAGGGCATTTCGTCGGGGACGACGTACCGCGAGCACACGAGGGCGTTGACCTCAGCGGACCCGGCGCTGTATTCGGGGCTGATGCTCGGTCTCGGCCAGCCGGTGGATCGGGAGATCACGGCGTGGGAGGAGATGTTCCTGCCGATGGAGTTGCGCGAGCGGATCCGGGACATGACGATCGACAACGGGGCGGGGGAGCGGGTGCCGCTCGTGCTGAGCGAGGAGGTCGTCTACGAGCGGAGCGCGCCGTTGTCGGATGGGGACACGTCGACGCGCTGGCCGATCTACACGTTGATCGGCGTGGTGCTCGGGTTGGCGATCGTGTTTACCGGCCGGCGGCGGGCGCTGGGTCAGGCGGGCGGCGGCGTGTTCCCCTGGCTGGCGGGCGTCTGGTCCGCGCTCGCCGGGACGCTGGGCGTCGTGCTGGTCGGGCTCTGGGCGTTCACCGACCATGCGACGTCGTACTGGAACGAGAACATCCTCCAGTTCAGCCCGCTGCTGCTGGTGCTGGCCGTGCTGATCCCCGGGGCCGTTCGCGGGCGGGAGACGCTCCGGCTGGCGGCGTGGCTCGCAGGGCTGATCGCGGCGATCTCGCTGGCCGGGTTCATGGCCCAGGTGTTCCCGGCGCTCTCGCAGTCGAACGGGGAGATCATCGGGCTGGCGCTGCCGGTGAACCTCGCGATCGCGTACGCGCTGGCGCGGCTGAGGGACGCGAATGGGCCGGGCGGGGGTAAACAGGCGGTCCGAGCGGCGGCTCGAAACCGAACCGCGGCGGCCGCATGATGGCGGAGGTCCAGGTCTTCGGCACGCGAAAGTGCCGCGACACGCAGAAGGCGCTGCGCTTCTTCAAGGAGCGTCGCGTGAAGATCCACCACGTCGACCTCGAACAGCGCGCCGCGTCGGGCCGCGAGTTGGAACGGTTCGCCCGGAAGTTCGGTGTCGAGGCGTTGCTCGACCGCGAAGGCAAGCGCTTCCGCGATCGAGGGCTGCACGTCGCCCATCTCCCCGAATCGCGCATCCTTCCGCTGCTGGAGGAGGATCCGCTCCTGCTGCGAACGCCGCTGGTCCGCTCGGGCGACAGGCTGGCGATCGGACACGAGCCGGCCGCGTGGGCGGCGATGATCGGATGAAATCCCGTTGACCGAGACATCGATGTTTCGACGGAAGGTACGCGACGAGATCGTGATCCGTGAGGCCGGCGCCGAGGATGCGGCCGCCTTGCTGGAGCTGATCGACGCGCTCGCCGACTACGAGCAGCTCCCGAGGCCATCCACCGACGCGCGAGCCCGCCTCATCGAGGACGGCTTCGGCGAGCGGCCCAGGTTCCGCGCCTTTCTCGCCGAGATCCGGGGCGAGCCGGTGGCATACGCGATCACCTTCGAGGCGTACTCGTCGTTCCTCGCCCGTCCCACGCTCTTCCTCGAGGATCTGTTCGTGAAGCCGCCCGCCCGGAGCAAGGGGGTCGGCCGCGCGATGTTCCAGTTCTTCGCGCGGGAGGCGGTGAGGCGCGATTGCGGAAGGATGGAGTGGATGGTGCTCGACTGGAACGAGCTGGCGATCGAGTTCTACGAGCGGCTTGGCGCAACTCGACTCGAGGAATGGTACACGTACCGCCTCACCCGAGAGCAGCTCGAGGAACTGGCATGAGTGTCCGCGACGTGAAGGTCTCGGCGACCGATCTCGATCGCCTACGGTCGTCGGACCCGGTCATGGCGGGGATTGTCGACCGAATCGGCCCGCTGGAGTATCCGGTGGATTCACGGCTCTGGCGGAGCGTCGTCGGGTCGATCGTGGGGCAGCAGCTGTCGGTCGCCGCCGCGCGGACGATTCGCGGGCGGGTGGCGGATCTCGGGGGCGAGGCGGGATTCCCGACGCCGGAGACCATCGTGGGCCTCCCAGAGGAGACGTTGCGCGGGTGCGGTCTCAGCCGGGCGAAGGTCGACTACGTGCGGGACGCCGCGCGCGCCTGGCTGGAGGGCGACGTGCGAGAGGAAGAGTTGAAGGATCATCCCGACGAGCAGGTCATCGAGACGCTGGTGAGGATTCGCGGGGTGGGGCGGTGGACCGCCGAGATGGTGCTGATCTTCTGTCTCCACCGGCCGGACGTGCTCGCCGTGGACGACCTGGGGATCCGGGTCGCGGTGCAGCGGGCGTACGGGCTGGAGGAACGGCCAGGGCGGGCCGAGCTGGAGCGGATCGGTGCTCCGTGGAGCCCGTTGCGGAGTCTGGCGTCGCGTTACCTCTGGCGCAGCCTGGACACATAGGTCGGCGGAAGAGTCGGGGTGCTGAGTTTCGAAGCGCTTGCCGCGTCGCTGGCCGACCGGCCGTCCCCCGCGCGGGTCCGCGGCGAGTTCGCCCCGCCGCCGCGGTTCCGCGACAAGTCGTTCGCGAACTATCTGCCGCGACACGAGTCGCAGGTCGCGGCGGTGCGGCGTCTGGAACGAGAGGCCGACCGGCTCGCGGGGAAAGCCGTCTCCCGTCTCTGGTGGGTTCCAAGGTCGCGCGCCGCGCGCGGACCGACCGGCCTCTATCTGGACGGCGGATTCGGCGTCGGCAAGACCCATCTGCTCGCGGCGCTCTGGAACGCCGCTTCCGGGCCGAAAGCATACCTCAGCTTCGACGAGCTGATGTACTTCATCGGGCTCACCGGGATCCGGACTGCGTCCAGCGAGTTCGTGGGATATCGGTTGATAACGGTAGATGAGTGGGAGCTGGATGACCCGGGGAACCTGAAGCTCGCGCTGGCGTTCCTGAGGAGCGTGATCGACGGTGGGGTGTTCGTGGCGGTGACCTCGAACACGCTGCCGCTGGAGCTGGGGGCGGGGCGGTTCTCGCAGAAGGATTTCCGGTCCGAGATCGAGGAGCTGCGCGCCGAGTTCGAGGTTGTGACGATCGAGGGGGAGGATTATCGGCACCGTCACTTCGAGGCGGATGGGGGTCCGGCGTTCCTTCGAGACGGCGCGGCATGCGAAGCGATTGTCGGCGCGTCGCCCGAGCGGTGGGTGCGCGTGGGCTTCACGGACCTGATCGGCACGCTCGCCACTCTGCACCCGATTCGTTATCGGGAGATTGCGGGCCGGATGGATGCCATCTTCGTGGAGGGGATCACGGCGATATCGGAGCTGCCCGACGCGCTGCGCTGGGTGCATTTCATCGATTCGGTGTACGATGCGGGAGTCGAGTTTGTCGCGGCGGGTGAAGTTCCGCGGGGCGGGTTGTTCGGCGACGGGGCGATGCGGGGTCCGTACGGGAAGAAGCTGTCGCGGTGTCTGTCGCGGATGGAGGAGATGCTGGTCGCGGCGGGTTGAGGTGGGCGCAGGGGGTTGCCCGTCGGATCGCGAGTGGGGATTGGATCGGCGATGATCTTCCGGCCGGGCTGGGAGGTTATGCGCGGTGGCTATTCGTCGGGCGGGAGGCGTCGGAGTCGCTTGGTCTCGGAGCGTCGTCTCTTCTCGGCGAGGCGTTCCTCCTTCGCGGCGCGGGGCGGACGGGTCCGCTTGCGGGGCGGCTGGATCTCGAGGGCGTCGGCGAGGAGCGCGGCGAATCGGTCGATGGCATCCTGGCGGTTGCGATGCTGGCTGCGGGTGGCGGAGCTGGCGAGCGAGAGGATGCCCTCCCCGCTGATGCGATTGGCGAGTTTCCGGAGGATGATCTCCCGCTGAGCGTCGGTGAGCGAGGGGGACGACGCAGCGTCCCAGACCAGCTCGACCCGGGTGGATGATGTGTTGACGTGCTGGCCGCCCGGGCCGCCGGAACGGGAGGCGCGGAAGGTAAGTTCGGCGAGCGGAATGGTGAGTTCCGGAGTGATTCTGACGACCGGGTCACTCATGCTGGATAGGGGCGTGAGCGTGCGTTAGTGTGATGCACCGAGCCGACGAAACGGGCAAGGTAGATCGATCGTGGAGAAGCGTCACTATCACCTGATCGGGATCGCGGGGACGGCGATGGCATCGCTGGCCGGGCTGCTGCGGGCGGCGGGCCATCGGGTCACGGGCTCGGACGAGAACGTCTACCCCCCGATGTCGGACCAGTTGCGCGATCTGGGAATCGATTACGCGGAAGGGTATTCGCCGTCGAACCTCGGGCTGGCCGCGACCCGGCCGGATATCGTGGTCGTGGGGAACGCGATCTCGCGCGGGAACGCGGAGCTGGAGGCCGTACTGGAGGAAGGACTCCACTATACCTCGGCGGCGGCTGTGGTGAAGGAGGAGTTCCTGTGGGGTCGTCACCCGGTGGCGGTCGCGGGAACGCACGGCAAGACGACGACCGCGTCGCTGACGGCGTGGCTCCTGGAGAGCGCCGGACTGAACCCGGCGTTCCTGGTCGGTGGGGTGGCGGAGAACTTCGGGACGTCGTTCCGGCTCACGGACTCGCGGTTCTTCGTCGTGGAAGCGGACGAGTACGACACCGCGTACTTCGACAAGGGGCCGAAGATGTGGCATTACCTGCCACGGACGGCGATCGTCAACAACATCGAGTTCGACCACGCGGATATCTATCGTGATGAGGAAGCGTATCGGTTCGCGTTCGCGCGATTCATCAACCTGGTTCCCCGGAATGGGACGCTGATCGCCGGCTGGGACTCGCCGATCGTCACGGAGCTGGCGCCGAGGGCGTTCTCCCGGATCGAGTCGTTCGGGTTCCCGGTGGAAGGCGGCGCGTTCCCGCACTGGAGCGCGAGGGACGTCGAATTCGGCGAGAGGGTGACGCGATTCACGGTGGCGCGCGGGGACGATGTTTGGGGGCCGGTGGAGACGCCGCTCGCGGGGGCGTTCAACGTGCGGAACTGCCTCGCCGCGATCGCCGCGTGCGAAGCGGTGGGTGCCGATCGGGATGGGGTCCTGGCGGGGCTGGCGTCGTTCCGGAGCGTTCGGAGGCGGATGGAGGTGCGCGGCGAGGTCGGTGGCGTCACGGTGATTGACGACTTCGCGCATCACCCGACCGCGGTGACCGAGACGGTCAGGGCCGTGCGGCAGCGTTACGGGTCGCGCCGGATCTTCGCCATCTTTGAGCCGCGCAGCTATACCGCGCAGCGCCGGGAGTTTCAGGAGGCGTATCGGGACGCCCTGAGCGCAGCGGACAGGGTGGTGCTGGCGGGGCTCTTCCATCCCGAGCGCTATACGGAGAGCACGGGGATGAACCCTGACGAACTGGTGGCTGCGATCACCGGCGCCCGCGTGCCGGCGAGGTATCTGCCCGACGTGTCCGAGATCATCTCGCACGCGATGAGCGTCGTCGAGAACGGCGAAGTGGTCCTGGTGATGTCGAACGGAGGGTTCGGCGGGATCCACCAGAAGCTGCTCGATGCACTCGCGGCGAGGCAGTCGGGGGTTCAGACAGGCTGAGCAGTGGCGATCGAGACTCGCGTGACTCGGTGAAACCGAATCGCGCGGGCCGTCGTAGACCGATGAACGGGGGGGCGAGCTTGTCGCTCCCGGTCGTGATCTCTATCCAATCGCGGGAATCAGGGTGCGGTCCAGCCGGGCCGGTCCGAATCCGATCAATAGAACCGGAGGAATTCTCATGAAGGTCAGTCGAAGCAGAGGCCGACTGTCGCTCGTCGCGCTCGCGGTCGCGACGACCATTTCGGTTGTGCCGGCCCACGGGCAGCTGGTGGATGGTCCGTTGTCGCTGGCGGACGCCATCGATCTGGCCTCGGGCACCAACCCCGACTTCCTCTCGCAGCGCAACCAACTCCGGTCGGCTGATTGGGGTGTGCGCTCGGCGTACGGAAGCTTCCTGCCGTCGGTCAACGCTTCGGCGGGATTCGGATATACGGCGACGGGCGAACGGCGGCTCGATTCGGTCGTGCTCGACGAGCAGCCGGCCATGTATTCGTCGCGCTACAACCTGGGGATGTCCCTCTCGCTGAACGGCCAGACGATCCTCGCGCCGTCGGTGGCGAGGGCGCAGGTCCGCGCGGTCGAGCAGCAGATCGAGGGCGCCGCCGCATCGCTGAAGTCGGACGTGACGCAGCGCTACCTCTCGGTGCTCGAGGCACGTGACGCCGCTGCGCAGGCGCGCCGGGAGATGGACCGGACCGACGAGCACGTAAGGCTCGCGCAGGCGCGCTTCGAGATCGGCGCTGGCACACAGCTCGACGTCAGCCGTGCCGAAGTCCAGCGGGGCCAGGCCGAAGTGCGGTACATACAGGCGGAGAACACCGCGGCCAACGAGGTGCTGCTGCTAAGCCAGTCCATTGGCTCGCGGCTCCCGATCGACGTTGACCTGGTCGAGCGGTTCGAACTCTTCGAGCCGTCGTGGACCGCCCAGGACCTGACCGCAATCGCGCTTGGCGAGAACCCGTCGCTACTGGCGAGTCGCGCACAGGCGGATGCCGCGACGATCCGGTCGCGACAGGCGCGCTCCAGTTACCTGCCGACGATCTCTCTCAGTGCAGGTCTCAACGGATACGTCTCGCAGGCGAACAACGTGGAGTCGCTCGTTCAGCGCGCCCTCGGACAGGCCCAGTCCGGCTACCAGGGGTGCATGCAGCAGAACGAGATCCGGACCGCGGTCGGCCTGAACCCGAACAGCTGTATCGATCCGACGACGCCCGGATTCGAAACCGGGATCCGGCAGACGATCGAGTCGAGCAACCGCGGCTTCCCGTTCGACTACGCCACACAGCCGGCGAGTGCGTCACTGACCGTATCGCTTCCGATCTTCACCGGCCTCAGCCGACAGCAGCAGATCGAGGAAGCGAACATCGCGCGGTCGAACGCCGAGCATCAGGTGCGCGCGAGCGAGCTGCGGGTCGGGGTCGAGATCGAGACATCGCTCCGGAACCTGGAGACCGCGTATCGTACCGCGCTACTGCAGCAGCGGGTGCGGGATATGGCGCAAGAGGAGTTGCAGCTTGCCGAGGAGCGGTTCCGGTTCGGCGCCACGACGAGCGTGGAAGTGGTGGACGCGCAGGCGAGCCTGGCCGAGGCGGAGCGGGCGGAGATCGCGGCGATCTACGCGTTCCATCGGTCGCTCGCGTTGCTGGAAGCGCGCGTGGGCAGCGTGCTGGGGCGGTAACCGGCGGAACGGCGCGAGCAACGAAAAGGGCCTCACGCGGAGACGCGGAGAACGCGGAGGAGGGAGAATGCGGAGACTCAGCCAACCCGGGGGCGTTCGCGATGAGGGAGCTGGATGAGATTACGGGAGAGATCGTGGATGCGGCGCTTGGGATTCATCGCGGATTGGGGCCGGGGCTGCTGGAGTCGGTTTATGAGGTGGTACTTGCTCGCGAGTTGGAGCGGCGGGGACTCGGCGTCGAACGCCAGAAGCCAGTGACGTTCGAGTATGAGGGGATGTTCTTCGACGAGGGATTCCGGGTCGACCTGTTCGTCGAAGGCAGGGTGGTCGTTGAACTGAAGTCCGTCGAGCGACTTGCTCCGGTGCACAGTAAACAGCTGCTTACCTATCTACGCTTGCTGGACATGCCCGTCGGCCTTCTCATCAGCTTTGGGGCCGCGACCCTCAGGGAAGGGCTGCACCGCGTCGTGAATCATCTCCCTGCCTCCGCGTCTCCGCGACTCCGCGTGAACCATCTGGTCGGATCGCCCAAACCCTGAGCATCGTCGCTTCAATGACCTGACCTGGATGCGGCCGGGTCCTGGTGCGCGGCGGGGTAGCGGGTGGCGACGTACTCGTCGAGGATGCGCTGGAACTCCTCGGCGATCGCGTCGCCGCGAAGGGTCGCGTAGTGCTCACCATCGACGTAGACGGGCGCCTTCGGCTCCTCGAACGTACCGGGTAGTGAGATGCCGAGGTTGGCATGTTTGCTCTCGCCGGGTCCGTTGACGACGCATCCCATCACCGCGACCCGCATCTCCTCGACGCCGGGGTGGCGGTCTCGCCAGACCGGCATCTGGTCTCTCAGATATCCCTCGATCGACTCGGCCAGTTTCTGGAAATAGGTCGATGTCGTTCGCCCGCAACCCGGGCACGAGGTCACCTGCGGCGCGAACGACCGGATCTCCAGCGACTGGAGGATCTGCTGCGCGACGTGCACCTCTTCCGTGCGGTCGCCGTCCGGCTTGGGGGTGAGGCTGACGCGGATGGTGTCGCCGATACCCTGGTTCAGGAGGATCGCGAGGCCGTGCGTGGGGCCCACGATTCCCTTGGTGCCC
>CAZUVK010000092.1:0-1997 GCA_964623785.1 uncultured Gemmatimonas sp. | reverse complement strand
CGGTCAGGCCGAGGTGGAGAGGGAAATCGCAGAGCGCGGCGAGACGCTGGTAGATCGCGACCAGGTCAGGGACGGTGCTGACCTTGGCGGAGAGGATGATGCGATCGTGCGGGAGCCCCACCTCCTCGGCGAAAGCGGCGGAGCGCAGCGCGCTCTCGATCATCGCGGTGCGGAGGACCTCCTGCGCATCGACCGGGTCCGCGGCGCGGGCGTTCGCGTCCATCAGTTCGGTGAGGAGCATCTGGTCGAGCGAGCCCCAGTTTACGCCGATCCGGACGGGCTTCCCGTGTTCGATCGCGCGCTCGACGATCGTCCGGAAGTTCTCGTCGTGCCGCTTCGCCCCGACGTTGCCGGGATTGATTCGGAACTTGGCCAGCGCCGCGGCGCACTCGGGGTACCGGGCCAGCAGCAGGTGGCCGTTGTAGTGGAAGTCACCGACGATCGGGACCCGGACACCGCGCTTCTCAAGGCCCTCGGCGATGAGCGGGACCGCGCGGGCCGCCTCGTCGTTGTTCACCGTCACGCGTACGATCTCGCTGCCGGCGCGCCAGAGGGCCGCGATCTGGCGTACGGTCCCCTCGACATCCGCCGTGTCCGTGTTGGTCATCGACTGAACGACGACCGGGTGGTCGCCGCCGACGATCACGCCGCCCACATCGACGGGAACGGAGCGGCGGCGCGAGATCGAAAGGGGTGCGTGCGACTGTGTGGTGGTCACGAGTCCTTCATTCTGATGGGCGGTTCCAGCCTGTAAATGTAGCATCGGCGCCAAACGGGGCCAACGGCCGGGAGAGACGTCCGGAGGAAATCGGGGGTCCGATGATACGGGTCAGGGTGGTGCGGTCCGCTTGAGCCGCATCAGCCGAATCGTCACCAGGCGGCCGCCGCCGGTGGGGGCGTCCTCGATGCGATCGGGCAGGTCATCCACTGACCATCCGGCCGCGGCCACGGCATCGCGGAATGCGCTGAGATGGACGCGCCCGGGGTCGGCGATGATGATCTGGCCGCCAGGCGACACCAGCCCGGGGAGGAGCGAGAGCAGTGCCTCGCCGTTGCGCCGCTCGTACAGAACATCCGCGGCGACCACGAGAGGGACGCGGGGGAGGTCCTCCGGCGGGTGACGCCAGTCGAGGAGAAGGGTTTGAAGGTCGGCGTACCCGTTGAGGCACGCGTTGTAGTCGGCGAACCCGAGGGCATCCTCGTAGTAGTCGGTCGCCAGGGTATCGATACCGCGATGCCGTAGGGCGAGCGACGGGAGCGCCACCCCGCACCCGAGCTCGATCGCAGGCGAGTCGAGCGATGGCTCGTCGAGGAGGAATCGCGCGAGGGCGCGCGCGGATGGCCATAGCTCCGCCCAGTACGGCAACCGCTCGTCCGCGCCGAAGTCCGCCTCGTCGATCAGGTCTTCCGGGGAAGCAGGGAGCGCGATCCGCAGGGAGAGGTCCCCGTGGGTGAAGGATTCCTCGCGCAGGTGGAACCCCATTGCCGGGTCAGTCGAATCGGTAGTCAAGAGTTATGGTTCGCCGTTCAGTCTGGGGGAAATGCGCGCGGACGGGGACGGGGGTCACCGCAAAGAACGCGAAGAACACCAAGCCGTTGGAGGGTGTTTGTCCGCCCGTCGCCGTCGCTTCCCTGGTTGCGCGTCCGACCGTCTCACGGCCCCCAAGAGCCGCGTCGCTTGCAGTGCCGGACGCAACGGAAGTATTTTCCATTGTTCAACTTCGAGGCTCAACAACCGTCCGTCCAACGGCATAGGCAACCGCCACCATGCGCCGATCCGGCTGGTTCGAGCGTCGCCTGCTGGTCGCTCTGATCCTGTTCTCCCTCGTGCCGACGCTCATCGTCGTCGGCACGGGTACGCTCATCCTGCGCGAGGCGGTGTCGCTGCAGACGACTCCGGCTGGCTGGGAGCGGCTCGGCGAAACGGGCCGCGAGCTACTGGAAGCCGCGGAATCGAGTGGCGACCCGGCGCTGCTCGACGCGGCCGAGCGACATTG
>CAZUVK010000091.1:5477-12759 GCA_964623785.1 uncultured Gemmatimonas sp. | reverse complement strand
ATCCTGGTCGGCGCCGCGCTCTCGCTGGCCGGCGCCGAGATGCAGACCATCCTCAACAACCCGCTGGCGAGCCCGTTCACGCTGGGGGTCTCAGCCGCGGCGACGTTCGGCGCCGCGGTCGCCGTGGTGCTGGGCCTCAGCCCGCCGGGGATTCCGACTGAATGGGCGGTGGCGGCGAACGCGTTCGCATTCGCCTTCGCATCGATGCTCATCCTGCAGATGGTTTCGCGAGGTCGGGGGGCGAGCGGCGAGACTCTGGTCCTCTTCGGGATCGCCCTGGTCTTCAGCTTCAACGCGCTCGTGGCGATGCTGCAGTTCGTCGCCGGCCAGGAAGCGCTGCAGAACCTGGTCTTCTGGAGCATGGGCAGCATGGTGCGGTCCGACTGGCGGAAGATCGCGGTGCTCGCGGTCGTTCTCGCCTGCGTCGTGCCGTTCTCCCTCGCCGCCTCCTGGCGGATGACGGCGATGCGGCTGGGCGAGGACAGGGCCCGCGGATTCGGCGTCGACGTCGGCCGGCTCCGGTTCGCGTCGCTCACACGCATCAGTCTGCTCGCCGCGACCGCGGTGGCCTTCGTCGGCACGATCGGGTTCGTCGGGCTCGTCGGTCCCCACATCGCCCGGATGCTGATCGGCGAGGACCATCGCTTCCTGCTGCCGGCGAGTCTGCTCACCGGAGCGGCGCTGCTCTCGATGGCTTCGATCCTGAGCAAGGTCGCGATCCCGGGCGTCGTCCTGCCGACCGGAATCGTCACCTCGCTGGTCGGCGTTCCGATCTTCCTCCTCCTCATCCTCCGCCGGAGGTCGCGCGGCTGATGGCGGGCCCGTTCCGGTTCGAGGTTTCCGACCTGTCGACGGGTTACGGGAAGCGCCGGGTGATCGACCACCTGACGCTGCCGCCGCTCGAGTCGGGGTCGGTGGTGGCGCTGGTAGGCCCGAACGCGGCCGGCAAGTCCACGCTCCTGCGCGCGCTTGCGGGGCTCCTCCCGACCCAGGGGTCGATCCGGCTCGGGGATGTTGAGCTCACTTCACTTCCCCTCCACGCACGGGCCGCGCGCGTGGGGTTCATGCCGCAGAGCCTGCCCGAAGGCGTGGGGCTCTCGGTCTTCGAGTCCGTTCTGAGCGCGGCCCGTTCGACACCCGTCGGCCCGGGATCCGACGGCAGCCTCGAACGGCGCTGCACCGACGCGTTGGAGGCGGTGGGCATCCTCGATCTCGCCATGGAGTCGCTCGATCGCCTCTCCGGCGGGCAGCGGCAGCTCGCCAGCCTCGCGCAGACGATCGTCCGCGATCCGGAGGTTCTACTCCTCGACGAGCCAACCAGCGCGCTCGACCTCAAGCATCAGGTGCTGGTCATGTCGATGACGCGGAGGATCGCGTCCAGCGGTCGTCTCGTGATCGCCGTCGTCCACGACCTGAATCTCGCCGCGCGGTGGTCGGACGTGATCATCGTGCTGACCTCCGCAGGGGCCCACTCGACCGGGACGCCGCGGGAGACCATCACGCCGGAGATGCTGGCATCGGTCTATGGGGTCGCGGCCCGCGTCGAACCCTGTTCGCTCGGGCGACTCCAGGTGGCGGTCGACGGAGCCTGGAAGGGTGAAGGGTGAAGGGTGAAGGGTGAAGGGTGAAGGGAGAAGAGTGAAAGGGGCGTGATCCCCGAGAACCCCACCCGTCATCCCGAGCCAAGCGAGGGATCCGCACACCTGGCCATTCGCGCGGGAAGTCCGGATCCCTCGCTTCGCTCGGGATGACAAGGGTGGGGATACGGGTGCGCGGCACCCATCTCACAGTTGCGACCTTCCCGACATTGACACACGGCGCACGGCACCGTACTCTCTTCGTTGAGATTGATTATCAATCGCATAACGAATGAGACGTTGCTCGTGGACAGTGGAGATATGCGGGAGCGAGGGTCCGGGGGCCGCGGTCGGGCGGGAACGGTGGGAGCCGCGCTTGTTCGGTGGGTCCTTTGCCTCGTGCTCGTCCTCGGTGTGGCGTTGACCACTGCGCCCCCCGCGGCCGCCCAGCGAGTGGAGTTTCGCGACGTCGCGGGCCGTGAAGTGAGCCTGGAGGGGCCGGCCCGGCGGATCCTCATCGATGACGGCCGCTACCTGATCGCGCTGGCGCTCATCCATCCCGATCCCGTGAGCGTACTGGTGGCGTGGCCGCACGACGTGAACCGGATCGGCGAGGGGACATACGCGCGGTACCGGGCGAAGTATCCGGCGCTGCCGACGCTGGCGCGCGTGGCGAGTTCGGCGGGGGACTTCTCGCTGGAGCAGGCGCTCGCGGCGCGTCCGGATGTGGCGATCTTCTCGCTCGGCCAGGGGCCATCCACGGAACAGACAAGGCAGCTGGAGCGAGCGGGAATCCGGGTCGTGTTCATCGATTTCTTCTCGCGGCCGTTCGAGAACCTGGAGCCCAGCCTGGAGATCCTGGGGCGGATCATCGGGCGGACCGCCGAGGCAGAGGAGTTCGTGACGTTCCGGCGGGCCCGGATGAAGGTGATCTCGGACCGGCTTGCCTCGAATCGGCCGGCGTCGCCCACTGTCTTCCTCGAGGCGCACGCGGGGATCTCGGAGGAGTGCTGCAACTCGCCGGGCCGGGGCAACATCGGCGAGTACATCAGCTTCGTCGGGGGCTCGAACATCGGCGCGGACGTGCTGCCCGGGGCGGCGGGGCGGCTGAGCCTGGAGTACGTGCTGTCACGCGATCCGGACGTCTACATCGCGACGGGCGGGCCGCACCTCGAGCGTGTCGGCGGATTGGTGGTCGGCGGGGAGTACACGCCGGCGCGCGCGCGGGCATCGCTCGAATCGATGGCTGCGCGGCGCGGCATCGCCCGGCTCTCCGCGGTCTCGGGTGGTCGCGTGCATGGCCTTTCCCACCAGCTCCTGAACTCGCCGCTGGACATCCTGGCGATCGAAGCGCTGGCGAAGTGGATCCATCCCGGCCTGTTCGCCGATGTGGATCCCGAAGCGACGATGACGGAGATCAACCGTCGCTTCCTCGCGGTTCCACTGGAGGGCGCCCACTGGGTCGACCTCCGCTGATTCATCATACAGACCTTCAACCGAAATTCAGGAGATTCTCATGAAGCTCGATTCGCCAGGAACCGCGGCGCGGCGCCGCATCGCGCGGACCGTCCGACTCACCGCGCTCGCGACACTCGTCGCCGGTCTGAGTGCGGGCGGCGCCGAGGCGCAGGCCGCGTCGGAATCCTCCGTACCCGCGATCGGAACAACCGCGTTCGTGGGCGCGGGGATCTACGAGATCGCCGTAAGCCCATCGACTGGAATCGTGTATGCCGCGGCGATCGGGCAGGGACAGGGGAACGCGAAGATCTACGGCCTCGACCCGGAGACACTGGAGACGGTCAGTACGATCGACGTGTCGGAGGCGCCGGCGTTCGGCCTGGGCCTCAACGACCGCACGCAGACGCTCTATACGACCAACACGCGCGTCGGCTCGGCCTCGGCGATCGACCTGCGGAGCGGATCCGTCCGGACGATCGAGACACCGCTCGATCCGGGCGCCCATCTCCGGGAAGTCGTCGTCGACGAGGAGGCGAACACGATCTACATGTCGAGCTTCGGGGAGGACGGCGCGATCTGGGTGATCGACGGCGCGACGAACGAGATCGTGGCCGTGGTCAGGGGCGTCGGCGACGGAAGTTCCGGGATGGCGCTGGACCGGGCGGCCAACGCGCTCTACGTGACCAACCTGAACAGCAACGACATCTCCGTCCTCGACCTGTCGAGCCGGCAGGTGGTGAGGCGCTTCAGCGCGGGCGGTGACCGCCCGACGAACGCCGCCTTCGACCCGGCGACAAACCGGCTGTTCGTCGCGAACCAGAACTCCGCCGATCTGACCGTGCTGGACGTGCGCACGGGCGAGCTGCTGAAGAGCATCCCCACCGGCGCGGGCGCCCTCGGGGTGACGTTCAACTCCGGAAACGGCCTGGTCTACGTGGCCAACCGGATGGCCGGTACGGTCACCGTGGTGGACGGCGCGAGCCTCGAAGTCGTCACGACGCTGGGCGTGGGAAGTCGGCCGAACACGATCGCGGTGAACCCGTCGACGAACGTCGCCTACGTCACCAAGAAGCCGATCAGCGGCGGCCGCGGTGGGCCTCCGGTGGCGGATCCGAACGGAGACACCGTTACCCGGCTCGCGCCCTGAACGCAAAGGTTGGGCGCAGGGTGAGCAGCTTCATTCTTCGGGGAAACGCGGGGGCGCGAGCGGCCTCCGCGGAAGGTCCCGCGGCGGACGGGGAAGCTCCGGACGCGGGTCTTCCCGATCGGAACACGCCGGAACCGTGGCTCCGTACGACCGAGCCGTTCGTGCTCTCCTCGGCGAGTGGATCGATGATCGCGCGAGGCGCGAGGCGGACGTTCACGACGCCGCTCGCGTCCGGCCTCGCGGACGAGGTCGACCGGATGTTCTCCAACGATTCCGGTTCCGCGGCCGGGGCACCCGGAATCGTCGTCGGTGCCATCCCATTCGATCCGACGGCGAACACATACCTGTTCGCGCCGAGCCAGCTGGAAATCCTGCCCGGCTCGGCGGATCCCGGACCGTACCTGGGGAGCGCGCCGGCGGCGCCGGTGCCGTTGCTGATGTCCAGGGTCGCCAACCCGACCCCGGAATACTATCGGGCGTCCGTGCGGCGGGCACTGCGCTTGATCGAGGACGCCAACCCCGGCGTGGTGCTCTCGAAGGTCGTGCTCTCCCGGACGCTGATGGTCCGGGCGAACGCGCCGTTCCGGGTGCCGGATCTCATCGCGCGGCTGCGGTCCGATGCGTCGATCACGGCGTATGCCGCGCCACTTCCCCCGCTGAACGGCGGGACCCGGCGGACGCTGGTCGGCGCTTCGCCCGAGCTGCTGGTGGCCAGGAAGGGACAGCAACTGGCCTCGACACCGCTTGCCGGCTCCGCGCGCCGCTCGCCCGTCGATTCGATCGACAGGATGGCGGCGGAGGCACTGCTCGCCTCGGGGAAGGATCTTCGCGAGCACGCCGCGGTCGTCGATTGGGTCGCGGAGCGCCTTGCTCCGTTCTGCTCGACACTCCAGGTGCCGCGCTCTCCGTCGCTCATGTCGACGCAGAGCATGTGGCATCTGGGCACCGCGATCCGGGGAAAGCTCCGGGATCCCCGGGTCTCGTCCCTCACCCTGGCGACCGCGCTGCACCCGACGCCGGCGGTCTGCGGGTTCCCGTACTCCGCGGCGCGGGACACCATCGAGTCGCTGGAACCGTTCGACCGCGGATTCTTCGCCGGCGCCGTCGGCTGGTGCGACGCGACGGGCGACGGGAAGTGGTACATCGCGATCCGCTGCGCCGAGGTGACCGGCCAGACAGCGCGGCTCTTCGCCGGCGCGGGGGTCGTGGCGGGCTCCGACCCGGAGCGGGAATCCGCCGAGACGGCAGCCAAGTTCCTCACGATGCTGAGGGCGCTTGGCGTCGGCGAGGATGGCGGGCCGGTGGAGGCGCGGGCATGATCGAGGCGCGGCAGGCGTGGCCCGAGGAGTTCGCGAGCCGGTACCGTGAACTGGGATACTGGCGGGGGGAGACGCTCGGCCAAACGTTGCGGAGAGCGGCTGAGCGGACGCCGGAGGCAATCGCCGTCGTGGGTGGCGAGGATCGCTGGAGCTACGCCGAGCTCGACGCGCGGGCGGACTCGCTTGCCGCTGGCTTCCGCGCGCTGGGGATCGCGCCCGGCGAGCGAGTGCTGGTGCAGATGCCGAACCGGGCGACGTTCCTCAGCGTCGTCTTCGGGCTCTTCCGCGCGGGGATCCTGCCCGTCTTCTGCCTGCCGGGCCACCGTCGGTCAGAGATCGCCCATTTCGTGAATGCGTCGGAGGCGGTGGGCTACATCGTGGCCGATCGTCACGAAGGTTTCGACTATCGCGCGCTCGCGGCGGAGGTCGCGGCCAGCGCTCCGGGGCTGCGTCACGTGATCGTGGACGGCGCCGAGGCCGGCGAACGTGGCTTTCGGGTGCTATCCGAAGTGGCGGCGGCCCGCGCTGACCGGCTGCCCGACCCGGACCCATCCTCCGTCGCGTTCCTCCAGCTTTCCGGCGGAAGCACGGGGTTCTCCAAGCTGATTCCCCGCACCCACGACGACTACCTGTACTCGGTCCGCGCGAGCGCCGAGATCTGCCGGCTGAACGAGCGAAGCGTATTCCTGGGGGTGCTCCCGATCGCCCACAACTTCCCGATGAGTTCACCCGGGTTCCTCGGGGCGCTCCACGTCGGGGCGAAGGTGGTGCTGAGTCCATCGCCAGCGCCCGACGTGGCGTTCAGGCTCATCGAGAAGGAGCGCGTCACGATCACGAGCCTCGTGCCGCCACTGGCGATCGTCTGGCTCCAGGCCGCCGCAACGACCGGGCACGATCTCTCATCGCTCCAGCTCCTGCAGGTCGGGGGCGCGAAGTTGCCGCCGGAGATCGCCAGGCGGATCGGCCCGGCGTTTGGCGCCAGGCTTCAGCAGGTGTTCGGGATGGCGGAGGGGCTCGTCAACTATACGCGATTCGAGGATCCCGACGAGGTGGTGGTGACAACGCAGGGCCGCCCGATCAGTCCGGACGACGAGATCCGGATCGTCGACGACGACGGGTCGCCCGTGTTGGACGGCGCGCCCGGCCACCTCCTGACACGGGGTCCCTACACGATCCGCGCGTACCATGACGGCGGCGACGCGAACGAGCGCGCCTTCACCGCCGACGGCTTCTATCGAACGGGCGACATCGTATCGCGAACGGAGAGCGGTCACCTCATCGTTCACGGACGCGCGACCGACCAGATCAACCGTGGCGGGGAGAAGGTGTCGCCGGACGAGATCGAGGATCATCTCGTCGCGCACCCCGGGGTGCTGGACGCGGCCGTCGTGGCCGTGCCGGATCCATGGCTCGGCGAACGGACGTGCGCGGTCATCGTCCCCACTGGAGAGGCGCCGACCGCCGCCGCGGTCCGGAAGTGGATCCGCGCCCGCGGCGTGGCGGCGTACAAGGTCCCCGACCGGATCGTATTCATGGACGCTTTCCCGGAGACCGGCGTGGGCAAGACCAGCCGACGGGAACTGCGCGCGGCCGTCCGGGCGGCGCTGGGCAACCCGAACCGCGACACGGCGGAGTCCTCTCCGGAACCCGCCCGTCTCACTCCGATAGAGGTCATCCCCCGATGAGTTTGCCGCGGATCGCGCACTATGAGGCACCGACGGAAGAAGAACTCCCGCCGACGCGCGTCGACTGGACGCTGCGGCCCGACTCGGCCGCGCTGC
>CAZUVK010000091.1:2703-5467 GCA_964623785.1 uncultured Gemmatimonas sp. | reverse complement strand
CCGCGCTGCTCATCCACGACATGCAGGCGTACTTCGCCCGCGCGTTCGCCTCGGACGCGTTCCTCCACCGACTGACGGCGAACATCGCGGCGATCCGGAGCTACTGCGACGAAGCGGGGATCCCCGTTTTCTACACGGTGCAGACGGGTGGGCAGGTGCCACGGGAGAGGGGGCTCCAGGCGGATTTCTGGGGGCCGGGAATGCGGAAGGATCCGCGCGACCAGGCGATCGTCGAGGCGCTCGCGCCGAGGCCGGGCGACACCGTGCTCCGGAAGTGGCGATACAGCGCGTTTCAGCGCTCGCCGTTCGAGTCGACGTTGCAGGCGCGCGGCCGGAACCAGCTGATCGTCACAGGCGTCTATGCCCATATCGGGTGCCTGCTTACGGCCGCGGAGGCGTTCATGCGCGACATCCAGCCGTTCTTCGTCGCCGACGCCGTCGGGGACTTCTCCCGGGAGATGCACGACCTCGCGATCCAGCATGTCAGCGGGTGCTGCGGCGTGGTAACGACCACGGCGCGCGTCGTTGGAAGGAAGTCATAGGAGGCATCATGGAAGAAACCGCGATCGGTGGCGACGAGAAGTCGCCGCTCCCGTTCTCGGTCGATCGCCTGCGGGCGGATGTCGCGGAGATCCTGGAGATCCCCGTGCACGAGATCGCCGCGGACGAGGATCTGCTGGACCTGGGGCTGGACTCGGTCCGGCTTATGTTCCTCGTCCAGCGATGGAGTGACGCCGGGGGGAGCGCGGATTTCGGGGAGCTGGCTGAACGGCCCGTACTCAACCACTGGGTGATGGTGCTTGGCGGCCATCCCCCGAGGGACGCGTCGACGCCTTGACGCTTACCGCCCATTCGCCACCGCGGGATCCCGATACGGACGGTGAGCGGTCCCTGGTCCCCGAACCGTTGACCGAGGCGCAGGCCGGGATCTGGTACGCCCAGCGGCTGGATCCCGACAACCCCGTGTTCAACACGGCGCAGGTCCTGGAGATCAATGGGCCGCTCGACGTCAACGCGCTCGCGGATGCGATCGACGTGACGATGCGGGAAGCCGACGCGCTGGCGATCCGCGTGGTGGTGGATGCGGGCGTGGCCCGCCAGGTCGTGGACGAACGGTTTCGCGCGCGGCTCCGGGTCATGGACCTGCGCGGCGGCCGCGACCCACGCGCGGCGGCGGAGTCGCGGATCCGACGGGACCTCCAGACCCCCATCGACCCCACCGAACAGCCGCTCGCGGCGCAGATCCTCTTTCGCGTCGGGGAGGATTCATTCCTGTGGTACCAGCGAATCCATCACCTCGCGGTCGACGGGTTCGGCACGTTCATGCTGACGAAGCGAATCTGCGACCGGTACGCGGCCACGGTCGAGGACCGGGAGCCGGATACGGCGCCGTTCCGGTCGTACCGCGAACTGCTCGAGGCGGACGCCGCCTACCTCCACTCGCCGAAACGGGAAGCGGATCGAGAGTTCTGGCTCTCCCGATTCGCGGACCGCCCGCGCGTCACGCCGCTGAAGGCCGGGCGGGCGTGGAGCGCGGATCACTACATCCGCGAGACCGTCACCCTGCCGCCGTCGTTGCTCCCGTCGCTGCAAGGTCTCGGCGAGGCCGCGAAGGTCGCGTGGCCGGACGTGGTCACCGGTCTCGTCCTGGCGTACCTGCAACGGCACACGGCCGCCTCGGAGGTCATCGCGGGGGTGGCGACGATGAACCGAATGGGGAGCGTTGCCGCCCGGGTCCCGGCGATGGTGATGAACGTCGTGCCGGTCCGCGCCACGATCGACGAGGCGCAACCGCTCCGCGACGTCGTCGCGGCGATCGGGGGGACGCTGCGGGCGGCGCGAAGGCACGGGACGTACCGCGGTGAACAGATCCGGCGCGATCTCGGGCTCCTGAGCGAGGGGGGTCGGTTGTACAGCGCGCTGATAAACGTGCTTCCCTACGAGGAGCCGCCACGGCTGCCCGGGCTATCGACCCGGCTCCGGACGCTCGCGACCGGTCCGGTGGATGACCTGACGATCGAGGTCCGCGGCGGGGGCGGGGCACCTGGCGGGGCATCCGGCGCGCCCGTCGAACTCCGGCTCGAGGTCCAGGCCAACCCGCGTTTGTACGGCGCGGCGGAGGTGTCGGCGCACGCCCGGCGCCTGGCGCGCTTCCTCGACCAGGCAGTCGCCGCGAACTGGCTGGCGGAAGTCCCGACGCTGACACCGGATGAGCACGAGCAGTGGATCAACGGAGTCAACGCCACCGCGCATCCGGTGGAGGACACCACCTTGACCTCGCTCCTCGAGCGCGGGATGCGGGCGGGGGGTGACCGCGCCGCCCTGCGATTCGAAGGGGCGACACTCACGTACGCGGAGCTCGACCGGCTCAGCGCCAGGTGGGCGGAGACGCTCGCGGCGGAAGGTGTCGGCCAGGGGGACATCGTTGCCGTGGCGCTCCCGCGTTCCCTGAATCTCCTCGTCGCCGTGATCGCGATCCTGCGCGCCGGCGCGGCATACCTCCCCCTCGATCCGAACAGCCCCACTGCCCGCAACGCCCGGATCATCGATTCCGCCCGGCCGCGAATGGTGCTGACGGACGCGGCGCATCGCGGTTCGCTCCCGGCTGCCGTCCCGATTCAGCTCATCGGCAACCCGCCCGAGATGACGGCGAAGGGGCCTGCGCCAGCCGCACCAGCCCCCGACGATCCGGCGTACGTGATCTACACGTCGGGGTCCACGGGCGAGCCGAAGGGCGTGGTGGTCGAGCACCGGTCGATCGTGA
>CAZUVK010000091.1:0-2693 GCA_964623785.1 uncultured Gemmatimonas sp. | reverse complement strand
GTGAACCGCCTTCTCTGGATGCGCGAGTATTACGGGATCGGGCGCGACGACCGCATACTGCAGAAGACGCCGGTCACCTTCGACGTCTCCGTCTGGGAGCTGTTCCTTTCGCTGATCTCGGGCGGCACGCTGGCGATCGCGCCGCCCGAGTCGCACCGGGATCCCGCCTGGCTGGCCACGATCCTTCGCGAGGAGCGCATCACCACCGCGCACTTCGTGCCCTCCATGCTCGCGGCGTTCCTGGATGAGCCGGCCGCGGCGACGACCGGGCTGAAGCGGGTCTTCTGCAGCGGCGAGGCGCTCCCGGCGTCGCTACGGGACCGGTTCCACGCCATGATCGACGCGGAGCTGCACAACCTCTACGGCCCGACGGAGGCCGCTGTCGACGTGACGTACTGGGACGCGTCCGCCGGCGATTCGTCGGATCCCGTGCCGATCGGGCGGCCGGTCTGGAACACGCGGATGTACGTGCTGGATGGCCGGATGCGGCCCGTTCCCCCCGGCGTCGTGGGGGATCTCTACATCGGCGGCGTCCAGGTCGCGCGCGGGTACCTCGGGCGGCCCGACCTCACGGCCGAGCGTTTCATCCCCGACCCGTTCCTTCCGGCCCCCGCGCGGATGTACCGAACCGGCGATCTCGCGGAATGGCGCCCCGACGGTGCTCTCCTCTTCCACGGGCGCTCCGACTTCCAGGTGAAGATCCGCGGGTTCCGGATCGAACTCGGCGAAATCGAGGCGGCGCTGCTCGAAGTGAAGGGGGTCAGCCGCGCCATCGCAGTCGCGCGGGAGTTCGCGGGTGGCGATTCGCGGATCGTCGCCTACCTGGTCGCGGGCGACGACGCGCGGTCGCCGACGCCGGATCCGGCCGCGATCCGCGAGGCGCTCGGGGAGCGACTTCCCGAGTACATGGTCCCCGCCGCATTCGTCTTCCTCGACGACCTGCCCCTGACGACGAGCGGGAAGGTCGATCGCGCGGCGCTGCCCGAGCCGCTGGCGCTCTCGAATGCACACGGACGCCGGCCCGAATCGCTCGCCGAGCGGCGGGTCGCTGACCTCTTCGGCGAGACGCTGGGGATCGAGGATGTCGGGGTGGACGATGACTTCTTCCTGCTCGGCGGCCATTCGCTGCTGGCCGCGCGGCTCGCCGCGCGCGCGAGTGACGTCTGGGGGAGGAAGGTCGGAATGGGCGCGGTGTTCGCACATCCGACGGTCGCCCGCCTCGCGAAGCACCTCGACGCGGAGGCCAGTTCCGGGGCGGTTGGGTCGTTGTCGGCCGGAACGGAGGCGGATGGCCTCGGGCCGATCCTGCGACTGCGGTCATCGGGTACGTCGAGACCGGCGCTCTTCTGTGTGCATCCCGCGGGCGGCATCTCGTGGTGCTACCGCGCGCTGGCCAGCGCGCTCCCCGGCGACCGCGACGTGGCGGGGATCCAGGCGGTGGGCCTCGATCCGGACGTCTCGCTCCCCGAAACCCTCGAGGCGATGGCCGACGACTACGTCGACCGGATCCTCCGGGTACAGGCCGACGGGGTCATCCACCTGCTCGGTTGGTCGGTCGGCGGGATCATCGCCCAGGCGATGGCCGTTCAGCTCCGGTCGATCGGTCGCGAGGTCGGGCTGCTCGCGATGCTCGACGCATATCCCGCCGATTGCTGGCGGAACGAACCCGAGCCCGATGAGGCCGCCGCGCTCCAGGCGCTGCTGCGGATCGCGGGATTCGACGACCCCCTCGCCGACGGCGAGCCGCTCACGCGGCAGTCCGTCACGGCAACGCTTCGCGCGATCGGTCATCCCCTTGGCTCCCTGTCGGATCGGTCGATCACGGGTGTGGTCCGGGTCGTCGAGCGAAACGCGCGGCTGGTGAGACAGCACCATCACCGGAAGTACGACGGGCCGGTAGTGCACTTCCGCGCGGCGCTCGACCACGTGGACGGGGACTTCCATTCGGCCCTGTGGGCGCCGTATGCCACGACTGTCGAGGCCGTCGAGATCCCCGCGCTCCATCATGAGATGGTCCGCGAGGCGGCGGTCGCGGAGGTCGCGCGGGTGATCTCGAGCCGATGGGAAGCGCTGGACGGAACCCACCTGGGAGGCGGTTGAGATGACCTATCCGGGAATCGCGGGCAGGATCGCGCTGGTGACGGGCGCGGCCGGCGGGATCGGCGCCTCGGTCGCCCGCGCCCTTCACGAGCACGGCGCGCGGGTCTTCGCCACCGACGTCGACGCGGCCGGGCTGGATTCGCTCGTCGCGTCGCTCGCCGCGGATCCGGCCACCTTCACCGGGACTCGGCTGGATGTGCGTCACTCCGACGAGGTCGATGCGATCGTCGAGAGGGTCGAGGGAGGTTGGGGACCGATCGACCTCGTGGTCAATGTTGCGGGGAAACTGACCGCCTCAACGGTCGTGGAGACCAGCGACGACGCCTGGGCGGACGTCTTCGACGTGAACGCGCGCGGCGTGTTCCAGATATCGCGCGCCGCGGCCCGTCGGATGATCCCCCGGCGCCGCGGGAGCATCGTTCTGGTGGGATCGAACGCGGCCGGCGTACCCCGTCACGGCATGGCCGCGTACGCCGCGTCCAAGGCCGCCGCTACGATGTTCACCCGCTGCCTCGGCCTCGAGTTGGCGGAGTTCGGCATCCGGTGCAACGTCGTCTCGCCCGGTTCCACGCGGACTCCGATGCAGGAGGCGT
>CAZUVK010000090.1:9102-13066 GCA_964623785.1 uncultured Gemmatimonas sp. | reverse complement strand
CTCGCGAGATACCGGTGGCGCGAGTAGGCGGTTCGCGCACCAGCCAGCCCCGTCCGACAGTGAGCCCCACGAACCGAGGTTGCTCATGAGTACGGCGTTCTCCGCGTCAACCCATGTACGGCTGGTCCTTCCCCTTGTCGGGGTGCTCTTCGCGCTCGCCGTCGCAATCCCGGTCGTCGGGCAGTCGAGTCACGACCGGTATCGCGTCGAAGCCGTCCGGGTGGACATCGGTCCGGTGATCGATGGCGTGCTCGACGAGCAGGTCTGGGCCAGCGCGGCCGTAATCACGGACTTCGTGCAGCAGGAGCCGAACGAGGGAGCCCCGGCCAGCGACCGGACCGAGGTCCGGCTCATCTACGACGGGCGGAGCCTCTTCGTGGGCGTCCACGCATACAGCTCCGATCCCGGTGCCGTCACCGCCACGGAGATGCGCCTCGACTCCGACCGCATCCTCGACGAGGACAACTTCCAGATCATCCTCGACACCTTCATGGATTCGCGGTCGGGATACATGTTCGTGACGAACCCGCTCGGGGCGAAGCTCGACCAGCAGGTCTCCGAGGAGGGCGAAGGTGGGCGGCGCGGCGCCTCATCGAACATCAACCGAGACTGGGATGGGATCTGGGACGTCGTAGCCCGTCGAACCGATGACGGGTGGGTTGCGGAGATCGCCATTCCCGTGGTCACGCTCCGGTTCCCCAATTCCGCGAGTCAGGATTGGGGGATCAACTTCATGCGTAACATCAGCGCTCGGAACGAGCAGTCCTACTGGGCGCCCATCACGAAAGGCTACTCGATCAGTCGCGTCAGCATGGCGGGTTCGCTGACCGGCCTCCACACGCTGAACCGCGGCCGCGACCTCAAGATCACTCCGTTCGTCGCGGGCGGCGGCCGCATGTTGTCGGACGCGGGCGTGCGCGACGAGGATTTCCAGCGCGACGCGGGGATCGACATGAAGTACGGCATCACGGCCGGCCTGACGCTCGATCTCACGGTGAACACCGACTTCGCGCAGGCCGAGGTCGACGACGAGCGCGTGAACCTGACGCGGTTCGCCCTCTTCTATCCGGAGAAGCGGGACTTCTTCCTGGAGAACGCCGGCCAGTTCAACGTCGGCACGCTCGCCTCCAACGACCGGATCGCCGACCTCTTCTTCACCCGGCAGATCGGTATCTCGTCGGGACAGCAGGTACCCATCGTGGGCGGCGCCAGGCTCACGGGGAAGGTCGGAGCGAACAACATCGCGATCATGGATGTGCAGACGGACGACGCGTTCGACCGGTCCGGCGAGAACTTCCTGGTCGCCCGGTACAGCCGGGACATCCTCGGACGCTCCAAGGTCGGCGGGCTCGTGGTGAACAAGCAGGCGATCAAAGGCGGGCACTTCAACCGCACCTTCGCCGCCGACATGGTGCTGGCGCTCACGCCGAGCATCACCGTCAACGGGTTCCTTGCCCGAACCGCGTCGCCCGACGTCGATGACCAGCAGATGGGCGCCCACCTGCGCGCGGGGCTGCTGAACCCGTCGTGGAACCTCTACGCGGAGTTCACCGACCTCCAGGACAATTTCAACGCAGAGGTCGGCTTCGTCCCGCGGGTCGGGATCCGGACGAGCAAGCTCCACGTCGAGCGCAATCCACGGCCGGGTCGATTCGGAATCCGCCTGATGGAGCCGATGGTCAACGTCACGTACACGACCGACCAGGAAGACCGCCTGGTCAGCCGGCAGTGGCACTACATGCTCGGAACGCGGTTCGACAATGGCGCCAGCATCATCATCTGGCACAACCGATACTTCGAGCGGCTCGATGAACCCTTCCGCGTGCAGGGAGTCCTGATCGACCCGGGCGCCTACCACTTCTGGGACTCCAGGATCTCGCTCTCCAGCAACCGGGCGAATCGATTCTATGCCTCGGTCGGATACTCACCACAGACGTACTGGGGCGGCGACCGGACCGACACGAGCCTCACCCTCGGGTTCCGGGTCAACAGCCGGCTATCCACGGAAGGCGGGCTCTCCCGGAACGAAGTGGATCTTCCGGCCGGCGCGTTCACCAGCAACATCGGGTCGCTCCGCGTCGACTATGCGATCTCGCCGACCATGACGCTACGCACCCTCTCCCAGTACAACTCCCTCACGGAGCAGTGGAGCACCAGTGCCCGGTTCCACTATATCTACAGGCCCGGGAGCGATTTCTACGTCGTGTACGACGAACTCCGCAGGGATCCGACCGGCCTGAGCGAGTACCGGCAACGCAACCTGATCCTGAAGATGACCTACCTCCTGTCCCGTTGATTCGTCCAGAGGGAATTGGAATGTCCGATCAACCCCAGCCCCGCATCCGATGACCGAGATTGCTTCGCCAGTTCGCTTTGCCCGTTCGCGTTCAACGTTGTCGGCCATTGCCGCGATCCTCGTCTTCACGAGCGTTGGCGCCGCTCAGGATGTTCCCGAGGTTACCCGCGAGACGATCGATCGGTGGATGGTCGAGCTCTCGAATACCGGGCGATGGGGTCAGGACGACGAACGCGGAACGTTGAATCTCATCACTCCGGAGATCACGGCCCACGCGGCCACGCTCGTCCGGGCGGGTATCTCCGTCTCGCTCTCCCACGACTACATCACCGAGCAGGCGGAGGATGCCACCTCTCCCCTCGAGCACGAGATGCTTGGCAACCAGGGCGCGTTCGCCAGCGACCGGCTCGGCGTGGCGTTCCATGGGTACGCCCACAGCCACATGGACGCCCTCTGCCACAATTCCTGGGAGGGCCGCACCTACAACGACTTCCCGCGCGCCGAGGTCGTCACGGAGGATGGGTGCGCCCGCCTCGGCATCAACAACTGGAAGCAGGGGATCGTCACGCGCGGAATTCTGATGGACATCGCGAGTCTCCGCGGCGTCGCCTACCTGGAGCCGGGAGAGGCGATCCATGTGGAGGATCTCGAAGCTTGGGAGGAGCGAACGGGCCTGCGGGTGGGACCGGGAGACGTCGTGCTGGTGCGCAGCGGTCGCTGGGCGCGCCGCGCGGAAGAGGGGCCCTGGGCCACCGGCCGCCTCGCGGCGGGACTCCATCCCTCCGTGGCGCCCTGGCTACACGAGCGCGGCGTCTCCATGATCGGTAGCGATTACACGAACGATCAGCTTCCGTCGGGCATTCAGGGGGTGTTCATGCCCATCCACCAGCTAACTTTGGTGGCAATGGGGATGCCCCTCTTCGACAACCTCGATCTGGAGGACCTCGCCCGCGTCGCGGCGGAGCAGGGACGGTGGGAGTTCATGCTCGTGGCCGCTCCGCTGGCCGTCGAGGGGGGCACCGGCGCGCCGCTCAACCCCCTCGCGATATTCTGAGTCGGTCGCGCGCCGGTGGCCGCGCTACGCCCGCGGCGCCTGACCCATCGCGATCCAGTCGTCCTTCGACGGGCCGTAGACGCCTGGCACCCGAAGCCCCGCCTGACGCATGAGCACGGTCATCTGACCGCGGTGGTGCGCCTGGTGGAGGATGGCCACGTAGAGCACCACCCCGCGCGGCATCGACTGCCCGAAGACGTCGACCATCCCGGTCAGTGATTCGTCGGTCCAGTCACTCTGGACCCGCTGGAGCAGCAACCGCGCGGCCTGCCCGTACGCGTCGACGAAGTCCGCCGCCGTCGTTGCCCTCTCCGCCGCCGCCGCTGGTTCCGCGAGGTCGATTCCCGCATCCGCCATCAGCTGCGCCAATGCACTCGTCAGGTGGCCGGCAAGGAAGCCGAGTGTGCGACCTCCCTCCACGACCGGGCGCGACAGGGACTCATCGCTGAGCGACTCGAGCACCTTGATCGTCGATTCAATCTCGCGTTCCCAGCTTCGGGCGAAATCCACAGTCCGTCGAAACATCGTCCCCTCCAGGCTGGCGCGGCGCCACGATCGGACGCCATCGCGTGAGTCGGTTGGCCGTCGGATAACCTGTATCAGTCGAGCCTCCA
>CAZUVK010000090.1:8423-9092 GCA_964623785.1 uncultured Gemmatimonas sp. | reverse complement strand
GTGCGGAACCCGCCTGCGCGGTGGTATCCACGAACGAGAACCGGCCCGCCGACGGATGATCGGTGGGCCGGAGTCCTGCTACGCCGGAGGAGCTTACGGACGCTGCGTCCAGGCCGGCTTGAGCGGCGCCCATCCGAAGCTCACCAGCCGGGGGTGGTTCGCCACGCTCCGCCACCGGCTCCCCGAAATCATCGGGCGCGGGGCGGGGGAGTCGGGCCTGTTCTGCCCGGATTCGGGTCGCGAATCGCCATTGGGCGTCGTCATCGTATTCTCTCCGTATCTATGATCAAGAGGGGTGCGGGTCGCCTCGTGCGCCGCCCATCGTTCCCTCCCAACACTGTACGGAGAGTCCGCCGTTCCGGTTTCACGACGCGAACCCCCGGTGCTCCGCCCGCGCCCACCCGGAATCCTCGCCACCCACGTCTCCCGGCCAAGAGTCTTGCCTGCCGCCCCGGTTCCGCTCAACAATACCGGGTGACTACCGTTCCGTTGCACTGATCCCCACATCTCACCGTCGCGAATCGATGACCCCTGTGACACGGTTGTGCTCCACACTCGCCACCGCGCTCGTGATGACCGCGATCGCGGCGGGCGCCCACGCGCAACAGCATGCGTGGCCGGCCGAACCCTATCGCGTCGCCGCGGCGCCGTGGGGCAACCTGCCCAACG
>CAZUVK010000090.1:7259-8413 GCA_964623785.1 uncultured Gemmatimonas sp. | reverse complement strand
ACGGCATGCAATGGGGCGCCACGAGTGCCATCGACATCGCTCCCGACGGCCGCAGCATCTGGGTCGGCGAGCGCTGTGGCGCGAACGATTGCACCGGCAACACCGACCGCCCGACGATCTACCATTTCGATCTCGACGGAAATGTGCTCCACGCCTTCGGCCAGGGCCTGGTCAACTGGCCGCACGGCTTCCACGTCGACCATGAGGGCAACGTCTGGGTCACCGACGGTCGGGCCGCGGGTCCAACGGTGACCCGCAACCAACCTGCCTCGACCAGCACCAGTGCGACGGTGAGCGGAATGCAGGTCCTCAAGTTCAGCCCGACGGGTGACCTGCTCATGGCGATCGGCCAGCCGGGCGGCGCACGCGGCACCACCTACTTCTGGCAGCCCAACGACGTTCATGTCGCCCCCAACGGAGACATCTTCGTCGCCGAGGGGCATTCGTCGGCCGCCGGTTCCACGGCGAGGATCCTGAAGTTCAACAGTGAGGGCCGCTTCCTCATGGAGTGGGGTGAGCTCGGAACCGCGGATGGGCAGTTCGATCAGCCGCATGCACTCGAGATCGACTCGCAGGGCCGCCTCTTCGTCGCGGACCGCGGCAACAGCCGGATCCAGATCTTCACCCAGGACGGCGAGCACATCGCCACCTGGACGCAGTTCGGACGACCCAGCGGGATCTTCATCGACTCCAACGACATCCTCTACGCGACGGACTCGGAGTCGAACACGGGCCGCAACCCGGGCTGGCGGCGCGGTGTCTACATCGGGAGCGTGCGGACCGGGTGGGTGACGGAGTTCATCCCCGACCCCGAGCCGAACATCGACGGTTCGGGCACCAGCGGCGGCGAGGGCGTTACGGTCGACGCGAACGGCGCCGTCTATACCGCCGAGGTCGGACCCCGCCAGATCCGGAAGTTCGTGAAGTAGATGAGGCGATCGCGGTTGCGGCTCCGCGACCGCGAACTACGAGGGGGATCCGAATGTTGGAGCCGGGTGGCGCGCCCGGGTTCCGGATGCGGATCCCCTTCGCCTTTCCCATGTCATCAGAGCGGCGGGGTGGAGACGGGCCGCAAGAAGCTGGTCGCCGAGCGCGCCGCCGGGACGGGGCTCGTGCTGCCGTGCGTCGGGTGGCGCCCGGAGGACGCGACGCTG
>CAZUVK010000090.1:0-7249 GCA_964623785.1 uncultured Gemmatimonas sp. | reverse complement strand
GCTGGCGGCGGCGACGGGGTTTCCGGCGCTCACGGTGCCAGCTGACAGTTGTTGCCCACCGCAGGCTCGCCGATCAACGCGGGTATCCGCCGCAGCGACGGATACGCGAGCGCGTCGAGGCGGTGTTCGTCCATGAACGCGAGCATCGCCTCCGCGAGCGCCGCGCGCCGCTCCCGCGCCGTTTCAATGCCCTCGGGTTCCCGCGCCTCGTGCCGGTCGCTCCGGCTCAGGATGCCGCCCACGGCCTCGTGGTAGAGTTGGCCCTCCACGATCTCCGTCAATGACTTCACGGGCGCGTCCGGCGTGCGCGCGAGGTAGTCCATCAGATCCCATTTGAACTCGAAGTCGATGACGCTGGTGCCGCTGATCAACTCGTTGAACCCCGGTATTTCCACTTCCACCACTTCCGAGTTCAGATATTCAAATGCATTCAAGGCCATACGGATAACCGTGTTCACCTCGAAATCATCCGGGTCCTCTCCGAAGTATTGTGTGAGAATGCCGATTCGCGCGCCGCGGGCCGCATCCGGGTCGTTCGCGTCGATGAAGGAGGGAAGCCGCTGGCCCGCGATGACGCGCGTCGCGGGGTCGTTCGGGTCGGCGCCGATCGTCGACTGCAGCCCGATCGCGAGGTCGATCATCGTCCGCGCCAGCGGCCCGCCTACGTCCTGGGTGTGCGCGAGCGGCAGGATCCCCGCGATGCTCGAAAGTCCCTTCGTGGGGCGGAGGCCGAACAGGTTGTTGGCGCTCGCGGGCAGGCGGATCGACCCGCAAGTATCCGTCCCCCACCCGATCGCCGCGAAACTCGCCGCGATCGCCGCGCCGGTCCCGCCGCTCGATCCGCCCGGGTTCCGACGGGTGTCGTAGGGGTTTCGAGTCTGCCCGCCAACCGAGCTGATGGTGGTGACCCCGTACGCCATCTCGTGAAGATTCGACTTCGCGAGGATGATCGCCCCCGCCTCGCGCAGCAGCCGTACCTGGTGGGCGTCGGTTTCGGGCATGTGGCCGACGAGCGCGATGGATCCGCCAGTCGTGGCCATTCCAACCGCGTCGTAATTGTCCTTGAGGATGATCGGAATGCCGTGCAGCGGTCCGCGCGGCCCGCTCAGCGCGCGCTCCTGGTCGAGTGCCAGGGCATCCGCCCGCGCGGAGGGGTTGATCGCGATGATCGTGTTCAGAGCCGGGCCAGCGTCGTCATACGCTTCGATGCGGGCCAGGTACGCATCGACCAGGGCGATTGAAGTCAGACGCCCATCCGAAAGCGCCGCCTGAAGCTCGGGGATGGTCGCTTCGGTCACCTCGAGATGTGACGCCCCGACCGCGGCGATCCCGGGAGCCTCGGCCACGTTCGTGCGCTGACCGCACCCCGTCGCGATCCCGACGATGATCAACCCGGCAACCATCGCTCGGAGCGCCCGTGCCCACCACGACGCAGGCCCGACCCGCGCCGGATACACAGCCCCGTCCGCGTCTTCGTCCATCCGCCCGCCTCTCGTTGTTGAGATATGCCAGTCGATCACTATCTTCCTGCCGGGAATCGCCCGCCACCTATTCGGAAATACCGTTTCGCATGACACCCGTCAACGACCGATCAGACTCCGATCGTCTCCCGCCTCCGCTGGACCTGGACGAGGCCCGAACCGCGATTGCGGCCGCGCGCGAGGCCGGTGTCGCCGCCATGGCCCACTACGGCACCGCCGTGGCCACGATGAAGCCGGGCGACTCGCCCGTGACCGAGGCCGATCACGCGGCCAACGACGTGATCGTCGCCGCGATCTCCGCCGCGTTCCCCGACGATTCCATCCTCTCCGAGGAGTCGGCGGACTCCGCCGACCGGCTGACGGCGAATCGAGTCTGGATCGTCGACCCGCTGGACGGGACGAAGGAGTTCCTCGCGCAGAATGGCGACTTCGCCGTCATGATTGGACTGGTGGAGTGGGGGAAGCCGATCCTGGGGGTGATCTACCGTCCGGTGTCCGACGAGATGTACGCCGCGGTCGCCGATGGCGGCGCGTGGGTCGAACGCGGAGACCGCTGGGACCGGCTCGTCTGCCAGACGGTCGATCCGGACAATATCCGACTCGTTGGCTCACGGTCCCACGCCGAACCGCTCGTTCTGCGCATCCAGGAAGAGCTGGGGATCGAGGATGTCATGCCCACGGGTTCCGTCGGCGTGAAGTGCTCGTTTATCGCCGAAGGGATGCGAGACCTGTACGTGCACCCGGTCTCGTATCTCGGCGAATGGGACACGTGCGCGCCGGAGATCCTCGTGCGTGAGGCCGGCGGCCACGTCACGGACTGCCTCGGGGATCCGCTTCGCTACAACAAACGCACGGCCACGCAGCCGGATGGAATTCTGGCCACTGGCCGGCTCGCCGACCTCTCGATCGTCGACCGGATCGCGGCCATCTACCGGTCGGCGCGCCCCGCGTCCTGAGCCGGCTGACCCTGGGCGCCGGTTCATCGGGTGCGTCGGTTTCGCCCTCACCGCATGATTTCGTTATCTTCGTTCCGAAATCCGGCCCCATCGAGCGGGACCGGGCGCCGTATTCCGCGCACTCCAATGATGACTTCATACCGCAAGAGCCACCTTCGGCAGCTCGAGAATGAGGCGATCTTCGTCATGCGCGAGGTCGCCGCGCAGTTCGAGCGGCCCGCGCTCCTCTTTTCGGGTGGAAAGGACTCGATCGTCCTCGTTCACCTCGCTCGCAAGGCGTTCGCTCCGGGACGGTTCCCGTTTCCGCTCCTCCATATCGACACCGGCCATAACTTCGACGAGACGCTCGAATACCGCGACTGGCTCGCCCGGGAAGCCGGCGCCGAGTTGATCGTGCGGTACGTGCAGGCGTCGATCGATAACGGGCGCGCCGTCGAGGAGTCCGGCCCGAACCCGAGCCGCAACGCGCTGCAGACGATCACCCTTCTGGACGCGCTCGCCGAACTGAAGATCGACGCGGCGATGGGCGGTGCCCGGCGCGATGAAGAGAAGGCGCGCGCGAAGGAGCGATTCTTCTCGCACCGCGACCGGTTCGGCCAGTGGGACCCGAAGAACCAGCGTCCCGAGCTCTGGAACCTCTTCAATGGCAGGAAGAATCCCGGCGAGCACTTCCGGGTCTTCCCGCTCTCGAACTGGACCGAGATGGATGTATGGCAGTACATTCTGCACGAGCGTATCCCCTTGCCATCGCTGTATTTCTCCCACTCGCGCACCGTCGTCGATCGGGGGGGCGTGCTGCTCGCCGAGACCCCGTACATCACGCTGCTACCGGGCGAGGCCTATGAGCGGCGGACGGTGCGGTTCCGAACGATCGGCGACGCAACGTGTACCGGCGCCGTCGAATCGGACGCACTGACGCTCGAGGAAGTGATCCAGGAGATCGCGACGACCCGGATCACCGAGCGCGGCGCCACGCGCGCCGACGACCAGCGCAGCGAAGCCGCGATGGAAGACCGGAAACGCGCCGGGTATTTCTAGGACCACGAGCCGGTTGCCGGCAGACTGATAAACGATGAGAGAGAACGCTGCATTTTCGCGGGAGACCGATCCCGATGCGGCCATGATGTCGCAAGCCACCGACGACGCGGAGCCGGCCGGGTCCGCCCAGCGCGAAGCGGCCGACGCCTATCTGGAGATGGACCTGCTGAGGTTCTCGACGGCGGGCAGCGTCGATGACGGGAAGAGCACGCTGATCGGGCGGCTCCTCTACGATACGAAGTCGATCTTCCAGGATCAGCTGGCCGCCGTCGAAAGCGCGAGCCGGCGCCGTGGGGAGGGCTACGTCAATCTGGCGCTCCTGACGGACGGGCTGCGCGCGGAGCGGGAACAGAACATCACCATCGACGTCGCCTACCGGTACTTCGCGACGCCGAAACGGAAGTTCATCATCGCCGACACGCCGGGGCACATCCAGTACACCCGGAACATGGTGACGGGCGCGAGCACCGCGGAACTCGCGATCGTCCTGATCGACGCGCGGAAGGGCGTGCTCACGCAGAGCAAACGGCATGGCTTCATCAGCTCGCTCCTGCGGATCCCGCACATGGTCGTGGCCGTCAATAAGATGGACCTGGTCGACTACGATCAGGACGCCTACCAGCGGATCGTCGACGTCTATTCGGAGTTCGCCGAAAAGCTCGAAATCCTCGATCTCACGTTCATTCCCATCAGCGCGCTCGTCGGTGACAACGTGGTGAGCAAGAGCGAGCGGATGCCGTGGTACGACGGGTCCACGCTCCTCCATCACCTGGAGACCGTCAACGTGGGCGCGAGCCGGAATCTCGTCGATTTCCGGTTCCCGGTGCAGTATGTCATCCGCCCGCACCAGGACTATCGGGGGTTCGCCGGCCGTGTCGCTTCCGGAACGGTCCAGCCCGGCGAGGAAGTGGTCGTGCTGCCCTCGGGTCAGTCGAGCCGGATCCGCTCGGTCGAGGTGGCGGGCACACCCGTCGACACGGCGTCGGCGGGCGATGCCATCGTCATCACCGTCGAGGACGAGATCGACATCTCCCGCGGCGACATGATCGTCCGGCGGATGAACCTGCCCGCGGTCGGTCAGTCGGTGGAGGCGCTCATCGCCTGGATGAGCGAGACCCCGCTCGACCTCGCCACGCCGTACACGATGCTCCACACGACGCGCCAGACGAAGGCGTTCGTCCAGCAGCTCGTTTACCGGATCGATGTCGACACGCTGCACCGGGAGCACGTGGACACGCTCGGCCTGAACGATATCGGCCGCGTCCAGATCACGACCGCCGGGCCGATCTTCTTCGACGCGTACAAGCAGAACCAGGCGACGGGAAGTTTCATCCTCGTCGACCCCTTCACCAACACGACGGTCGCTGCCGGGATGATCCGCGGCGAAGTCAGGGAAGTTCCCGACGAGACCGCCGCGCGTGCCGCGAAGACGTCGCCTGACGTTGTCTGGGATGCATGGAACATCTCCCGCGAGGCGCGCGAGGCGCGCAACGGGCATCGGGCCGCCGTGGTGTGGCTGACCGGGCTGTCGGGGGCGGGGAAGTCCACCATCGCCCGCGAGGTCGAGCGCAGGCTGTTTGAGTCCGGTCACGGCACGATGCTGCTCGACGGTGACCAGGTCCGTCACGGCCTCTGCGGCGACCTCGGATTCTCCGACCAGGACCGTATCGAAAACATCCGTCGCGTGGGTGAGGTGGCGCGGCTCTTCTTCGAGCAGGGCTCGATCGTCCTGTGCTCGTTCGTGTCTCCGTTCCAGGCGGATCGGGACCGGGTTCGGGCGTTGCTTCCACGGGGGCGCTTCATCGAGGTTCATGTGGACTGCCCACTCGAGGAGGTCCGGCGCCGTGACACCAAGGGCCTGTACGCGCGTGCCGAGGATGGACAGATCGAAAACATGACCGGGGTGTCGTCCCGCTACGAAGCTCCCGAGAACGCGGACCTCCGGATCGACACGGGCGCCCTGTCCGTAGGCGACAGCGTCGCCCGGATCCTCTCGACGCTGGAGGAGCGGGGGGTGCTGAAGTGATTTCGGTTGCGCGGACCGCCTCGCCGGTCGGCGCCTGACTTCGTCTTCGGGCGGCAATGGAAAGCGCGGCACCGATGTCCCGGTGCCGCGCTTCTGCATTCCTGACGGTCACGAACCGCGAACCGGGGCCGCCACGCCCGCAAGGCCGGGTAGGCCATCAAGTCGGCCATTCTCTCAACCGATACTCTCGTTGGCGACTCACCTGACATGCACCCGGTAGCCGCTTCCTTGAGGGGTACATTCGCGGCGGGGCAGGTAGTATCACGGTAGCGCCCCCGCGCGCTGGACACCCGAACTGGCACAGGATAGTGGCGCACGATATGAGCGCGTTTAAGACTTTCCTTTCCGGTCGCTCACTCGCGTGGATCACGTACGCGGGCCTCGCGATGACCCTCTTCGTCGCGGTCGTCGAGCGGTTGGCAAACCCGGGAACCTCGCTCTGGGCGCTCTATCTGGTACCGATCGGTTTCGTGGCCTGGTACGGGAGATGGCGCTGGGGCGCTCTCGTGGCGCTCGCCTCGCTCATCCCGATTGCCGTCTGGCCGGATCGTTTCGCGGACCCCGCGACCGGTTCCGCCCTTGGATTGGGGTTGATCGTCCGGGTCGCGACGATTCTCGCGTTGCTCTTCCTGCTTCGGGAGGGCAAGCGGGCCGCCGGCGAGGCCGCCGCGGCGCTGCGAATCGACCTGTCCACTGGCCTCGCGAATTCGCAGGCGCTCTTGGACCTCGTTGCCGCCGAGCGTGAACGCGCGGACCGGTACGCCAGGCCCTTCACGCTCGCATACGTGGGGATCGACAATCTTCCCGCGGTGCGGCTGCGGTCCGGTACCGACACGGTCGAGGAGATCCTCAAGGACATTGCCCTGGAGATCCGCGCGACGATCCGCAGCGTCGACTACCTTGCCCGCCTGCGCGAGCGCGAGTTCGCGATCCTCTTCCCGGAGACCGGCGCCGATGCCGCGAGGGTCGCCGTGGACCGGATGCGGGCCGTCCTGACGCAGCTGTGCGAAGGCGAACGGCACGCGGTGACGTTCAGTGTCGGCGTCATTACCTGGCACCAGTCGGACCTTTCGACCGAGGCGCTCCACCAGCGTACCTACCAGCTCATGTATGCCGCGCGCCAGGACGCCGACCCGATCCGCCACGAGATTCTCGAGCTTCCGGTTATCGCCGGCGTAATCCACGACAGGAGACGCGCTTAGACTGATGTGTCGGGAAAACGGATGAGACGTGACACGAGCCGGCGGGAGATCGGATGACCCTCGTCGGCTTCTTCGTTTCGGGAGCGGTGGTCGCACCGCTGTCGCCACCGGTTACAGCCGGAGATTGCGTCGGAGTACGGCGCGCGGCGCGCCCCGGGTTGCCGGAGCAGCTCCGTTGCGAACAAGCGATCGAGTTGAGGAATAACGACTTCGGACCGCCTTGGCCGCAGGCGCGAACCCTCGTCCCATGCCAGTACGAAACCTTGTCGCGCCGGGCATCCTTCCTGCCTGAACCACGCGACGCCTCTGCATCCTTCGCCAGCGCGGTCGGGGCGTGGTAGAATCAAGCGAGAGCCGCCGCGCCCGATCCGAGTGGCCGCATCGGATCGGGCGCTGTTCGAATCCCGTTCTCTCCCATCGCGCTCCGACCCGAACGCAACGAGTGAAACCATGAAGATCAATACGACCCGCGCGTTTTCGGCCCGGCTCGCCCGCGGGATCATCCCCCTTGCGGTCGTGATTGCCGGGTTCGCGCTCCCTTTGAGT
>CAZUVK010000089.1:355-13071 GCA_964623785.1 uncultured Gemmatimonas sp. | reverse complement strand
GATGACGCCCGCCGCCGCGCGCGAGCCGTAGAGCGAGGAGGCCGCCGCGCCGCGGATGACCTCGATGCTTTCGATGTCCAATGCCTCGATGTCGCTGGTCGAGATCGTGCCGCTGCCGCCGAGGATGACGCCGTCGACCACGATCAGGGGCGAACTCTCGCCGCCGACACGCACCGTCGTCGGCGTCCGCAGCTGCATGGTGACGCCCGCGCCCGGCTGGCCGCTCGTGCGGTTGATCGACACGCCGGCCACGCGGCCCTGGAGGTTCTGCACGGCCGCGCCGCCCGACGCGACGACGGGCATCATCTCGCGGCTCAGGCGCGCCACCGCGATCGGAGCGCGGACGCCCTCGACCGGGTCGACGAGACCGGTCGCCACGATGCCCTGCAACGCGAGAACCGACTGGTCCATCGTGAATCTCAGCGTCGTCGTCCCGCCGCCGGAGACGAGGACCTCCGCCTGGCGGGCTTCCTGGAAGCCGATCCGCTGCGCCACCACCGTGTACGTACCGGGCGGAACGTTCTCGAGCGCGAAGACGCCCGCCGAGTTGCTGAGCGAGCCGGCTGACATGCCCGCTACGAAGACCTGCACGCTCCCGAGCGGCTCACCCGTCTGGGCGGACGACACCGTCCCCGTGATCCTTCCGTTCTGCGCCTCGGCGGACATCGTGACGAACAGGGCCACGAATACGCCGAGGACCAATCCACTTCGCGTTCCCTTTATCCGAATTCGCATCTTGACCTCCTCAAATGATGACCTGAATGGAAGAGCAGAGTACTCTGGGCCTGCTCGCCGACTGATTGACCGTCCTGGTTGCGTTGCATGGTTCCTCAAAGGTCGAACGGTGAGGCGACGGGTTCCCGGACCTATGTGCCGGCTCATCACCGCCGCGGTGAGAATTCGATCGATCGAAGATCATTGCCGAAGGGACAGGCCTGCCCGGTGTTCGAAACCGGTCATCGCATCCTCCCGAAGTTCGAGGTGGAGAGCAGGGAGATCTTCATGCGGCCATCACGCGGGTGTGAAGCCGCTCCACGACTTCGTTCGCGGCCGTGAAGGCTCCCTGCATCCATGACCCGCCAGCCAGCGCCGAACACCCCATATAGATCCGGCCCTCGGCCGTCTGCAGCACTACTCTGTTGTTGTCGGACGCCGTGCCGAAGGCGCCCTCGCTGTACTTGATATTCGCCCAGCACTTGGCGTAACCGGACTCGAACTCGGTGGCGAGCTGCGGATGGAACCGGGTCGCGTTGGAGACCACGTGCTGGATCCGCTCGGCGATCGGCCGATCCTGCAGGTCGGCGGTGGTGCCGCTCCCGTAGAAGCCGAGCAGGACGCCCTTGGCGGTGAAGAAGTCGTTCGACGGGTAGGCGAACTGGCCGAGCGGCAGGTTCGTGTACGACGCGCCGCCGTAGATGCCGTCGTCCTCCTCCCAGAAACGACGCTTCGTCTGCAGGCCGATCTTGGCGCTCGGGCTGTACCGGACCGACGAGATAGCCGCGGCAGTCTCGGACGAGAGTCCGTGGTCGATTTTCCCCAGGACGGAGAGCGGCATGCAGCTGACCAGGTACTCGGCGGTGATCTCGTGCTTCTCGCCGCTCTTCGTATCGAGGTACACGACGCGAACCTGATTCTCCGTCTGGCGAATCGTCTGCACCTCCGCGTTCATGGTGATCTTCTCCCCGAGTGCGCGGCCAAAGGCCATGGGGAGCTGATCCATCCCGCCAACCGGCTGAAACCACCGGTTGCCCGCGGCGTTGGCGGCGCGGTTCGCGAAGCCGGACTCCAGGAGCGCCGCGAGGCCATAGGGCGTTTCCGCACCCCGGTTCCGGCCCCGATACACATTGTCCGGCGTCGCGAGACCGCCCGAACTGACCAGGAAGGCGAGCAGCCTCTCGATATCCTCACTCGTGATCGGCAGGTCGAGCAGATCCTGGCTGACCGCCTTGGAGAGCAGCTCCGAGGTGTGGCCGCGCATGTCCGCCTTGACGTCGCGCAGACGGACGCGCTTGCCGGAAAACTGCCCGAATTCCTCCCCCTCGTAATACAGGTACGCGTCGTCGTGCTCGTTGATGAAGACCTGCAGCGGGACACCCAGCTCCTTGGCGTAGCCGAGCGTGTAGTTGTGGTCGTTCGGGATCCGCCAGGGCCCGGAGTTGAGGTAGAGCCCCTCGTCGAACTGACAGACCTGGGTCTCGCCGTTCAGCTCGGTTTCGGTGGTGCCGCGCCGGATCGAGTGGTTCACGCCTCCCACGCGGTCGCGCGCCTCCAGGACTCTCACGTCGTAACCCAGCTTGCCCAGCTCCCACGCCGTGGCCATTCCCGATAAACCGGCACCGAGTACGACCACACTCGCCTGCCGCGATCCCCGCGGAAGAACGGGCTTCGCGGCAGGTGGCGCCTCGTTCAGCGCCCATGCGTCCATCGCCCCGTACACGAGCGATGATCCACCAACCGCGCCAAGCTGCGTCAGGAACAGCCGCCGGCTCATGTGTGCGTCCTTCATTTGATCGCTCCTGTGTTCGCGAAAAGGATGAACCGTCCATCGGCCGTGTAGACCGGCGGGCGCGAGTTCGCGCGCCGATCTCCCGTTTCCGATCGAATGGCAATCGCCAATCGGTTCGCGCGTAGGCTCGAAACGACCTATGCCGCGACGGCGAACGGTACGATTGGACCAATCGATCCCCGGCATTTCGGCCGGCGAGTCGAGTCGGTGGCCCGGAGGCCTATGTCAGATGCTGACTTCGGAGTCGGAGGCGCGGCAATTCAGGCTGCCGCCGCTCTCCGCGAGGGCGGCTATTGTTGCGAGCCGCGGATGGCGGGAGGTGCCGGGAGGATAAAAACCAGATCTGCGCTGAGCGGGTTTCGCATGGCGTCCACAGAACCGTCCTTTAGAATATTAACTTAAGCCGAGACAGGAGGTTAGTTGAAAAGGCGGAATGGCGCAAGGGCCGTGAAAGATGACGCCGCAATAGGCTCCGTTGACCCCAGGCCCCGCGCGGAACCTACATGGATCCGGAACGCCGCGTGGTTCGGGTCGATCCACGCGCGCCATTCGCAAGTACCAGGACCTCAACCGCCACGAAATAGCGACACTGGCGCCACTGCCCGCGCGATTTTCTCAGAAGCGCTTGGGAGGACGAACGACGATCGCCTCTACCTCGACCATGCGCCCGGCAGGCAGGCTCTGAACGACGTAGTTGGTCCGTACCGGGCGATGCGGGTTGGTTTCAGCGTTGTTGAAGTGCGAGCTGTAGGCGGTGTTGAACCCGTTCTCACCTTCAACCCGGTACACTCGCAATTCAGCCACGTCCGCCATCGAAGCGCCCATGGAATTGAGCCGCTCCTTCAGCAGAGCCAACGCCGCAGCACCCTCGTCGCCCGGGACGGTTCCGTCGGGAGCGATAACTCCCGAGACAAACAAAAGCTCAGCGTTCGGGGCAACCAGCGCCCCGCGCGCAATAGCCCCTCCCTCTCCCGTCATCCGCAAGAGCGGGTTCTGCATCTCCGCATCAATTACCTGAAATGCGGGGTGCGGAGCCTGGGGAACCGCCCAGACCTCGATCTCCACGAAACGCCCGCTCGAGCCAAATCCGGGCGCTGCCCACATCGACCACGCTGGCGCATTGCCCTCCGTCATTGTGGCGAGAGAGTCGTAGACGGGAGTCCAGCCAGAGAAGTCCACGCCGGGTCGGTCAGGCTGTGGAGTCGGCAGTACTCGAACAAAAAAGGCGTCATACCACTGAAGGCCATGCTCCGCGAGAGCGGCCGTCAGACCGGTCATCGCACTCCGCATCTGCTGCTCCATCGGCGCTGGATCCGCCGGGCCGCCGCCGGAGGGGAGAACTCCTGAGGACAGGAACAGTCCGGCTCGCGTGGAAACGATCGAGGTAGGATTCGAAGCCGGTCCCGCGAACCACAAGTTGGGATTGAGCGCGGGCCGTGCACCCGGGACCTCAACGGAGACCGCCGGGAAGGCCGCCACCACGTCGAGTACGATCCGAGCGGTGCCGGGAAGGGCGGACGAGCCCACTGTGGTCCGCGCCGGCAGGTACTCCCCGTCATAGAAGCTGGACCAGGCCGCGTTCCACGTAGCGAACTCTGAACCGTCTCCAGGTGCCAACGCCGCGCGCACCCGTAAGACATTGTTGCGGTTCAATCCGATATCGGCGAGCCGGTCGTCCATCTTCATCAATGCATCTACCGCGGCCAGGGCGACGTCCTCGCCCGTGCCCTCAAGCCCGCCCATAACCGCGAGCGTTGACCCTGAGCGAGCCATCGCACCCGCTGAGTACGGCGCACCCGCCAGAGGGAATGTCACCTGCGCTTCGATCCGGGACGCTCCCAGCGCGATAATCGCTGCGGGCACGGTACATAATAATGTTAATGTGAACGACCATCGGAGATGGTTAATGCGCATTATCATATCCCATTACATTTGGTTTCGAAGGCAAAATGCCAGAATCGGTTTCTGTTGGGAGGATAGCGGGCGGACGGCTGGCGGTCAATCGAGACGAAATCAGAGAGTGGTGTGAATGCAGTATTCCGCCGGACGGCTCACCAGCGCCGGACGGGCGGAGTCTCGCTGCGCGACCCACGGGAACCGCGCTTGCGATTTGCTGCCTAAACGCTACTGCGTGAGGTTGAACGGCTGGCGGCAACGCCAGCGGCGCGGCAGGTGTTTGAGATCATTGAACGCAACGGCGAGCATGCCCGCAGAGACCTGATCAATGGTCCAGGGAAGCCGGCAGGAAGTTGGAGCGCCACCAGAGCATCCGGTTTTTCGACGCCACGCCGGGCTCCGGTACCGTCGACCCGCGGCAGCGCTGCCTAACGTATAATGCCGAGGGGGATCAGAACCAGGTAGCCAGCCACGAGCAACAGCGGCGCCAGAACCGTGGATCCTCCACTCAGCAGGACGTATCCCGCCACGACCGCGACGAGTCCCGCCAGGAGCAGAACCCAGTTCTGGGTCGAGAAGCGAAGCGTTCCCTCTCCCCTTCCCGCCGATGCCGTAGTCCTCGCGCTCTTTGCCATGCCCGGAAGCTACCCGCGGTCCGGCGACTCGTCAACCGAGGCCGGGCGGCCCGCCGCACCGCTCTCGCGGGTCACTTCCGGCCCGGCGGATCCGCCTTTCCGGCTCGGCGCGTCCCGGGATCCCGGGGACCGGGATCCTCCCGCACGGGCGCACGCTCAACCGCCTTCTTCGGAAAGACCAGGGAGGCGACCGCCGACGTCACCAGGACCCCCGCGATGACGCCCAACGATACCAACGTCGGGACTTCGTAGATCGAGTGGATGAGCATCTTCGTGCCCACGAACGCGAGGATCACCGCCAGCCCCAACTGAAGGTAGTGGAACCGGTGGATCACGCCCGCGAGCAGGAAGTACAGAGACCGCAGACCGAGGATCGCGAACAGGTTCGACGTATAGACGAGGAACGGGTCACGGGTCACCGCGAACACCGCGGGGATCGAGTCCAGCGCGAAGATCACATCGGTCGTTTCGACCATGACCAGCACGACGAACAGCGGCGTCACCACCAGCCTGACGCGGTTTCCGAACTCCTCCCTGACGAAGAACTTCTGTCCCCGGTACTCGGATGTGATCGGCACGAACCGGCGGAGGAGGCGGATGATCGGATTGGCTTCGACCTCGATGTTCGTCTCGGACGACATCCCTATCCGTATGCCGGTGATGACGAGAAACGCTCCGAATACATAGACGATCCACTCGAAACGCTCCAGGAGCAGCGCGCCGGCGGCGATCATCGTCCCTCTCATCACGACCGCGCCGATGATTCCCCAGAAGAGCACGCGGTACTGGTACTTCGCGGGAACCCTGAAGTACCCGAAGATCAGGACGAAGATGAAGATATTGTCTACCGAGAGCGCATACTCGACCAGGTAGGCCGTGAGGAACTCGAGACCCGCCTGAGGTCCCATGAAACGGTAGACCCCGTAGTTGAAGATCAACGACAGGCTCACCCAGACGCCGGTCCAGATCCCCGCCTCCCGAAGCGGTACCTCGTGGGCTTGACGGTGGAAAACCCCAAGGTCGATGGCGAGCATCACCAGGACGAAGAGGTTGAACAGAACCCAGGGAAGTATGCTGTCCACGGCGGCTATTCCGATCGGTCGTCGAGGTGAATGTTTCCCGCCGAAGGACGCAAAAAGGGCGAGCCTCCGCCGGGTTGAGGCCTGCTGGCCAACCCGCGCGAAAGTCTCGCCCAGTCATTCCGACCTTGCCGAACCGGGCGCCCGAAGGCGCTGTGCTGACGATTCGACGACACGGGATTTCTCTCCCGCGGAGCTACTCCCTTTCTACCTCGAAGATTGCCGCCTCGACCTCACGTGTCAATCCCGGGCCGGAAGCACGGTCGAACTCATGTCAGCAATCCCGGCGCAGACCCAGCGCCTCGGCGATCGATTTCCATGAGAATGCCGCGAGGCTGGCATCATCGTGTACCGCGTAGAACACCCCATCGGGAAAGGGCCCGAACGGAACCTGTGTCAGCGCGACCCCATCGGTGTTCCTGACGAAACTGCCGCTGAACGACCCCAGATACGACAGGTCGACCCGATCGAAGACGCGGAACGTGTTGTCGTCGTCATGCTGGTCCGTGGCGATCCAGTAGCCGCCCCCTCCTTCGCACTGGTAGAGCGCGATCCCTTCGGCTTCATGCGGGAAGTAGATCGGGTCGAGCACCGTCCCGGCAAAAACCCCATCGAGCGTGTAGACCTTGAGGGTGGACGGTTCCCGCTCCTCTGCGAGAAGGAGGATGTTCGATTCCCCGTCAGCCGCGATCGTCTCGACCTCGTGCAACCGGCCGGGTCCGCTGGTATCGCCGAAGCTCCGCACGAGATCGGCCCGCAGGCCGCCCGCGCCAGCCTGGACGCGGAAGTGCCGGACGCGATCGCTCAGCTCGCTGTCCGTGTCGGCCGCGAAGTTGTCGGTGATGAAGACGTCGTAGAGGCCCGCGCCCGCGATGACGATCGCGACGCCATACGGCGTCTCGAGGATCGCGTCGCCGAACACCCCGACCGACTCCAGCGCGGGCAGGGAAAGCACCTGGACCCGCTCGTTGTCCCGCTCGACCACGAACGCCAGGTCGTCCACGACCGCGATCCCGTTGGGTCGGTCGAACTGACCGGGTCCCTCCCCCTCCGTCCCCGTGAACCGGACCAGCGCGCCGGTCGCGGCGTTGAAGACGAGGATCCGGTTCCCTTCCTTTGCCGTGGCCAGGAGCCAGTGCTCCCCGTTCGGACCGTGCCAGACCGCGGCGGAGTCGATGTTGTCCGCCGGGCTCCGGGGCGTCTCGAACGCCTCGTTCACGATCTTGATGGAGCCTGGGTCCGACGGGTCACCGGGGTCCAAGCCCACGCCCAGGGTGCTGCACCCGGCAACGAACCCGAACCATCCGAGTGCCCCCCGACGGAGGCCTCGCCACCGGGCGGGCGACCCGCTCGACCGGGCCCGGTTCGTCATTCTTCGCTCGTTCATGTCAGTCCGATTGAATCGATCCCGCGATCGGATCAGCCTTGCGAGCCCCTTGATGGGGACGGCAGGAACCGCGCCCCCTATCGAGGGCTCGGGCGGGAATCAACCGACGGCCGCGATCCCCACCGGCGGAAGCTTCACCAGGACGTTCCCGGTACAGATCTTCCAAACGCTGGCAGGTGTGCGTTTCCCGCCCGTAGCAACCGGTAGTATTGCAGGACCTCATGCGAAACCAGACGAAGCTCCTTGCCCTTGGATCCGTCGCGATTCTCACCCTCACATCGTGCGCCGGTCCGGAGGTCAGCGCCCAGAACGAGACCGCGTCGGACGCCGTCCGCGCGATCGTCACCTACCGAGAACGAATCGCGCTCCCCGCGGACGCGATCGTGGAACTCCAGCTTTCGGACGTAACGGGCCCGGGCGAGCCGCGACCCGTCGTCGCCCACGTCATCATCCCGACGGATGGCCGACAGGTGCCGATCCCGGCCGAGCTGCGCTATGACCGCGGCAACGTCCTGCCCGATCGCGAGTACGCGCTGCGGGCGACCATCCTGAGCGGCGAACGCACGATGTTCACGACCTCCATGCCGTATCCGGTGATCACCAACGGCAACCCTACGCTGGTCGAGATGACGCTCGAACGCGTCTCGGTGGAGGGCCGGGTGAACCGGTCTCCCGAAGATACTCGATGGCGTCTGCTGGACATCGGTGGCGATCCGGTCGTCGTCGCGCCGGGCGGCGAAACGCCGAGGCTGCGTCTGCTCTCCGCGCGAAGGACGGCCGAGGGGAACACCGGGTGCAATCTCTTCTCGGGGCCCTACGAAATCCGAGGACGGACCCTTCGGTTTGGCGAGCTGATCTCCACCCTCCGCGCGTGCGCCGACCCCGACATGAACCGGCAGGAAGGCGCGCTGCTCACGATGCTGGAAGCCACGCGACACTGGCGCGTGACCGCGGATACGCTGATACTCTCGGGCGTGGCGGGTCAGGTGGCTCGTTTCGTCGCGGATCCACCAGACTGAGTGCGCGCGTCAGAAGCCCCGAACCGATTGGACCCCACCGGCTCCCCTGGAGGCAACGATGGAATCGACGGATCGACGTGACCGTTCCCTGGTGCGGGCGGCCGTGGCGGGGACGCTCCTGCAATTGCTGATGGTTCTGGGTGGGCACGTGAACGCCGTCGTGGCCGGGCTCTTCGCGCCGGTCGGTATGGGGATCTCGTTGATCGCGGGCTGGCTGTTCGCGCTCTGGGCGGTCCCTACCCGGGCGGGAACGGCGGCGGGCGGCGGCGCGATCGCTGGCGGCGTCTGCGCGTTCCTCGGCATCGCGGTCTCCGCGTTCCTGGGCGACGTCCCCGTCTCGGTGCTCGCATTCGGGACCGTGAGCTCCGCGGTCACGGGAGCCCTCGGCGGGCTTCTGGGCCGATGGCTCGCGGCGCGCCGGGCGCGGCCGACAACATAGCGCATCGAACCCGTCCGGATCCGCGGGCGCCTGTCGTCCGGGCCATGACCGGTCGGCCCGCTCCCGCTTGCGCCCTCCCGAACTCCATCCCTATGCTGAGTGGCCGCGCGGTCCGATTCGGCACGGCCAACTCACCCCCGGGCAACATCCCACAACATGAGACGACGTTCCTCTCCCTGGTTCCTGGCCGCGGCCCTCGCCGTGTCGCTCGCGCTTCCCGGTATCGCACCCGCGCAGGTCGCCCTCAGTCGCGGCGAGATCGACCGGATCTCCACGGCCGTCGTGAGAGTCGTCGCGCTCCAGCGAGGCGAACCGACCTCATCCGGGTCCGGCACGATCGTGGAGCCCGGCGGCCTCATCTACACGAACCGTCACGTCGTCGAGGATGCTGATGATTTTCGGATCGAGATCCTCGATGATCTGAATGAGCGCCCGATCCCCCGGTATCTCGCGCGCCTCGTCGGGTTCTCCTCGGACGTCGACTTCGCGGTGCTGCAGATTGACCGGGACCTGGAGAGCCGCGCCGTCAGCGCCGCGTCACTGGATCTGCCCTACCTCGAGACCGCGCGGCCGACCGTCCAGCGGGGCGATCGCGTCTACGTGTTCGGGTATCCCGGAATTGGCGAGGGATATCTCGCGTTCACGGAGGGCGCGGTAACGACGATTCGCAACGGAACGATGGGAGACGAGCGCCTCCCCGTCTGGTACCAGACGGACGCGCAGATCTCACCCGGCAACAGCGGTGGCCTGGCCGTCAACGGGAATAGCGAGATCGTGGGTATCCCGACCGCGGTCCGGACCGAGGAGACGACCGGCGGCCGTCTGGGCGGGATCCTCGCGATGGACGCTGTCTTCGCCGCGCTGGATGCCGGTCTCGAATCCGACCGGAGCGCCATTGCTGGCGGCACGACTTCGCCGGTGATTCGCGGCGGGCGGCTGAGTTTCGAGGAAGACCCCTACTTCGGGTCGGCAACGCTGAGCGCCGGGTTCACTCCGGACCCGCATACGTTGCACCTGGTGAGCGGCGGCGAAACCGATGTCAGCTACATTGGAGGCCAATGCGCGGGCCACGCCGCGATCGCGCCCGATTTCCGTCTGTACTGGTCCGGCCGCTCCGACAACCTGAGGTTCTTCTTTGTGGCCGACAATGGCGGCGATACGACGCTCCTGATCAACCGGCCCGATGGAAGCTGGACCTGCAACGACGACGCGGCTGGCGGCTCGCTCGACCCGATGGTGGTCCTCGACGACCCCGCGCCCGGTCAGTACGACATCTGGGTCGGGAGTTACCACGCCGGATCGTTCGTCGGCGGCTCGCTCTACATCACTGAACTCGACCTGAGCCCGGGCAGCTATACGCGGGACGAGCTGGACTATACGCTCGGGCCGTATTACGGCGCGATCTCGCTTCGGGCCGGGTTTACGCCTGACCCCGCGACAGACGAACTCCTGGTCGGCGGTGGATCGGTGGACGTCTCGTACCTCGGAAACGGGTGCGTCGGGTACGCCACCGCCCAGCCCGACTATCGGCTGAACTGGAGCGGGCGGTCGAGCGAGTTGCGGTTCTTCTTCCAGGCCGACGACAACGCGGATACCACGATCCTCATCAACCTCCCCGACGGATCGTGGATGTGCAACGACGACTCGGCCGGCACGATCGACCCGATGGTCGTCGTCGGCAACCCACCGGAGGGCCAGTACGATATCTGGATCGGCACGTACTCTCGAGACACGACCGCCTTCGGCACGCTCAACATCACGGAGCTGGATCGAGGCCCGTGAAGAACGGTGAGACATGAAGCTGGGCTGGCTCCGGGTCGACTGACCCATGCCCGCGATCTCCGGTTCCCATACTGTGTTTTCCAGCGTTCGTGCCCGCTGTCCGACCCCGCGTCGGCGGTGGACCGGGCACCGGAATCAACCACAGTCTGGGAGTCACGATCATGAGCAACATCCGGGGCGGAAGAAGCGCCCTTCTCCTATGCACCATCATGACGGGAGCAGCCTGCTCTGAAGGGTCCCCGGTCCCCACGAACCCGGAGATCGTCGAGTCGATTCTCATCACGCCGGGACCTTCGGAAATCGCATTCGGCGATAACGTCGTACTGCAGGCCGTGGCATTGGGCCGCGATGGTCAGCCGGTCTCCCGCCCGGTAACCTGGTCCAGTTCAGACCAGTCCGTCGCCACCGTGAACGCGGTCGGGCGGGTACAGCCGGTGCGAGTCGGGGCGGCCAGGATCACCGCCCGTATCGACAATGTCGCCGCGTCCGTGGATGTCGAGGTACCGGTGCCGGAGGGGATCCTTGGCACGTTGACCCTGTTCAAGGCCAACAATCGCCCGCTCCCGGCCGTCGTCTTCGCGGAGCAGATTCCGGGACTGGGCTTCGTGGAGGTCGTCGCGACCACGGGGTGGCTGGAGATCGACTCCAGCGGCAGGTATATGCAGCAGGTATGGCACGAGAGCCGTATCGACGGCGTGCTCACCGGCATCCTGAAGCCGATTGACAGAGGATCTTGCGAGATCACCGCGACGGCGCTGGCGTGTGCGTCCGATCTCGTGCTGAACCAGCGGTTCACCGCGAACTACTCGTACGGAGGCGTCCGCACGTCGCAGGACTACGCGAACGAGCCGACCTTCCCGTTGCTGGCGAGTTACGACTTCGCGCAGGTGCACATCGAGTGACCGGGAAGTCGATTGACGGGCGCGCCGAGTCCGGCCGCCCGTCAGTTGCGCTTCTTCGCGCTGGACAATGCGCCGACGAAACGCCATTCTGGTTCGCCAGTGGAATCAGAGATTCGTCGGCATCAACGTTCCTTTACCGGCTCCGTGCGTCGACACGGACGACGTAAAGGGGAAAAGACCAGGGAGCGAACATGGCGGACGACAACGCAGGGCGCATTCGGGTGATCCTTCGGACGATTCAGATCCACGACAATCTCGAGCCGCCATGGGATGATGAGGGAGAGTTCCGTTTCAACATCCGCGTATCCTCGCGCGACCGCGGCGTGATCGCGGAGACCCGGCTGCCGAGCGGCGACGGCGTCTACAGCATTTCAGACCATCCGGCCCGCAACCGGCTCTACCTGAACCACGTCATCTTCGAAGGCGAGGTCCAGGACCACCTCGAAGTCGAGATCGTGGGAGACGAGATCGACACGTTCTCCTCGAACGACCATCTCGGCCGGTACCATCGGGTCTGGACCGGGGCGCCGTCGAGCTGGGTCGGGTACTACCATCCAGGGGATGAAGGTTCAACGGACCCGGAACGCATGGAGAACTGGGGCATCATCCTGGAGATCGAGCCGGCCTGACCCGCCGTAGTCCCCTTCATTCTTCTGTCGGTGCTCGCCACGGAAGAATGAAGGGGACGGAAGAGCGAGGAATCGCGGTCGACCACTCCACGATCCACGCGCAATACCCCCTGACGCCAACGCCCCTCTCGTCCTTTCGCGCGCTTCGCGTTCAGGTAGTCCCCTCGCCGCATCCCAGGGCACGCGCTGGAGACGAGCCCGCGCTTCGGTCACGCGTTGTCGATTCCAGGCCCTCCCGTTCGATCAATGGACACGGAAGTGCGTTCGTGTTCATCTCACCTGCCATCACGGGAGCTATCGCCATGTCGAAGATCCAGCGCCTGACCCCATGCCTCTGGTTCGATTCCGAAGCCGAGGAGGCCGCCAATTACTACGTCGGCATCTTCCCCGACTCGCGGATCGGGAGGATCACCCGGTACGGCAAGGTCGGTTTCGAATTCCA
>CAZUVK010000089.1:0-345 GCA_964623785.1 uncultured Gemmatimonas sp. | reverse complement strand
GCATCAGCGACGGATGCTGGATCAGCGCTCGCACTGGACGTGTCCTTCCAGTACAGGTTGAAGCAGGACGAGATCGGATTGATTTACGACAAGGTCGGATTCGAATTCCACGGGAAGCCTGAGGGCTCGGTCCTCACCGTGGATTTCGAGCTCGAAGGCCATTCGTTCACCGCGCTGAACGGTGGGCCAGCCTTCCGGTTCAACGAGGCGATATCGTTCCAGATCAACTGCGAAGACCAGGAGGAACTAGACTACTACTGGGAGAAGCTCACGGCCGGCGGGGATCCGAACGCCCAGCAGTGCGGCTGGCTGAAGGACAAGTTCGGCCTCTCTTGGCAGATCGTC
>CAZUVK010000088.1:6951-13215 GCA_964623785.1 uncultured Gemmatimonas sp. | reverse complement strand
CTCGACCGCCCTCACACTCTCATAACGACTGGTACTGAATACGGGGCCTTGACAGCGGCAGATACACCCAACGGAAGCTTGCGCACTCCGTTTCACTGGCCGCTTGAGTTTCCTGAGGTCTTCCTTGGGAAGCGAGTAGGGTTCGACGCCGTTGTTGGGAACCCTCCCTATGCATTCGGCGAAGCACGACCGAAGGTCGCCAAGATGGCCTTTCGCCTGAGAGTTGGGCAGTGGGATATTTGTTGGCTGTTCATTGAGCGCGCTGTCAGCATCATTTCGCGCAGCGGCCATCTTGGGTTTGTGCTTCCGGATGCGATATTGGCTCGCTCTGAGCCGTCCGTAGTCAGGCAGTTTGTATTATCAAAATTTCACACCATTTCCGTCGATCATGTCGGTGCAGTATTTCAAGCAGGCGTGAGCGTATTCGCGTTGGTAGCGCAACGCGGTGGAGGTTCGCCCGCTGAGAAAGATACTGGCACGTTCTCGTATCGCGCATCGGGCAATGATGCACGGATACTGCCCATCGCGTCCATTGCCGATGGCCGGCATCCTTGGAGTGCGCCGCTTCCCGACGGCGACTCTATCCCAGATATGGCGTCGTGGAAGTCCCTTGGCGACATGGCCACCATCAGCCGAGGAGAAGAGATCGGTAAGAAAAATCTGACTCCTATGGGAAGCAGCAGCTCGGGTGGCGATGATAAGATTCCTGTCTTAGCCGGCGCAGGCGTCGCTCTTCTCTTGGCTCAGCCAGATGCGACCCATTGGATGCCCGAGCGACTCGTGAAGAAGAAGGCGTCCGTATATAAGTCGCCAAAGATCGTCGTCGTGAAAACGGGCAGCCAAGTTCGTGCGGGCATTGATCGCCGTAGCCTTGTAACGCTCCAGTCCGTGTACAATATCCGTGTTCTTCCGGACTGTGGCTTTCGGCTTGAATACATCGCTGCAGTTCTCGTATCCGATGCCGCCAATTCCACATTTATTCTACCTATCACCCATGGAAAGAAATTATTTCCCCAGATAACTCAGCAGATGATCAAGGATATCCGCGTCCCACCAGCATCGGTGTCGGAGCAAGATCAGATCGCCGACTGTATCGAACGGGGTGATATCAGAGCAATGAACGAGATGATAAGCGCACTCTTCACCGGGCGGAGGGATTTGTGACAAGACCGAGCACAGATGTCGCCCAGGCGAGTCCGACCAAGCAGTTCTTCGTGTCGATGCTGACGCGCGATATCAGCCTCGCGGACGCCATCCTCGACCTCGTCGATAACTGCATCGATGGTGCCCTCCGCCTCGCAGACGGTGGTAAGGTCGACTACACAAAGCACTACGTGAGAATAACACTGGCGGAGGATCACTTTTCGATAGAGGACAACTGCGGCGGCATCCCGCGCGACGTCGCAAAGAACTATGCGTTCAAGATGGGTCGTGAGCCCAACGACGACCGTGACTCAGACACGGAAACTATCGGCATGTACGGCGTCGGCATGAAGCGCGCCATCTTCAAGATGGGGCGGGAGGCCCTCGTTCGTACTCGACACGGCGAGGACACATTCGAGGTACCGATCACGTCGGAGTGGTTGGATGCCACGGGTTGGGACCCGCTCCCGATCATGGAACCTACGACCGCCAACGAAAAACTCGGCGAGCCAGGCACGACGATTCGCGTCGAGGAGCTCTACGAAGGTGTCTCACGCCACTTTGCCAACCAAGGATTCGTGAACGATGTACGAGCCGCCGTCTCGGAACACTTCACGATCTTCCTCCAGCGCGGCCTCAAAGTGGAGCTGAATGACGAACCCGTCGAGGCTGTGCACGTCGAAGTGCTTGTGTCGAAGCGAGAAGACGGACCTGCGCCCTACGTCTTCCAGAAGACCATTGATGGTGTGCTCGTCTCGATCGCAGTCGGTCTGAACACGAGTCGCCCCATCGGCGACGACGAGGACGATTCCGCCTTCGAGGAGCGCCGCTCTTCGACGACGGCGGGTTGGACGGTGCTCTGCAACGATCGCGCGGTGATCGTGGGCGACAAGAGCCGCCTTACTGGCTGGGGCGACGGCATCCCGATGTATCACGACCAGTTCATCGTCATCACGGGCATCATCGAGTTCCGCTCCAAGCGCGCTGAGAAGCTCCCCGTCACCACGACGAAGCGGGCTCTCGACACGTCGTCAAACGTTTGGCTCGAGTCTCTCGTGAAGATGAAGGAGGGCATGCGGATTTGGATCTCGTACACGAACCAGTGGAAGAACCATCCGCGCGCCGACCAGTCGGAGCACTGGGAGGACGCTCGCCCAATGTCACTGAGCAAGGTGATCGAGACGATCGCTTCCCGCCAGCCGGTCAGGAAGGCGGACGATCACATTGAGTTCGACCCACGTAAGAAGGGCGTTCTTCCGGCACCGAAGCAACAGACACCGTCGTCGCGGCGCATCACCTTCTCGCGGCCTCTCGAGGAAGTTCGACTCGTCTCGAAGATGCTCTTCGACGATGTTAACGAAAAGCCCGGCATCGTTGGAGACCGATGCTTCGAGTTGCAGCTCACGAGAGCCAGGAAGCAGGATGGTTGAGCGATGAGTACGGCCTCTTCACTGCCATACAGGCTGCGGCCCAACAAGGCCGTGGATCGCGAACTGTTTCTCTCGCTGTTGATGCGACTGACCCCGAAGCTTGGCCTGGATAAGTATCACTACGTCGGTCTCGGAGGCCCGTTCCTTGAGGACTTCCGTTTGGTTCACGCGCGGCTCGGCATCGGCCGTATGACCTGTATCGAGTCGTTGGAGGAGGTGCACAAGCGTCAGATGTTCAACCGGCCGATCGCCTCGATCGAGTGCGTTCACAAGACACTCGAGGGCTACATCGACGATACTGAGTTCGAAGTGCCCGTCATCATCTGGTTCGACTACGCCGAAGCCAAGGCGGTTCCGGAGCAAATCCAGCGATTCTCGCGGACCATCGGCACCGTCCCCATCAGCAGCGTGCTGCGCGTGACACTTAACGCCAACCCGGAATCGCTGGGGAAGCCTGACGCAACCGAGGTTTCCGTCGAGGTGGATGGCGAAACGACAGGGGATCGCGCGCAGAAGCCGACGACGCAAGAGTGGCGTCTTGCCCGATTCAAGGAGCGCCTTGGCCCGCTTTTCCCCAGCGGTCTCCATCCGGACGGGATGACTCACAGGAACTTCGGGCGAACGCTGCTCCGCGTCCTCCGGCTCGCCGTCGAGAAGGAGATTCTCAACTTCCGCGACCGTCGCATCGTATGGGCCCTGGCCACTCACTACAAAGACGGACAGGCGATGGTGACCGCAACTCTGCTCGTCTGCGCGCCTGACGATACCACCACCGAAGAACTGGTGAAAGGTTGGGAGTTCTACTCGACGACCGACGCTCCCCACCGCCTTGATCTGCCCGCACTGTCGACCCTGGAGAGACTGACGATGGAATCGAACGAAGACGCCAAGGCGAAGCTCGGCTTCGAACTGCCCGGCTCCGATATGGGACTCGATCCTTTCGAAGTCTTCAAGAAGTTCTACCGAATCTACCCGCACTTCTCCCGCGTAGAACTGTAGGGGGAAAGGACGAGCGACATATGACGACGACCGCCAACCCGAACGCACACGCATGGCTCGCCAAGGAGACGACGACGCTCGGTCCGTTTACCGTTCGGCTCGGCGGTGATCGCATCGGCTTCGGCGCGCTTGAACGCGGTCACTGGGTAGTCGTCGCGGACACGACCGGTTCTTTGAAGCGCGTCGGGAGCATCATGCGTATCCGCAGCGATCTCGAATCGACCACGATATACTTCGACAAGCTACATACGGTCACGACGGCGAGTTCGCTCACCGACGTCGGGTTGACATTGCCCAAGGGGTTCGTCTCACGCCTGCGTCCCGAAGACCTCGCGAACTTACTCGCACGCGACGGAGTCTTGTCGTTTGCGGACGTGCCACTCATCCAAGACGTGGCCTATGTGCGCGAGCTGCTTGAGCTGGCGACGCGCGACGACCTGCTGGGGCCCGCCGACGGTCCCGAGGAACTCGTCGTCGACATGAGCGTCCGCGACCGATACCTCGTCGGGAAGCTGGCGCCTCGCAGGCCGAGAGGATCCGAGTCCATGCTCGTGGAGCCCGCGGCAGCAGCGGGAGAGCCTCAGGAGTTGGAGGACCTCCGCGAAGCGCCGCTCCACGAACCCGGAGCCGAGTTCAATCGCGCGAGCGGACGTGTCGAACCCGAAGACGACGCCCTCGACGAGATCGACACGACCAATAATCAATCGTTGGTGCCTTCGAGCTTAGGACTAACCTTCTGTGTCGGTCCGGACGTCCGGACTCTCGACGTCACCGCAGGTTGGGGGAGCTACGCGCGTGTTCCAAACGACGAGCACGAGTACACGAAGCCACGCAAGAACCGCCAGACGGGTGAAGTCGAGGAGGCCAAGGTAAAGGTATGGCGTCGCATCCCTCGCGGCGGCCGAGTGACCCTGAAACTCGTAGACGGTGTCATCAGACCGCTCGTTCCGGATGACGACCAGGGAGAGGTCAGGATCCAGGGTACCATCCGCACTAACACCAAAGGGGAACGTCTCGTCACGTTATTCCTCGTCAACGGCCAGTTGGCTCCGGACCGTAACGAGGATGCCGCATGGCTATTCCAACCGGAGATCGTCGTTCGGGGGACCGGCGACGATGATGCTGCGGTGTTCCGACGCCGACCGAACATCGACGTCGTCGTCGAAGACGAAGAACGTGACCATCTCGGACTCATCTATCGAAGGCGCGTGGAGTTCGCCGTGGGCCACGGTGTGGCCGTCCACGCCCGCCCGGCGGACAGCGACCCGACTCGCGCGGTCGAGGTCCGTACGGAGGTCGTCCCGTGCCACGAGGTGCCCGTCACGGAGACGCCCGGACTCGATGGCGACGACCGACCCGCGATGCGCCGAATGGTCGAGCGGGGCTGGCTCGACATGCTTTCTCTCGCCGAGCTGGACGAGGCCGAGTTGAAGGAAGCACTCGACACGTTGATCGACGACTACGCTGCGTGGATCGAAGAACAACGGGCCCGGGTCGGTGTCTCCATCGTTGGTTACGACGGCACGGCCAACGATGCCCTCGGTCGCTGTACGACCACCCTCGGGCGACTCCGGGCCGGGGTGAAAGTCCTCCTCTCGAACCCAGACGCTCTGGAGGCATTTCGCTTCGCCAACAGTGCGATGGCTCTGCAGCGCGCAAGAGGGATCTACGCGTTGAAACGCCGCCGAAAAGAGGACGTCACGTTAGAATCCGTCGACGTGCGGAAGAACCGCTCGTGGCGACCGTTTCAGCTCGCGTTTCTGCTGCTCTCGATACCGTCGCTCGCCGATCCTCGGCACCTGGACCGTACGAGTCCCTCGGATGCTTTCGCGGATCTGTTGTGGTTCCCGACGGGCGGTGGCAAGACGGAGGCTTACCTCGGCGTGGCTGCGTTCGCGATGGGCATCCGCCGCCTACAGGGTGTCGTCGAGGATCTCGACGGTGGACGAGGTCTCGCCGTCATCATGAGGTATACGCTGCGCCTGTTGACGCTCCAGCAGTTCCAACGGGCGGCGACGCTCCTCTGCGCGATGGAGTCGATCCGCTGGGCCGACGTCGGGAAGTGGGGTCCCGAGCCATTCACCCTCGGGCTCTGGGTCGGAAACAAGGTCACGCCGGGCACCAACGAAGAGGCGCATAGAGCCATCGAAGCGATCCGCGACAAGGACCGCAACCGCTCGGGCATCGCTTCACCCGCGCTGCTGACGAGTTGTCCGTGGTGCGGCTCCGAGATCCAGGCGGGTCGCGACGTCGAGGTCGACAAGACCGTGCTGCGAACGGCGATCTACTGTGGTGACAAGCTCGCTCGGTGCGAGTTCGGCAAGGCGCGTTCGCACGGGAACGCGCATCCTGGAATCCCGGTGAAGCTCGTCGACGAGGAGATCTACCACCGGCCTCCCACGATGATGATCGCGACCGTGGACAAGTTCGCGATGATGGCCTGGCGTACGGAGGCGAGGACGCTCTTCGGCAGGGTGCGTGAGGAGTGCGACCGTCATGGTTTGCTTTGGCCGGGGCACGACTGCGGTGGCGGCCATAGGGCCCGCGGTCCCCACCCCGCGGCCAAGGTGAAGCCCATCCGTTCCATCCGCCCACCGGACCTCATCATCCAGGACGAGTTCCATCTCATCAGTGGCCCGCTCGGAACGATGGTCGGCCTGTACGAGACGGCCGTCGACGACCTCTGTTCGTG
>CAZUVK010000088.1:0-6941 GCA_964623785.1 uncultured Gemmatimonas sp. | reverse complement strand
TGTTCGTGGCCGTTCGGGGACGTGAAGGTGCGTCCGAAGATCGTAGCGTCCACGGCGACGGTGCGACGTGCCGGCGATCAGGTCCGCAACGTCTTCATGCGTCGGCTCGCGATCTTCCCACCGAAGGCGCTCGACGTGGAGGACGATTTCTTCTCGGTGCAGCGCCCGATCGAAAATCAGCCCGGGCGCCGGTACATCGGAATCTGTGCGCCGGGCAGCTCACGGCCGGCGGTGCTCATTCGTACCTACACCGCGTTCCTGACCGCCGCGCAGGGGCTTTTCGACACCTTCGGCCCGGTCGCCGACCCGTACATGACCCTCGTCGGGTACTTCAACTCGCTGCGTGAACTCGGCGGCATGAAGCGGCTCGCCGAAGACGACGTGCAGACCCGTGCGTTCCGCGTAAACATGAGCCTCGTCGAGCGTCCGGGTCTCGAACAGCGTCGAGTGGAGAACATCGCCGAACTGACGTCCCGCGTGAGCAACGCCGACATCCCGAAGTACCTCGACCAACTGGAGATCTCTTTCGACGGTACCTTCGATCCGGCGGCCGGGAAATTCGTGGCTCGACGGGGTCCCGACGATCCTCGTCCGATCGACGTCGTGCTCGCGACCAACATGTTGTCCGTCGGCGTGGACGTGAGCCGCTTGGGCGTCATGGTCGTGAACGGCCAGCCCAAAGGCACGGCCGAGTACATCCAAGCCACCAGCCGAGTCGGTCGTGCGTTTCCCGGACTCGTCGCTGCGGTGCTCACCTGGGCTCGGCCGCGCGATCTCTCGCACTACGAAACCTTCGAGCACTACCACGCCACCTTCTACCAGCACGTCGAGGCGCAGTCGGTCACACCGTTCTCGCCGCGCGCGATGGACCGTGGCCTGACCGGTACGATGCTGTCCGTCATGCGCAACCGATTCGAGCCGTTCGGCCCGAATCCGGGAGCGGGCGAGATGACGAGCCCCAGCCGACCGGAGATGGTTTCGACGGTCGGCGCCGTAACGGATCGCACGTGGGAGGTCACCGAGGACTCCCGTAAGAAGGCTCTCACCGAGGCCGAGCTCAAGAGTAGGGCGGACCTCTGGGCCAAGGAGGCCGGCGTCGGTGGGCGAATCCTCGTGTACGACAAACGCCGCGCCGGCCCGACCGCCTACCCCTTGCTGGAAGCCCCTGGCATCCGCCCATGGTCGACGTGGACGGTGCCCATGTCGATGCGTGAGGTCGAGCCGGGTGTGAATCTGGTGATGGAGGACGATCGTTCCCCTCAGGATCCGGATTGGCGAGTTCGACCGACGGGCGATGCCGAGGAGTCGGCATGAGCAAGACGCCGGTGGGAGAGGTTCGTCCGAGCCAGCTTCTCTGGACCTACGGCCCCGGTGCGTTGATCGACCTTCCGAACCTCTCGGTCGTTACGATGGGCATCGACCGCTGGAAGAGAAACCGTTGCCAGCCGATCCAGGAAGCTCGGCTACTCGCCAACGTACGGCGTGTGCTCGGTAACCAGGTCGAGTCGCTCCGCATGCCGCCACTGACCGAGCGGAACGAGGTCGATCCGTTCTCGGCGGAGGCTTTCGTGGGCGTTCCCGTGAAGCCGTTTCCTCGCTGGATGCGCTGCGTGAAGTGTGGCTTGCTCTCGCCGTTCGATGCGGGGCTCTTCGAGCTGAAAGCCAATCGCTTTCGGCCGGAATGGACACGCTTCGTACACAAGGGCTGTACGGGTTCCAAGGGCGATCAGAAACCGCGCGATGCGGACGCCGTGCCGGCGCGCTTCCTCCTCGCCTGCCGTTCCGGTCATCTCGACGATTTCCCGTGGCACTGGTTCGTGCACGGCGGCCCGAGTGGTTGTAGGGGCACATTGCGTTTCTTCGAGAGTGGCGCGTCGCTACAGACCGAGAACCTCTGGGTACGCTGCGACTCGTGCGAAGCCGCCAAGAGCATGGCGCAGGCCTTCGGCCAAGTGGGCCGAGAGAATCTTCCCGGGTGCCGGGGGCGTCATCCCCATCTCGATCGGTTCGAGGATGATTGCCATGAGGTCCCGAGAGCGATCCTGCTCGGCGCTTCGAACGGGTGGTTCCCGGTGACGCTCTCGGTGCTCGCCATCCCGCAGACCGGGAGCCCACTCGCGCAGCTCGTGGCCGATGGTTGGACCTTCTTCGAGGATGTCGAAAGTGCCATCGAGGCGGCGGCCGTCGTGAAAACGCTGAAGAAATCGGCGCTATTGCCCGGCATCGAGGGGTTCACCAGCGACCAGGTCTGGGCTGCGATCGACGCGCATCGGAGTGGGACGGTCGGCGATGACGAACTAGATCTGAAGGGTCCCGAGTGGGACGTGCTCACGGCACCGGCCCCGCCGACGGACTACCCGTACTTCATGAGCAGGAGGGTGGATACTCCACCTGGCTTCGAGCGGTATCTCTCGCGAGTGCTGCTCTTGGAACGGCTGCGGGAGGTCAACGCACTGCTCGGCTTCACACGCGTCGAATCCCCGGACGAAGGCGGTGGTGACCAGCGGGCTCCGCGCGCACCCATCGGTCGCGCGGCTGCCGGCTGGATCCCTGCCACACAGGTCCACGGAGAAGGGATCTTCCTGCAGTTCGACGAAGCCGCGCTCCTCGTGTGGGCGGCATTGCCGGGTGTGAAAGCGCTCGAAGCCCGACTCCGCGGAGGCCATCGCGGTTGGCGGACGAAGCGACTACTCGATCTCGTCGAGGGCTTTCCCGGCATGCGTTTTGTTCTCCTCCACACGGTCGCGCATCTCCTCATCCGGGAGCTGGCACTGGAGTGTGGGTACAACGCCGCGAGCATTCGCGAGCGCGTATATGCCGACACCGAGGGCGCCGAGCCGCAGGCGGGCATCCTCGTCTACACGGCGGCGGCCGATTCGGACGGCACCCTCGGAGGACTGGTCGAACTCGGCAAGCCCGAGAACCTGGGACGCCTCCTCAGGCAGTCGCTCGACCGAGCGAAGATTTGCGCGTCGGACCCCCTGTGTTCCGAGCACGACCCGACGAAGGATCAGTCGTTGCACGGCGGTTCATGCCACGCGTGCTCCTTCGTATCGGAAACGTCTTGCGAGCGAGGCAACCGATACCTGGACCGCGCTCTCGTGGTGGAGACGCTCGACGTCACCGATGCCGCGTTCTTCGGGAAAGTCTGATGCAGGCGCTCCTCGACGCGGTCGTGGAGCTGGCCTCTCTCGTGTCTCCTTCGAGGATTCGTACCGTCACGGATGCTCTGCGTGGCCTCGCCACACCCGATGTGGCTCCGGCGGTCGAAACCTTGGTCGGTACTCCTCCTGCACGAGCTTCGGTCGGACGCCTATTGGCCGCGTGGGCACAGGGTGGGGTGAGCGGCGACGAGGTGGCCGGAATGCTCCTCGGTGCCTCGGAAGCACGCCAACACGCGGAACGTGAACAGAGCGTCGAGTTGGTATGGACGGGACCGACGACACGGTTCGTTGCGACCCGGCGCACGGAGCAGGTGCTCCTGGACCTGGTCCGTCATGCTCGAAGCGACCTCTTCCTTGTCAGCTTCGTCGTCTACGACGTCACGTCGGTCGTCGACGAGCTGAATGCAGCGGTCGAGCGCGGTATCGACGTTCGAATCCTCCTCGAGGCATCGACGAGCCATGGAGGCAGTTTGTCGGTCGATCCCATCGCCACGATGAGGAATCGTGTGCCGTCAGCGTCCCTGTACGCCTGGGCGGACAGACCCGCCCCGTTCGTCGATGGCCGGGTCCACGCCAAGGTGGCAGTCGCGGACGGTAGCCTCGCCTTTCTCACCAGTGCCAACCTCACCGGCCATGCCCTGGAGAAGAACATGGAAGCCGGCGTAGTCGTCAGTGGAGGGGACCTTCCTGGTCGGCTACGATCCCATCTTCATGCGTTGATTGAGACAAACGTCGTCCGGCTCGTGTGAGACGAGAGGCTAGATACGCCTCCACGATTGGGGGCGTGATTCGATCGACCAAGAGGGGCATTCGACGAATCCAGCGGTGCCGATCCTACTTCACCGCGTGTCCCGATCTCGCTGCAGCACTCGTGACGCGACCCGTGGGTCGCATCATGGGGAATGGCACCATCGTCGCCTTCAACCTTAACAGTTAGAACGCGCACCAAGATGGCGAGATTGCTACCAATGTGGGAAAAGTACGAGCGCATGGTCGCACAGTTGATCGCCAACCAAGTCTCCACCCAAATGTGCGTAACGCCCAATGCGAAGCTCGTCGGGCGCTTCAGCGGACGGAAGCGCCAGATCGATGTTCTGATCGATTTGCGCCACGATACTGACAATTCACGTCGAATCGTGGTGGACGCGAAGATGAGGAATCGTCGGGTCGACGTGAAAGACGTTGAGGCATTCCGAGGTTTGATGGAAGACGTGTCGGCAACGCACGGCTATCTTGTGTGTCCGAACGGTTACTCGCGGGCGGCGGAGAAGAGGGCGCAAGCAACGGTTTCGATTCGCCTCGTACCCCTTGAGTACCTGGATAACTTCGATCCTGCGACTTGGCCCAGCTGCCAAGCACCCAGTTGCAAGGACGGATTGGTTTTCTGGAACGGGTATCCTGAGATTAGTTTCGGCGCAGTTCCATTGTCCGTCTTAGTAGGAATCGAGCCACAACGGTTTTCGTATGTCCACTACGTGGGTAAGTGCGACCGCTGCGGCAGCTTTCATGTGAAGTGTGTAACCTGCGGAGATATTCTCGCGCCACCGGAGGACGATGAGAGTGACATAGGACAACAGTGTTCGTGCAGGATGCCTTGGTTTTGGATAGCCTCGGTGGAGGAGGCTGCCGACGGAGCCCAGTCTGCCGAGCTACATGCGGTGCTACCCAATGGCAGCGTCATCACGGCGGACCGGCGCCCGCTACAGTGACCCAAACGAGCAGATACGGCCAAATTTCGCTAACCGGTTTACTGCGTCTCTCCGCGTCATCCACTCACCCCTCCAGCGTCTTCGGCCAGTCATCCCCCAACAACCGCGAGAGCGCCCGATCCTTCAGCAGCCGCCCCTCCGTCTGGCACCCCGGGCAGTAGTTCGTCTCGTGGTCGCCGTGAACGATCCGCTGGATCGGCGTGCCGCAGACGGGGCACGGTTTCCCGAACCTTCCGTGCGCGCGCATCGCGGGGTGGAAGGCGGTGACCTTCTCGGGGAAGCCCTCCCCCGACTCTTCCCGCAGCCGTTCGATCCACTCCGAGAGTGATTTCCGGGTCGCGACGTACAGCCGTTCCATCTCCTCCGCCGGGAGCTGCCGCGTCCGTTTGAACGGGGAGAGACGGGCCTCGAGCAGGATCTCGTCCGAGTGCGCGTTGCCGATCCCGCTGAGGATGTGTGGATCCGCGAGGGCGCGCTTCAGCGTGTGGTTCTCGCGCGTGAGCGCGGAGGCGAACTCCGGCAGTGTCGCGTCGAGCGGCTCCACCCCGCCTGGGTCGAGCGCCGCCAGGGCCGCCTCCCCGCGGACCACGTGCAGCGACGCCCGCTTGTGAGTCGCGGTCTCGGTGAGCAGCAGCGCGCCCTCGGGGAAATCGAACGCCGCGTGGACGCCCTTCTTCGGGATCGCCGCGCCGGGTTTCCGCCAGCGGAGCCGGCCGCTGATCATCAGATGGATGACGAGGAAGAGGTCGTCATCCATCTCCCAGACGATCCGCTTGCCGATGCGGCGGAGTCCCCGGACGGTGAGGCCTTCCACGGCCCGGAGCGGCGGGTCGTACGTTCGCAGAAGGGAGACCGATCGGAGCCGCACCTTCTCCAGCTGCCGTCCGACGATCCGCGGCTCCAGCGCGTGGAGGTAGAGGCTGACCTCGGGAAGCTCGGGCATCGTTCGGGGTCGCGTTCAGCTCCGGATCCGCGCCGAGAAATCCTCGCTGGCGATCGCCTCGCGGGCGCGTCCGTTCACCTCGAACCGGCGCCGCGCCTCGGCCAGCGGCAGGTCGGTGTCGATCAGGCCGCGTTCGTGCGCGATCCGGTCGGAGTAGCCGGGAAGCAGGATCTCCCACCCGAAGGGGATGGCCTCCGACGCGATCTGGTTGACCGCCTCGAGGATGTTCGTCGTACAGTTGTCGGTGAAAGTGTTGTAGAAGCGTGGCTGGCTTTCCAGATCCCGCGCGCGCTCCATCAGGATCCGGAAGAGATCGCTGACCTGCTCGGGGGTCGCGCGGATGGGATAGAGGTAGACCGGGTCGTCCCACGTCACCGCGCGGAGGCCGATCACGTCGCGCTCTTCGGCGATGACGTACATCAACTCGAAGTTGCGGAGCGCGCCCTTCATGATCGAGTACTCCTCGCCCGCCTCACGCCGCGCCTCGACGGAGACGCTCAGGTATCGGCCGTCCGCGAAGCCGAACGAGAGGAAGATGTGCGCCGGCCCCCGCCAGTCGCGTCCGAACGGGGAGAGCACGAACCAGACGCGCTCGGCGCCGGCGATCGGGTACGCGCTGTCATGGTACGCCGGCGTGAACTCGGTGGGCGATGCGTAGGCGAAGTCGCGGACGTTGCGGACCCGGACGATCCCGTCGTCGATCGTCACGCCGGGAAGCAGCGCCTGCTCGGTGCGCCACTCGCGGCTGTGCGACGGGAGTTCGGCCCCGAGCGTCGCCGCGTAGACCCCGGCGCCCGCGACAGCGACGGCGAGAAGCGCGATGATACGGCGAAGCAGTGAGCGCAACGGTGGCTCCTGATCCCGTGAGATTCGGTGGAAACGCGCGGCCAGCGTTCGCCGCCGCCGCGCGATTGGTCAGAAGAACTCGTACGTCTCAGTAACGGACGAATCTCCTTCGGGGGAGAGCACGACCTGCCGGCGTAGCAGGGGCAACTCGGTTCCCTCGTCGAGATAGAGGCGAACCTCCCCCGCGGGTCCGTCGTTGACCCGGAGAACGAAATCGAGGGAGATGGCCGGCCGGCCCTCGACGGTTTCGCTCGGGCCCCAGGCGATGCTATCCACCAC
>CAZUVK010000087.1:13012-13236 GCA_964623785.1 uncultured Gemmatimonas sp. | reverse complement strand
GACCTCGACTACAAGGGGCTGGGCAACACGGGGACGTGGTTCATCGGGCGACTGCAGACGGACCGCGACAAGGCGCGGGTGCTGGAAGCGCTCGACGGCGCGATGACGGGGTCAAATCCGATTCCGCGGGCGGAGCTGGACCGGATGATTTCGGGGCTCGGGAAGCGCGTGTTCCTGATGCACAACGTGCATCGGGGAGCGCCGACGCTGATGACGACGCGGTG
>CAZUVK010000087.1:11925-13002 GCA_964623785.1 uncultured Gemmatimonas sp. | reverse complement strand
ACCGGGGTTCGCCAGTCGCTCGAACGCGCGGCCGAGGTGAAGCGCGACGCGGTGGGCGATGTCGTACCTGGCGGGGCCGCTTACGCTGGCGCAGATCCGGGAATTGAACGTTCCTTCGCACGCGGTCGCGGGGGCGGCGACGCCGCTGGCGGTCGGGGCGGTGACTCCCCCGCCCGTCCCGGCGCCGGCGGCGACGGTCGGGGTCGGCGCCTCGACTCCGGCTGGGCGCGGCCCGGCGACCCGTCCGATGTTGCCGCCGGAGATCAGGCAGTTCTTCGTTCCCCCGATCGCCCGCGCGGAAGGCATGATCTACCGGCCGGCGATCCTGACGGCGGCGGAAGTCCGCTTCTCGTCGGCACGCCAGGGCATCGAGGAGACGCGGCCGGCCCGTGTACTCACGTATCTCGAAGAGGGCCACATCCCCTTCGCCACCGATCGCGCCGCTCCGACCGAACTCGATTTCGAGATGCTCGACACCGACCCGATCGACGGAGCGTCGTTCGGAGCGCTCCCGCCCGAAGCCGCACAGCCGAAGAGCTACGACAGGTGGGGCAAGGAGATCATCCGCTGGATCCCCGGCGCGTTCGCGATCACCGTCTTCGAGTCAAAGGCCCACAAGACGTTCTCCCGCTCCGACTCGCCGGGCCGGGAGTTTCGGATGCGGCTGGCCGACTTCGGCCGCGAGGCGCGCGACGCCGCCTCGGACAAGCTGAGACAGAAGTACGAACCGCGCTTCCGTACGCTCCAGGAACGGCATCGCAAGGCCGAGCAGGCGGTCGAGAAGCGCGCCGCGCAGTCGAAGCAGGCGATGCTGAACACGGGGCTGTCCGCGCTCGGCGCGGTGCTCGGCGCGGCGAGCGGCAGCAAACGGGGCGGGGCGAAGGGAGGGGTCCTCGGCGCGTTCCTCGGCGCGGGCGCGACGAAAGCCAGCACGGCGGTCCGACAGGCCGGGCGCGCCGCGCAGACGCGCAAGGACATCGAACACGCGGAAGAGACCGTCGAGGCGGTGCAGGCGCAGATCGAGGCGCTGGACGCGGAGTTCCAGGAGGAGCTGCGCCGGATCGAGGTCGCCGCCGA
>CAZUVK010000087.1:6796-11915 GCA_964623785.1 uncultured Gemmatimonas sp. | reverse complement strand
GGGTTGCGGTCGAGCATCGTGATGCTGAGCGCGCCGCCGACGCGGAGGAGCCGCTCACGGAGGTGGTGATCCGGCCGCCGATGAACGCGGTCACGCCACGGCTCACGGCGCTCGCCTGGCTTCCGTGGGGGACCGGACCATCAGGGGGGCGGGTGCCGCTCTGGCGGTGAGGTCGGTGTCCCGTGCCCTGGGCGGTGAGCGCACGCCTTCGGTCGTGCTGAGCGGCGTCCGGTCGTGCTGATCCCCCCACTGTCATCCTGAGCGAAGCGAAGGATCTGCACTTCGGGGGCGGGAAGGAAATGCAGATCCTTCGCTTCGCTCAGGATGACAGTGGGGCTCGGGAGTCAGCATCACGCGGTTCCCTCGGCGTCCTCCACGTGAACCCATGTCCCGCGCGCCTTGACTCATCTGACTAGTGCAATTATCCTCGCTGCATGAAGACTTACACCACTTACGAGGCCAAGGCGAGGTTTTCGGAGGTCCTGCGGCTCGTGCGAGAGCGCGGGGAATCGGTGATCGTCACCTATCATGGCGAGCCTGTCGCCGAGATCCGACCGATCGCGACGGCGCCCGAGGAAGGTTTTGAGGCGCACCTCCGGAGGCTGGAGGAGCGGGGTGTGGTCGTGCGCGAGAGGAAGCGGCTCGGGGGACCGAGAGAGGTCGCCAGGAAGCCCGGGGCGCTGGATCGGTTTCTTGCCGACCGGGACTGATGAAGGCGGCCTACGTCGACACCTCGTGCCTCGTCGCGATCGCCTTCGGAGAGCCGGGGAGCGCATCCGTCGCGCGTCGACTCGAGTCGCTCGACCGGGTCTTCGCGGCCAACCTCGTCGAAGCGGAGTTGCGCGCGACGTTCAGCCGCGAGGGCGTGGCCTTTGACGCGGATTTCCTGACCGGCGTGACGTGGGTCCTCCCCGATCGCCCGCTGCATGGGGAGATCGGGCGGGTCGCCGCCGCCGGATATGTTCGCGGTGCCGACCTGTGGCATCTCGCGGCGGCGTTGTATCTGGCCGGGAGCCCGGGCGACATCGCGTTCATGACGCTCGATGGGAAGCAGCGCGAGGTGGCGGAACGGCTCGGTTTCTCCACCTGACCGGCGATGACGATCGCGCCAGTTCCCGAAAGGATGTCGAATCCGGCGCGGATCGAGCCACTGACGAAACCCGACCGCACCGCCCCGGGTAGAACCCCGCGCTATACGAACCTTTTCCGCGGACGACCCGGATATAGATTGCGGTTGTCAGGCACACGGGCGAATGGCCTCACTCGCCTCGCCTGGATTACCCGGCTCCGACCCGGTCCCTCGCTCGCGGAAACCCTCAAGATAAGGAACAGGCTCATGGCCGGAATTTCATCCCGTCTCGTGCCGATCGCGCTTGCGCTTCTGGTTGTCGGGGTCATGATGGGCGCCACCACGGCCGCCGCGCAGGACGCGCCGGTGCGTACGGCGGACGCGCGCGCGTTCCTCGGTGAATGGAGCGTCAACATCGACGCGCAGGGTCAGGCGGTCGCGATCGAGCTCGACATCACCGACGCGAACGGAAACATCGCGGCCGAGGTCAACGACCCGATGGGCGGCGGTTCGCTCACGATCGACAGGATCTCGAAGTCGGGCGATAACCTGGTGCTCAGCTACGACGTCGATGCCCAGGGTCAGGAGTTCCCGATCCGCGTCACGTTGACGCCGGACGGCGACGCGCTGAACGCCAGCATCGACGTCGCTGCCGGCATGTTCACGACCACGGCGAAGGCCACGCGGCGGTAGTCGCTGACCACACCCTCCCCCACGACACGGCGTTCCTCGCCGTGAAGAGCGGCCCTCCCGCGCGGGTCGGACGCGCGACGGCCGCTCTCGTTTCGCCTCGCTCCAGGGGCATCCGGCAGGCACGAGTTTCGTGTGTTATCCTAAAACTACCGCATGTACTACCCGAATACTACTTATTGTTCTATCTGAAACCAACCATCCTTCTTGGGGGTATCCTACCGGCGACGGTGCCCGCGACAATCCGAGACAAGGAGCGATGGAAGTGACGGAGATTGCGCCACGGCAGGAGGCAGTCGCATGGTGGGAGGAGCGTGTCTCCGCCGGCAACTATGTTGGACCACGGGCAAGGCTCCCCAGTGCGCCGGCCCTGCGCGTCCTCCGCGACGAAGAACTCATCGCCGAGACGCCCGGCGGCTGGGCATGGGTGGCTCTCGGCCGGGATAATCCCGATGCGGTCCACGCTCTCCGCCAAAACTACTGGCGACTCGTCCAGGTCGCACTGGATGAATACCGGCCAGCCGAGATCTTCCGCATCTCGGCCGTACAGCTGCTTGTGGGCGATACGACGATCCCCTCTATCTTGCATGTACGGCACGCCGCCAGCGGAAGCAAACATCGACTCGGGGTGACCGAGGGGTTCGATCTCTTGCTCGCCCCCGACGGTATCGCCACGGATGGAGGGATCGCAGCCAACGCTGTGCGCGTGCCCGCCGGAGGCGTCGAGGTGTCCGTGAGTTCCGCCGAGCGGACGCTGTTGTCCTTGACCGTGGGCGACATTCGCGAGCGCCGCGATCTGGTGCTTGCGTGGCTCCGTAGCCTGGTGGTTGCGGAACCCGCCCTGGAAGCCGCCTACAGCGCAAATCCGCGACACGTTCTGATGACCCGGATGGGGCATCTGGCACGCGACCTTGGCAATACGCGGCTCGCGGATCAAATCGAGCGATTGCTCTCCGCCCACCACCGTCACCACGTCAGCAGGACGGTGACGGGCGTCGGGAAGGACATCGTGGTTCCGGCCTACATCACGGCCCGGTCATCGACGCGGGATCCGGGCCTCGACCGGCTTCAAGCCCGGCTCTCGCGCGCCGCCGGAGTCGTCGACGCATTGGTCCGTGGGACGGAGCAGGCGATTGTCCCGATGCCCGAGGCGACAGTCGCCCGGGTGGCTCGCTCGGCAAAGCTCGAGGATATCTATCATTCGACGACGATCGAAGGATACCGCATCACCCGGGAGGAAGTGCGCGCGGTATTCGAGGGCCTGCCGTACGAGGGCCGTACGCCCGACGAGACTACGCGTCTGATGGCCCTCAAGGGCTATTCACGGGCATTTGACAGGACGCTTGGCCTTATCCGCGAGGCATTCGGACAAGGAGGAGCGTACATGAGCGAGAGTATCATCTTCGACCTGCACCTCGAGCTCTGGGGGCCGTCGATCGATGCGGGCATCGTGAGCGCCACGGACATGCGCGGCTGGCGTGAGAACCCCGTCTTTATCCGACATAGTCTGCATGTCCCGCCAGGCCCCGAGAAGGTCGGCCGCTACATGGTGCACCTCATGGAGCGGATCAACGACATCGACGCCGGACCGATTACCCGCGCCGTACTCACGCACTGGGGATTTGTCCACATTCACCCCTTCATGGACGGGAACGGGCGCCTTGCTCGTCTTCTCATGAACTACATTCTGGGTGGCTCCGGCCTGCCATGGACGACGATTAGAGCAGAGGAACGTTCGACCTACTTCGGCGCACTCGAGCGGGCGCACGTGGACGACGATTTTGCGCCCCTCGCCGAGTTCCTCCGAGACGGCATCATGCATGCTCTGGAAGCCCATGTCTGATTCGGGAATCCACCCACTTTCCGCCGGCACGAACACGATGGATAATCGCGGCGGCGCGACGGCGATTGCCCACCGCGCCGCCGGATTGTCAACGTCGTTGCTCCGCGCGGCTGGCCCCCGCGCGCGTGTTGACGAGAATCACGCCGTTCGCCGCGCGCGGACCGTATATTCGCTCCGCGGCGGCGGCCTTGATCACTTCAACGGATTCGATATCGAGCGCCGGGAGATCCACCGACCGGGAAACGATCACGCCATCCACGATGACAAGCGGTTCAGTGCCGGTTTCGTTGGATGTCTGGTCGCGCAGCAACGTGATCGTGTCGCCCTCGAGACGCGTTACCTCCTGTCCCGTGACTCCGCCCGCTGAGTCGTCCCGCCTCCGGATCGCAATCAATCTCCCGGGCACCGGCCGCCCGCCATCGACGGCGGCGACGTTCCGAACGACTTCGATCGACGCGATCGTTTCCGCGTCGATTGCCTCGGCGACTTCACGCTCCACGACCACACCATCGACGACGTACCCGATCCCCTCACTCGTATCGCCCGTGCGGAGGATCCGGCTCGCCCGATCCTCCGCCGCGGCAAGATCCATCGCTCGGATCTCGTCGGCGGTCGGCATCGCCGTGTCGCAGGCGGCGGCAAAGGCGAGCGCGGCGGCGGCGCCGAACAGGCCGGCCCGAATTCGCGCGTACTTGATCCTGGGTGTCATGGCCTTGATCCTCCGTTCGAGATGTGAAGGCACGCCGGCCAGGCCGGTCGCGCCCGCGAGACCACCGACTGGACGCCGCGACGCGACGTCGACGAGCATCGATCCATAGGCCAGCCGCCCGGCGCCACCCGCGAGCACCCGATGGTCACAGTCGATCTCGACGGCCAGCCGCAACCGTGAGTACATCCACCACATCACGGGATTCCAGGGGAGGAGAGAGGCGGCCACCCAGCCCGCCAGCAGGACTCCGGGGTCGCGAGCCCGGACATGCTCCCGTTCATGCGCCACCGCGAGCCGGATCTCGGACTCGGGACCCGCCAGCAGCCATTCGGGCAGGATGATCTCCGGCCGACGGATCCCCTGCACCGCGGGACCGGCACCCGGAGCGACCCTGACCGTCTCGCCGACGACACGCTGCCTCGGCCAACGGGAGCGGACCGCCCGCGCGCGAACCATCATCCACGCAAGGACCGAGAGAAGGATTGCCGTGGTGACCACCCAGGCGATCAACCCGAAACCGACCAGCGAGCCCAACCGCTCCGCCCCGACCCAGTCCGCGACCCCGAGGTACCAGCTGTCGACCCAGGAGCCGGTGCCGCCGGCCTGGCCCTCCGCCGCGCCGGACGAAACGGATGGAATCCCGGGTGCACCCGCTACCCCGGCCTGGCCCTCGCGGACATTCGTCTGATCCGCCGTGAGCCAGCCACCGGCGCGTGCGCCGGCGACCGCCGGCAGCCCGATCGCCAGCGCGAGCGCCCCCAGCCATACCCACCGTACCGGCAGCCCCCTCGCGCGCAGCGCTCCCTCG
>CAZUVK010000087.1:0-6786 GCA_964623785.1 uncultured Gemmatimonas sp. | reverse complement strand
CCTGGAGCCGCTCCGCCAGCAGCTTCCGCATCCGCTCCAGCTCCTTCCGGCTCAGCCCCCGGTCCGACACGAGCTGGGCGAAGAGCAACTCCGCCGAGCCCTGAAAGATCGCGTCGCGGATCCGCTCGAGCGCGCTCGTCCCGGCTTCCTCGGGCGCGACCGTGGGGAAGTACCGGTAGGCGCGGCCCTCAGACTCATGACGGACGTGACCCTTCTCCTCAAGCACCTGAAGCACCGACAGGACCGACGTGTAGGCCAGGCCCTCCTCCGCCAGCGCATCGTGCACTTCGCCGACCGTGCCCGACCCGGCACGCCAGAGGATGCTCATCACGTCGAGCTCACGCGGCGTAAAGACAATCTCCCCCATCCGGCGCACTCCTTTGTTACGGGTTCTTCCGTAGCATAATGCGGGCGGCTCGAACTGTCAACGGGTTTTCCCGTAGATGTTTTCGGGGATGGTCCCAGCGGGGAAGGCCCGTCTGGCCACGGGTCACCTGGGGCGCAGCTTGCTTCCGCCTATCGCGAGCCGACCTCCAATCCCATGCGGCGCTCCGCGATGTAGGCGCCGATCTCGAGAGATGCCGTCGCGGCCGGCGAGGGGGCGTTGCATACGTGAAGCGTCCGGCGGCCTTCCGCGAACAGGAAGTCGTCGACCATGTCGCCCGCCGGGGTCAGTGCCTGCGCGCGCACCCCGGCCCGCGAAGGCACGAGGTCCCGCGCGCTGACCTCCGGAACGAGCCTTTGAAGAGAGCGGGCGAATGCCTCCCTGCTGACGGAGCGATGCATTTCCCGCACGCCCTGCCGGAAGTGTCGTCGCGCCAGCCGCCAGAAACCCCCGTATGCGAGTGCCTCGAGGGTGTCCCGTGGCGACACGTCGGCCTTCCGGTATCCCTCGCGGCTCAGCGCCATCACGGCGTTCGGACCCGCGTGCACCGCGCCGTCGATCATCCGCGTGAGGTGGACGCCAAGGAATGGGAAATCCGGGTCGAGAACCGGGTAGACGAGATTCCTTACGAGCTGGCGGCGGTCGGCCTTCAGCTCGAAATACTCGCCACGGAACGGAACGATGAGGAAGTCGGTGCGGATTCCCGCGGCGCGCGCGAGCCGGTCGGCGTGGAGGCCCCCGCAGTTCACGAGCTGACCGGCTACAAGGCGACCCCTGTCGGTCTCGACGACGACGGAGTCCGCCGTCTCGCGCATCGAAAGTACCCGCGTCGAGAGCCGGATCTCGCCCCTTCGCTCGACGATCAGACGCGCCAGCGTGCGCGCAACGGCCGCGAAGTCGACGATCCCGGCGGAAGGTACCCGGAGCGCCTCCAGCCCCCTGACGTGCGGCTCAACCTCCCGTAGCTCCTCAGGCCCGATGATCCGTGCATCCAGGCCGTTGGCCCTCCCCCGGTCGCGCAGCGCGCGGAGGCGAGGGAGTTCATCCTCCCGCGTCGCGACGATCACCTTGCCGCACACCTCGTGCGGGATGCCGTGGCGCTCGCAGAAAGCCACCATCGACCGATTCCCCGCCACCGCAAAGCGCCCCTTGAGACTTCCCGGCCGGTAGTAGACGCCTGAGTGGATGACCCCGCTGTTGCGGCCGGTCTGATGCGCCGCGATCGTCGCTTCCTTCTCCAGGACGAGGATGCGCGCGCCGGGCTGGCGGTCGCCGAGCGCCCACGCGGTCGAGAGCCCGACGATGCCGCCACCCACGACGATGAAGTCCGGTCGGTTCATGAGCGTTACGCGCGTCCCCCTCCCCCACTGCTGCTGCCGCCCCAGGATCGCGACCTCGCGCTGTGGGAAAGGCATCTCGATCCCGTGTTCCTTTGGGAGCCATCCAGATCATCAACTGCAGATCCGGGTCGACCGAAGTCTACCGGAAGGAGCGCTCGCCGGCCGTGTGTCCCACGGACCTCCGACTAACAGCGCTAGTGATGGTGAAGATCTTCGGGGACGGGCGCCTGGATGGTGCGAGGTGGACCGTCGTATGCCTCGCCCGAACCGGGAATCCAGACTTCACCGTCGTTGGACGAGAGGAAATCGGAAGGGATCAACATCAGGACGACGACGACCAGCGCGCCGACGCCCATGAGCACCGCCGCGATGAAGTACATGGCGGCGAGTGGGTCGCCACCGCTGCCGGCCGGGCGGGTTCGTTCTTTCGCCATTCGATCCGCGATCCTTCGAACGTGAGGTTTCCGCGATCCGTACGTGATGGTTACGTCGCGGGACCGCGTATCGCAAGAAGCCGAGAGGGTTCACCCGGATCGCAACCGACAACCGTCGGACAGGCGCGAACCGGTGGATTCGCGGGCTCTGGAGCGCGCGGTCGGCCTTGCGGAACCGGCGGGCACCGTTTCCGCGAGGCCGGGCGCCTTCAACTTGCCAGCGGCTTCGCCGATACTCAAACCATCCCGGCTCTCCGGCGGCCCGCGCCGGCACCGAACGGATCCGCACGTATCCCCTGACTCACGGCATGCGAAGCGTTCTCGACAGCCTCGTGGCCCACCATGACCCGCGGCTCGTTCTGCTCGCCGTCGCCCTGTGCGTGTTCGGTGCGGTCACGACGATGAACGTCGCGACCCGGGCGTCAGGCGCGAACAGCATCAAACCCTGGGTCTGGTTCCTCCTGCTCGCGGTCTACTCGGGGTCGACCGTCGGCGCGACCCACTTCATCGCGCAGCTCGCCTTCCTCGTATCGGTTCCCGCGACCTACCAGTCGGGCCTGACCGCGCTGGCCTTTATCGTCGGTTCGGCGGTGATGGGATTCGGTCTGTACCTGGCGGTCCGAGGTGAGCCATCGCGCCGGGACCGAATGATCGGCGGCGGCGTGATGGGCGCCGGCGTGGCCGCACTGCACTATCTGGGGATGGCCGGCGTGCGCATTCCCGGCGAGCTGTCGTACAGTCTGGTCGCGGTGCTCGGCTCCGTCTTCGTGAGCGTCGCGCTGGGCGCGGCGGCGCTCCCCCTCGCGCTCGAGACGTCGAATCCGCGGACCAAGTCGGCTGCCGCGATGCTCGTCGTGCTGATGGTGCTCGGGCTCCACTTCATCGGGATGAGCGGGACGGTGGTGGAGCTGGGCCTCGCGAGCGAACCTCAGCCATCCGGAGTCTCGCGCGCGATCCTCGTCATGATGGTGGCGATGGTGTCGGTGTTCGTGCTCTGCACGGGGATGGTCGGCGCGCTCCTGGACCAGCGCGAGTCGCATCGGCTCGCGGCGGAGGCCGATCGGCTCCGCGCACTGGCCGACGGCGCGTTCGAGGGCATCATCGTGCACCGCAACGGCCTCGTGGTCGACGCGAACGCCGCGGCCAGGCGGATGCTCCGGCTCTCCGGCCGCGACGTCGACCTCACCACGCCCGTCATCCTCGACTTCCTTGTCAGTCCGCCAGTGGCGAGGTCCACTACCGCCGGCACACTGGAAGCGAACATTCCGCGCCCCGACGGCTCGACCTTCCCCGCCGAGATCGGGCGCCGCAGCATCGTGCTCACCGACGGCACCCAGGGCGAGGTGTTCGCCATCCGCGACATCAGCGAGTCGAAGGCGGCGGAGGCCCGGATCGCCCACCTCGCCCTCCACGACTCGCTCACCGGCCTGCCGAACCGCCGGTTCTTCCGGGAGCTGGTCAGGAAGTCGATGTCCGCCGCGCAGCGGTCCGGTCAGCGGGCGGCGGTGATCACGCTGGACATCAACGACTTCAAGAACGTCAACGATGTACACGGGCACCCCGGGGGCGACGAGGTGCTCCGGGTCATCTCAAACCGGATCGTCGCCACGCTCCGCGAATCGGACATCGCCGCCAACTTCGGCGGCGACGAGTTCGCGATCCTGCAGGTCGGCGCGAATCAGCCGAAGCAGGCGATCGCTCTCGTCGAACGGCTCACCGCCTCGCTCCAGCGGCCGATCCCGGTGAATCACGCGGAGATCGTGGTCAGCGTTTCGATCGGGGTCGCGCTCAGTCCTGACGACGGAACGACACCGGAGGAGTTGATCCGCAGCGCCGATACGGCCATGCACCGGGCGATGGAGGACAACCAGACGGCGTGCCTCTTCTTCGAGCCCGAGATGAACGACGCGTTGATCGCGCGCCGGAGGATCGAGGGCGGACTCCGCCGCGCGGTGGCCGAAGGCGGCCTGACACTGGTCTATCAGCCCATCGTCGATGCGCGGACTCGCGCGCCTGTCGCGTTCGAGTCACTCGTGCGCTGGCGCGACCCCGTTCTCGGCAACGTGATGCCCGACGCCTTCATTCCCGTCGCCGAGGAGACCGGCCTGATCGTCCAGATCGGCGAGTTCGTGCTCCGCCGGGCATGCGAGGACGCCGCGCGCTGGCCTCGCAACCTGCGAGTGGCGGTCAACCTCTCCGCCGTCCAGTTCCGGCGACCGGGGCTGGTGGACCTGGTCCGTCGGACGCTCCGCGAGACCGGACTACCCGGCGACCGCCTCGAGATCGAGATCACGGAGACCCTCCTCATCGAAAACCGCGATCAGGCGCTCCGCGTCCTCAAGGAACTCAGGGGCCTGGGCGTCCGGATCGCGATGGACGACTTCGGCACCGGGTACTCGTCGCTGAGCTACCTGCAGTCCTTTCCGTTCGACAAGATCAAGATCGACCGTGTGTTCGTTTCCGACATTCCGGGGAACGCCCAGAACGCCTCGATCGTCGGAGCCGTGGTGGCAATGGGGAAGAGTCTGGGGATGCGGGTCGTCGCGGAGGGCGTGGAGACGGAGACACAGGCCGAACTGCTGGGCCGACTGGAGTGCGACGAGATGCAGGGGTACCTCATCGCGCGACCCATGCCGATCGAGAACGTCGACGGGTTCCTGACGGAGTACGCGGATGTCGTGAAAGCAATTGCCGCCGCCGCGGAGGCGCGCAGACCCGATCCGCTCGGCCCGATCGTCGCGGCCAGTGAAGCCCGGGATCTGCGAGTCGCGATTCGAACCAATAGCGGTCTGATGTATGAGGAGTGAAGCGCACTTCACACTTCCAACTTCACTCTTCTCTCTTCTATTCCCCCACCGCTTCGCGCAGGATCGCCATCAGAGCCGCTGGCATCGGAAGCTCGAGGGCCCGGTCCCGGGCCGTCGGACTCATCTTCCGCCAGATCCGCTGCAGGATGGTGACCATCTTCTCCTTCGAGTAGTCCTGATGGCTCGCCGCGAAGTTCTCGATTTCGTGCTCCAGGAAGACCATGCAGGCAGCGTCCTCGAGTGCCTGGGTCCCCGGGTTCCGGAGCAGTCCTGATTTCGATACCCAGGTGGCGACATCCTCCGCGTCGTCAGCCGGCAGGCCAGCGGCCAGGAGCAGCTCCCGCGCGCGGTCGGCCTGTTTTCGATACAGCGACCGCCGCCACGCGTTGTATCCCTGCCGGTCCATCGGGTAGGTGTCGCGCGGGACGGACCAGCGCTCGAGGTGCTGACAGCGCGCGGCGAGGCGGAGAACCGGCGAGGCGTCAGGCACGAGCTCGACCACCCACTCCTCCATTCGATCGGCGTAGACGAGCTCCGCAGGCCGCCCGTCGGCGGCGGTCAGGGGATCGGCGGAGTGGGCCTGGTCGATGAAGTGCCGGGCAAGGGAGAGTGCGTCCAAACGAAGAGCGAATCGTGAAAGGTGAAGAGCAAGGGTGAAACGCGAATAGAAGGGTATATGGTGAAGAGAGAAGAGTGAAGTGGGTCCGCGTGGCCAGGGAGCCGGTCACTTCACTCTTCTCCCCTCACTCTTCTCTCTTCTTCATGTCCCCCAATGACTTAGCGATCTTGGCGTTCTTCGCGGTGAATCACCCCTCCACCCGGCTCCCTTCACCCTTCACGATCCGAAGCCGCACTACTCGCGCAACCTCGAGCTCGTCCCGCACGACCGCGTGGAAGTGGTCGCCGCGCACGATCGCCCTGCCTGCGAGATCGCCGATGTCCGATCCCACTCTGCCCAGATAGCGGCCTTCGGAGTCGAACACATCAGCTTCGAATCCCGGGGCGCCTCCCGCTTCGCGCGGCACGGCTACCCACAGTCGCGACCTGTCGTCCACGAAGAACGGCCCGAACGCCGGCCTGGTGCCGGGGATGAGCGATCGGTCGATCTGGCCGCCCTGGCCCACGAAGCCGCTGAGCCGCTCCATCGCCTCGTCGATGTCCGCGTCCGTGACCCGGGCGGGCGTATGCTCGCGTTCCACGATCCGCAACGTGTCACCCGCGAAGTTCTGCTGGATCAACCGGTACCTGTCGCTGACCCCGCTCCACAGGAGGCCGACCGGATCGATCGCCCAGTGCAGGGCGGGCGCGAACGGCACACCGGCGGCCATCACGCGGCCCGGGCCGACGGCGGCGGTGAACGTCGGCTGCTGATACTCCGGGAGGGGGATGACCTCCTCGGCCAGGAGGTCCGCCGAGTATCGCACCAGCGTTCGTCGCGGCGCGCCGCTCGAGAAGTCCACATCGACGTCAAAGATCTCCCCGTTCGCGCCGAACCCGCCCGGCCAGGGGATCATGACGAGCGTGCCGCCTGTTTCGCGCCGCCTGACACCCACCCACGCGCCGGTGGTGTCGTAGTCGATGTAGCCGTTGGCGGCATCCACCACGATGAGGTTGCCGTCCGCGCCCCACCCGAGGCCACTGAGCTGTTCGAACTCACCCGGTCCGCGTCCCCGCCGGCCCAACGTCCGGACGTGATTGCCGTCGGCATCGAACACGCGGACCTCGGCGGCCTGGCGGTCGGCCACGTAGATCCGGCCGAGCGCGTCGACCTCTTCGGCGAGATCGCCGCGATCGAGGTCGATGCGCTCGGCCGGATCTAC
>CAZUVK010000086.1:7638-13242 GCA_964623785.1 uncultured Gemmatimonas sp. | reverse complement strand
GCATACGCTTCGACTGGGCCTCGCTGCGCGCGACCAGGTCCGCCATCTCATCACCGAAGAAGTCTGTCGGCCAGTTGGTGATATTGCCGAACCGGTCGATCTCCAGCTCCGCGATCCGCGACTCGTCCCGATCGGTGTGGACAAAGTAAAGCGCCGCGTCCTCGGGTTTCAGCACGTTCTCGGCGATGCGGCGCTGCAGCCGCCGGAGGAAGTGCTCGGAGTGGCTCTCGATGATGAACTGGACGTTCCGCTCGTGGCCGTCCTCCCGGGCATGGATCGCATCCACGAAAACATCGGCGAGATCCGACTGGACCCGGGGATGAAGGTGGATCTCCGGCTGCTCGAAGATCACGATCGACTCCGGGGGCGTAGAGAAGCACTCGACGATGACCGGGAGCACCTGGCTCACCCCGAACCCGACGTCGGTCAACTTCACTTGCGGCATGTTTGGATGGGTCTGGACGAGCACCTCGTGTTCCTTCCGTCCCTTCGCGATCGGCCGAACCTCGAAAGCGTGGATCAGGCGCATGCTCTTGAGCCGCTCCGCGACGAGGGTCTCCAGCGATCGGAGATGCTGCCTGGGTTTCCAGTTGAACCTTCGGTCCCGCGCGGCGAGGATGGCTTCCACCGCCCGCTCCCCGCGTTGCCCGACGTGCTGGTGCTCTTCCCCCGACCACAGATAGGTGCGGTTCGGATATTCGCGCAGCGGCCCGACGTGGTAGATGGACCGAAGCAGCTCCTGGAGGCGCAGCGCGAGGTCGGAGAGGAACGCCGTGTTCTGATAGTAGGCGACCGCCTCGTCCGGGAAGCCGTGGAAATGGAACGGAGGCGGAAGCGGCCAGACGCGGCCTGGCTGGCGCACCTCCTTGTAGCCCCCGCCTACCACGAGATCGTACTTGCCGCTGGACTGCCGGCGCCGCATGCCCGCAACGAGCTCCCGGTCGCCGGACTTCAGCGTGTATGAGAAGTCCTCCACGAACGGCTGGCGGTTCCGGTCGGCCCGGATCTCCATCGCGAACCCCAGCTCCGACGCCGACAGGCTGAAGTCGGAGAGCGGGTCGTCCACCTTCACGGGGGTCGTCGTCCGCCACCCGATCTCGACGGAGAGCGGGCGACTCACCTCGTGCCGGAAGATGACGTCCTCGTACGCACCGAGGTCGACGAGCGAGGTCGAGTCGCCGAAGTGGAGGACGCGCTTCCGATCCGTGGAATCGAGCGTCTGGCGGAGCATGAGGAGCAGGTGCGGAATGCTCGTCTTGCCGGCGCTGTTGGTGCCGAAGAGGAGCGTGAGCGGCGCCATGCGGATGGCGCCGGAGTCACGCCAGCCCTTGAAGTTCCGGATATGGAGGTGATCGATCATCCCGGTTCGGTGACGCAAGTGTTGGTGCGGCGGCGAGCGGGTCGGCCGGCCAGGGCCCGGGGACGGGTGGATGACCGTCCGTCGGACCATCCGCGTGCCGACGAGTCTATCATCTTGCCCCGACGCCCGAAATGGCGCGCGGGTCAGGCGCATGCGATCCGCGCATCCCCCGAGGGCTGTCCCGCGACCCGCAACGGGGATAGATTCGCCGTCGACATATGTGAGCTGGTCGCGCCCGCCGGGCGCGCGAAGAGGGAACCCGGTGCGAGTCCGGGGCGGCCCCGCCGCTGTGAGGGAGGACGACGGAGAGTTCGGTGCCACTGCGACCCGGTCGCGGGAAGGCGCTCTCCGGAGGATGATCCCCGAGCCAGAAGACCTGCCAGACCACGGAGCCCAAACATCCCCCGAGGGAGGGGATCGGGAGAATCGTCCTGACGAAGGTCGATGTCCGACCGCGCACCCGCGCGCCGGCTCGTCCCGCGCCGGGATGATATCGGGCTCCGGGCGGTGTTCTCGCCTGGGGCCTTTCGCGTCCTCGCCGTCCGCTCTCGCGCGACGGCCGAGGATCGCGCCCGCGCCCGCCCTCGATTGGGAGCTTACCCCGATCCAGGAGCCGGCCATGAACGATCGTCCGTCACCCTCCCCGCGGAGCGCGAGTCGCTCCCCCGCCCCATCAAACGTCGGATACCCTCGCATCGGCGCGAACCGCGAGCTGAAGGTCGCGCTCGAGGCATACTGGCGCGGCGACATCCAGCGGGATGCCCTGCTGGAAACGGCGCGGGAGCTCCGGGCTCGCCACTGGCGGGAGCAGGCATCCCGGGGCATCGCCCACATTCCTTCGAACGACTTCTCGCTGTACGACCACGTGCTCGACACGGCGGCCATGGTGGGCGCCATTCCGCCCCGATTCGGCTGGAACGGGGGCGGGGTGGACCTCGACACCTACTTCGCGATGGCGCGGGGTGTCCAGGAGAAGGATGCCGATGGTCGCCGGCTCGAGTCGGCCCCGGCGATGGAGATGACGAAATGGTTCGATACGAACTACCACTACCTGGTGCCCGAGTTTCACGCGGGTCAACGGTTCACCCTCTCGACGACGAAGCCGGTCGACGAGTTCCGCGAGGCGAGCGCGCTCGGAATCCGGACGCGTCCGGTGCTTCTGGGTCCGGTCACCTTCCTCCTTCTCGGGAAGGCACCCCAGGGTGACGTGGAGCCGCTGGAACTCCTCGACGAGCTACTACCGGTCTACGGGCGACTGCTCTCGGCGCTCGCCGAAGCCGGCGCCGATCGGGTGCAGATCGACGAGCCCATCCTCGTATGCGACCTCGATGATCGGGCCCGCGCCGCTTTCGGGCACGCCTACCGGGTTCTCTCTGCCCGCGGCCCGAAGATCCTGCTTGCGACCTGCTTCGGCGCGCTCGGAGACAACCTTCGGACGGCTCTCGCGCTCCCCATCGATGCCCTTCACCTGGACCTGGTCCGAGCGCCCGGCCAGCTCGAGGATGTCCTGGAAGCGATACCCGATACGCTCTCGCTCTCTCTGGGCGTGATCGATGGTCGCAACATCTGGCGAGCGGACCTCGACGCGGCGCTCGAGCGGGTACGCCTCGCGGTCGATCGCCTCGGACCGGAGCGCGTCGAGGTCGCGCCGTCGTGCTCGCTCCTGCACGTGCCGGTCGACGTCGAGGCGGAGGATGGGCTGGATGACGAGGCGCGTCAGTGGCTGGCGTTCGCGAATCAGAAGCTGGACGAACTGACCGCGATCGCCGCCGCGGCGGGAGGGGAGGCGCCCGGCCCACGGTTCGAGGCGTCCCGACGTGCATGGGAGAGCCGGCGCGCGTCGAGCCGCATCCATGATCCCGCGGTGCAGCGCAGGTTGGCGGACGTGACGCCGGAGATGCTCCGCCGCGCGCACCCGTTCGCCGAACGCCGGAAGGCGCAGCAGGCCCGGCTCGAGCTTCCCCTTCTCCCGACCACGACTATCGGCTCCTTCCCGCAGACCACGGAGTTGCGTCGGGCGCGGTTCGCCTACCGAAAGGGGGAGATGACCTCGGCGGACTATGAGGCACTCCTCGCTCGTGAGATCGACGCGGCGATTCACGCCCAGGAGGAAATGGGCCTCGACGTCCTGGTCCATGGCGAGCCGGAGCGTTCCGATATGGTGGAGTATTTCGGGGAACAGCTGCGCGGGTTCCTCTTCACACGGAACGGCTGGGTTCAGAGCTACGGCTCCCGGTGCGTCCGTCCCCCGATCATCTTCGGGGACGTGTCCCGCCCGGAGCCGATGACCGTGCGCTGGAGCGCGTACGCCCGGTCCCGCACGGAGCGGCCGATGAAGGGGATGCTCACCGGGCCAGTCACCATTCTGCAGTGGTCATTCGTCCGCGACGACCAGCCCCGCGCGGACACGTGCCGGCAGATCGCGCTTGCAATCCGCGACGAGGTCGCCGACCTCGCCACCGCGGGCCTTCCGATCGTCCAGATCGACGAACCCGCGCTGCGCGAGGGCCTTCCGCTTCGGCGTGCGGACCAGCGGGAGTACCTGGATTGGGCGGTCGGCGCGTTCCGTCTTGCGTCCACGGGCGTGGCGGATGAGGTCCAGATCCACACCCACATGTGCTACGCCGAGTTCGGCGAGATCATCGGGGCGATCGCGGCCATGGACGCCGACGTCATCTCCATGGAGTCGTCGCGCTCGCGGATGGAACTCCTGGCGACGTTCCGGGAAAGCGGCTACCCCAACGACATAGGCCCAGGCGTCTACGACATCCATTCGCCAGCCATCCCGACCGTCGAAGGGATGCGCGAGCTCCTTGATCGGGCGCTCGCCGTGATCGACGCCGAGAGGTTGTGGGTCAATCCCGATTGCGGGTTGAAGACGCGCCGCTGGGAGGAGGTACGGCCGGCGCTGAACGCGATGGTTCAGGCCGCGGTGGAAGTCCGATCCGCTCTTGGACACTCCGGACCCGTTGAGGTCGCGGCCGAGCACGCCTGACCACGGATAGCGCGCCCGGTTCACGCTCCTCCGTGCCCAGCGAGAGGAGCGTGGTTCGTGTGGCCCGGGAAGACGGCGAAGACCATCCGCGTTTCGGGCGCGGCGGCCTTCGCCCGTCCATCGGAACGACTCGCGGCGTTCACGGCCCCCGTCAATCCCAGGAAAGAGCGGCCGCCGACTGATACTCCGTGACCGTCGTCTCGAAGAAGTTCTTCTCCTTCTTCAGGTCGATCGCCTCGCTCATCCACGGGAACGGGTTGGGCGCGCCGAACCGCGGCTGCAGTCCGATCCGCTCGAGCCGTCGGTCGGCGATGTGCCGGACGTAGTCGCGGAACAGCTCCGCGTTGAGCCCGAGGATCCCGCGCGGCAGGCAGTCCTCTGCGTACGCGATCTCGAGCTCCACGGCGCGCTCGATCTTGTCCGTGAGCCGCGCGCGCAACTCCGGCGTCCAGAGTGAAGGGTTCTCCGACACGATCCCGTTGATGAGGTCCACCCCGAAGTTCAGGTGCGTGCTCTCGTCGCGGAGGATGTATTGGAACTGCTGCCCGATCCCCGTCATCCGGTTCTGACGGTGGAACGAGAGGATCATGGCAAAGCCCGAGTAGAAGAAGATCCCCTCCATGATGACGTAGAATCCGACCAGGTTCTCGACGAACTTCGACGCCCCCTCCGGCGTGGCTGTGCTGAAGTCCGGATCCATGAGGTCGGCCGTCAGCCCCATGTCGAATTCGTCCTTCCCCGCGATCGAGTTCACCTCCCGGTGCATCGTGAAGATGTCGCCTCCGTCGAGGCCCAGGCTCTCCACGATGTAGTGGAAGGCGTGCGTGTGGATCGCCTCCTCAAACGCCTGTCGCAGCAGGTACTGGCGGCATTCGGGATTGGTGACGTGCCGGAAGATCGCGAGCACGATGTTGTTCGCGACGAGGCTCTCGGCGGTCGAGAAGAAGCCGAGGTTGCGCAGGATGACGCGGCGCTCGTCTTCGGTGAGATCGCCGCCGCGCCACATCGCGACGTCGCGGCCCATCGGGACCTCCTGCGGCTGCCAGTGGTTCCGGTTCCCGTTCAGGTAATGCTCCCACGCCCAGTTGTATTTCAACGGCATGAGCTGGTTGACGTCCACTACGTCGGCGTTGATCAGGCGCTTTTCGGTCATCGGTCGCTCTCTTCAGTCGGATGATTGGTTTGCGGCGCATCCCGGGTTGGCGCCGCCTTTCGTGAAACCGTAGGGGCGGGTCCTCGACCCGCCCGG
>CAZUVK010000086.1:0-7628 GCA_964623785.1 uncultured Gemmatimonas sp. | reverse complement strand
GCCCGCCCCTACGGGTCATTGGCACGCTTCGCAGTCTCAGTCGATGCCCCATGGCATGGCCGATCCAGCCTGTAGGGGCGGGTCCCCGACCCGCCCGGCAGTCCCGGCGCGCGTCCCGTGGTTCCCGGGCGGGCCGGGGGCCCGCCCCTACGGGTCATTGGCACGCTTCGCAGTCGCCATCGAGGTTGCATGACGCGGCCGGGAGCGGTGCCGAAGTCGAGGCCGCGACGTCAGCGGAGGCCGGCACGGGCACCGGAACAGGCGCCTCGTCCGCCCGGTCCACACGGATCCCCGACGACGCGCTCGCGGACTTCATCCACCGCGGCTGGATCCCCCGCTTGTTCACGTCCACCGTGCTCGCCTCGATCCCGCCCGCGCCCGTCGTCCGCAGGTAGTAGGTCGTCTTCAGGCCGGACTCCCACGCGAACTGGTACATCTCGCTGAGCCGGCGGCCCGACGGCCGGTCGAGGTAGAGGTTGAGCGACTGCGCCATATCGATCCACTTCTGGCGCCGCGCGGCGCAGCGGATCAGCCAGTCGGCGTCGATCTCGAACGCGGTGCGGTAACGGTCGCGGATCCCGGCGGGAATCCGGTCGATCTCCAGGACGGAACCGTCGTGGTACTTGAGGTCTTCCACCATGTCGGCATCCCAGATCCCGAGCGCCCGCAGCTCTTCCACCAGGTAGCGGTTGAGGACCGTGAAGTCGCCGGAGAGGTTGCTCTTCGCGAACAGGTTCTTGTAGGTCGGCTCGATCGACTGCGAGACGTCGCAGATGTTCGCGATGGTCGCGGTCGGCGCGATCGCGAGCACGTTGCTGTTGCGCATGCCGTTCGCCGCCAGCTCGGCGCGGACCACTGACCAGTCGAGCGCCGTCGATCGGTCCACCAGCACGCGGACGCCGCGCTCCGCCTCGAGGATGTCGATCGTGTCGATCGGGAGAAGGCCGCGGTCCCACTTCGAGCCTTCGTAGCTCTCGTACCGGCCGCGCTCGGCGGCGAGCCGCGACGACGCCAGAATCGCGTGCCACGAGACCTGCTCCATCGAGCGGTCCGCGAACTCCACCGCTTCCTCGGACGTGTACGCGATGCCGAGCCGGTGCAGTGCGTCCTGGAAGCCCATCACGCCGAGGCCGACGGGGCGGTGGCGCATGTTCGCGGCCTTCGCCTCGGGGATCGGGTAGAGGTTGATGTCGATGTCGTTGTCGAGCATCCGGACCGCCGTGCGCACGGTGCGGCCAAGGCGTTCGGCATCGAGCCCGTCGCGCGTCAGGTGCGCGGCGAGGTTGATCGACCCGAGGTTGCAGACGGCCGCCTCGTCACGGCTCGTGTTGAGCAGGATTTCCGTGCAGAGATTCGAGTTGTGCACGACGCCGACATGATCCTGCGGAGAGCGCGTGTTCGCCGGATCCTTCCAGGTGAGCCACGGGTGGCCCGTCTCGAAGAGCATCGCGAGCATCTTCCGCCAGAGCTCGACGGCGCGGACCCGGCGGTGCAGCGGGATCTCGCCCGCATCGGCCATCCGCTCATACTCGGCATAGCGCGCCTCGAACGCCGCGCCGTACAGGTCGTGCAGGTCGGACACGTCGTTCGGGGAGAAGAGCGTCCACTGGCCATCCTCGCGGACGCGCTTCATGAAGAGGTCCGGAATCCAGTGCGCCGTGTGCATGTCGTGCGTGCGGCGCCGGTCATCCCCCGTGTTCTTGCGAAGCTCGAGGAACTCCTCGAGGTCCAGATGCCAGGTCTCGAGATAGGCGCAGATGGCGCCCTGGCGCTTGCCGCCCTGGTTGACGGCGACGGCCGTGTCGTTGGCGACCTTCAGGAAGGGGATGACCCCCTGGCTGACGCCGTTCGTCCCGCGGATGCGCGAACCGAGCGCGCGGACGTTCGTCCAGTCGTTGCCGAGTCCGCCGCTCCACTTCGAGAGCATGGCGTCGTCGCGGATCGCCTTGAAGATGTCCCCCAGGTCGTCCTGGACGCTCGTGAGGAAACAGGACGAGAGCTGCGGATGTCGCGTCCCGGCGTTGAAGAGCGTCGGGGTCGACGAGCAGAAGGCGAAGGTCGAGAGGACGCTGTAGAACTCGATCGCGCGCGGGGTCCGGTCCTCGGGCTTCTCGGCGAGGGCCAGGCCCATCGCGACGCGCATCCAGAACCACTGGGGAAGCTCGAAACGGGTCCCGGCCTCATGCAGGAGGTACCGGTCGTAGAGCGTCTGGACGCCCATGAAGGCGAAAGCGAGGTCGCGCTCGGCGCGGATTTCGGCGGCGAGCGGCACGAGATCGAAGTCGAGGAGAGCCGGATCGAGCAGCCGCGCCTCGACGCCGCGCCGGAGGTAGGATTCGAAGCGCTCGCCGTACAGCCGCTCCATCTCGTGCAGCGAGACGGGCGCGCCGAGCGCCTCCGAGTACACCTGCGTGAGCAACAGACGGGCGGCGAGGTACGCGTACTCCGGCTCGCGCTCGGTGCGCGCCCGCGCGGCGAGGACAGCGCCTTTCGCGATCTCCTCCCGCGTCACCCCGTCGTACATGCCCGCCAGCATCTCACGGTAGACGGCCTCGACGTCGATCACCGGCCCGAGCCCGGCCGCCGCCTCCGAGATCATCGACCGGAGCACCGCGCGATCGAGGACCGACTCCCGCCCGTTCGCCTCGCGCAGCCGGATGCGCCGCTCGGCCCGGCCGCGCGCCCGCGCCTCACGATAGACGATGAACCGCCGCGCGACCGCGAAATGCCCCCCCGCCATCAGCTGCCGCTCGACCTCGTCCTGGATCCGCTCGATCTCGATCACGTCGGACTCGGCGCCCATCCGCGCGAGTCCCGACTCGACAGCGTCCGTCACGCGCTCGACGGCGTCGTGTACCGTGGTGGGGATCGCGTCGGGATAGGGAGCGCCCGTCTCGGCGCGGAACGCCATCTCGACGGCGTGCGCGATGCGGTCGCGGTTGTAGGGCGCTTCGTGCCCGTCGCGCTTGACGACGTGGGTGAACGGAGGGGCGTGGGTCGGTCTCGGAGTGACTCCGGCCGGGGCGTTCGCGGTTTCGAGCATGACGGTCTCCTCGGGGGTGGGTGTTTATCCCGAGGAACGGAGCGCGGGCGTGCTCCGGGACGGGCGCGGGCAAGCGCGGCGGCCGAAAACACGAAGGCTCCAGGTGGAAACCCGGAGCCCGATTACCGTCACCGCCCGCGCTCGCGGGGGCCGCGCGCGGCCTGACTACCGCAGTCGGACGGGGACGAAATCTTCCCGTTCCCCCTCCCTCGAGGGATACGACGGGCTCCGTGATCCGGCAGGTCTTCTGGCTCGGGGATCATCCTCCGGAGAGCGCCTTCCCGCGGCGTGGCCGCAGTGGCTCGATTGCTCTCCTTCGTCCCCCCTCACAGCGGCGGGGCCGCCCCGGATTCGCACCGGGTTCCCTCTTGGCGCGCGGCGCGAGCCGCGCGACCAGACCACAATATGTTGTGGTGTCCAACATAGCATGCCACTACATGTGCGTCAAGGAGGTGACGCACGCTCGTCCGCGGTGCGGGTTGGGAGGGGCGGACCTATGTCCCAAACCGTGTAGGGGCGGGTCATCGACCCGCCCGGCACCGAGGAACGCGCTGACAGGCGACCGGGCGGGTCGGGGACCCGCCCCTACGAGGGCACTGCGCGCGCGCCAGGCAGAGCGGCGATGCGAATGGATAGGTTCAATTCGATTCGGATCGACCGGATCGGTGGCGTGCTGAGGTCCCCCTACCGCGCGACCACTACCGGCCGGTCGCCCGCGAGGAGCTCGAGGCTGCCGTCGTCGGCGATGTCGAAACGGGTGACCCGTTCCAGCAGCGCGAAGAAGCGCGTCTCCTGCGCGCTGACGTCAGGTTCGAGGCACGCCATCCGCGTGGCGGCGGCGGGGCCGATCTCGATCCCCTCCCCCGTGATTTCGTAGCTTCCCATGTAGCGGTTGCAGCTGCCGCTGCCCGACAGGGATCCGTCGGCCGCGAACAGCATCGTCGGCTGTTGCGGCCCGGTGGTCTCGGCGCCGTCGAGATGGGTGACAGTCCATTCCCGGTCGATGATCAGGCTCGCGGTGTCGCCGCCGCAGCCGGTGTAGCTCCGACCGTTCACCTCGACCCCGACGGTGTGTGGAAAGGGGCGGCCGCTCATGGAATCGTTGCAACCCCGATCCTCCACCAGAACGGTGAACGGCTGTCCGCCCGACGTGGCGGAGAAGCGCCAGCCACCCGCGATCCCCTCGGCGGCCGGGCGGGTCACGCGCACCGTATCGGCGTCGCCGAGGCTGGCGAACTCCATCGTGGTCTCACCGAACCGCAGAAGCCAGAAGGGTTCGTTCCCGGCGGCGCGGTAGCCGGCGCCGGGGCTTCCCGCCGGGGGAGGTTCGGGCGCCCGGTTGGATGCGCAGGCGATAAGGCCGGCCAAGGTCAGGGCGGAAAGGAGAATTGAAGTTCTGGTCATGGCTTTCTGAGGCACCTACTCCGCGTCTTCGCGGCTTCGCGTGAGATTCAACGGGAGGTTCACGCGAAGTCGCGAAGACGCGAAGTCGTGATGGTTGTTGGCGATGCGTCTTACGCCCTGTTTGAAGGTAGGGGCGCCGAAGTTGATGAGGATTCCCAAGGGGAGATCGAGGAGGCGGAGGTATGTGATGAGTTGCTTGGCGTGAACCGGCGCGAGCTTTTCCACGGATTTCAGCTCGACCAACAGGCAGTCCTCGACGATCAGATCCACCCGGAGCCCCGTATCGAATCGCATTCCTTCGAACTCGAACGGCATGGTCTTCTGGCGCTCCACTCGCAGTCCTCGCTTCTCGAGCATGCGTGCGAGGACCACCTCATACACCGATTCCAGCAGCCCAGGCCCCAGCCCCCGATGAAGTTGAAATCCGGAATCGATCACGACGGCCGAAACCTCCTCGACATTCACGAAAATGACTCCTCCCCTTCGCGGCTTCGCGTGATTCCCTCAACCCCACTTCATCGGAAGGTGTGTCCTTAGGATCCACATATTCCGCGACTCCCTGGCGGACATCAATGACTCCGCCATCGCGTCCCCGCAACCGGTGTTCCAGACGCCAGCGCCATCAGCCGAGGTCTCCTGTTCACCGATCATCCAGCGCCGCGAGAGCGTTCCGCGAGCCCGCCACGCTCGGATGCTCCGGTCCCAACGCGTCGACTCGGATGGCAATCGCCTGTTCGAAAAGTGAACGCGCCTCCTCCACGACCCCGCGATCCGAAAGGAGCAGCGCCAGGGTGTGCATGCTCACGGCCACGTCGGGGTGGGCGGGACCAAGGGCCTCGAGACGCAGATCGACGGCCTCGCGCAGGTACTCCTCGGCTGCCGCGTGGTCCCCCTGGGCGTGCAGAACACGGCCCAGGTTGTTGAGGTTGAACCCCACGGTCGGGTGGCGGGCCCCGAAGAACGCCCGGTTGATTCCGAGCGCTTCGCGGAACCAGGGCTCAGCGTCCGCTGGGCGTTGCTGTTCGAGGAAGAGGCCGCCGAGGTTGTTGAGCGTCTGTGCCACCTCGGGGTGCTCGTTTCCGTAGATCTCCCGGCGCATCCCGAGCGCTTCCCGGAGGAGGGGCTCGGCGGCGGGATAGTCTCGCATCCGCACGAAGAGGAACATTCCGTAGTTGTTCAGACCGCGGGCGAGGTCCGGGTGAAGATCGCCGAGGGTGCTCCGGCGGAGAGCCACCGATTCGCTGTGCATGGCCGCTGCTTCGTCATAGTTGCCCAGGCGGTCCTGCAACACGGCAAGGTTGTTCAACGTCGAAGCAACATACGGGTGACGATCTCCAAGGGTCGCGCGACGGATGGCGAGCGCCTGGCGGTACAGGGTGTCCGCGGCCACAAGATCGCCCCGGTTCATGCGGAGCGAGGCCAGGTTGTTCAGCGAAGTCGCCACCTCGGGATGTCCTTCGCCCAACGTGTTCCGGCGCATGGCGAGCGCCTCCTCGAACAGCGGGCCCGCCTCTTCGTACTCGCCTTTGATCTCGAGCGCCCGGGCGAGCACGTTGAGTGTTTCGGCGATGTCGGGATGGGCCGGGCCGAGTGCCGCCCTCTGGATACGAAGAGCTTCCCGCGCAAGCGAATCGGCGGCGGCGGGATCTCGGTCGGCACTGAGGATGGCGGCAAGAGACGCGAGGCTCTCGGCGACATCCCCGTGTTCATCCCCGAAACGGTCGCGGCGAAGCTCCAGTGCCTCCCGGGCGAGTCGCTCGGCTTCCGCAAACTCGCCGAGTGCGGCCTGCACCTGCGCCAGGACGTTCAGCAACTCCGCCTGAAGCTCGGGCTGTTCCCCGAGCCCATCCACCTCCCGCGCGCCGCGCTCCAGCAGGTCCCTCGTGGTCACGTCCGCGCCCGCTGCGCCGGACGGGTTGGCGCCCTCGAAGAGGCCGATGAGGAAGCCGGTTACCGTCTCGGCCCGCTCGCTCGCGAGCTCCGCGCGGTCCCGCTCCACCTGCAACCGGCGGTTGTGGAGACTGAGCCCCGCGACTGCCGACACGAGCCCGGCGAGGAGGGTCGCCACCAGGAGGACGGTCACGGGGTTGCGGCGCGCGAACTTTCTCGCGCGGTAACCCGGGGAATCGGGCCGGGCCCGCACGGGCCTGCCATCCAGGTACCGGCGGATGTCCTCCGCCAGCTCCTCCACCGAGCCGTACCGCCTCTCCGGCAACGCCTGGAGCGCCTTGAGGACCATCGTGTCGAGGTCACCCCGGAGTTGCGCGCTCAGACGTCGCGGCTGGATCCCTCCAAATCCTTCCGGAGTCACCTTTGCGCTGGGCAGCGACGGCTCCTGGTCGAGCGCGGCGGAGAGACCTTCCGAAGTCCCGGCGCTGGTCCCCTGCCGGGGCCGCTGGCCCGTGAGCAATCGGTAGAGCAGCGCTCCGAGCATGTAGACATCGGAGGCAGTCGTGACCGGGTCACCGCGCATCTGCTCGGGGCTCGCGTACTCGGGCGTCAGCATCCGCAGACCCGTTCGCGTGAACCCTTCCTCGTCCGCGCCCAGGATCTTCGCGATACCAAAATCGAGCAACTTCACCCGACCCTCGGCGGTCACAAGAATGTTGGATGGCTTGAGGTCGCGATGCACCACCAGCTTCGCGTGCGCGTAACGCATCGCGTCGCAGACCTGCAGGAAGATCTCCAGCCTCTGCCGGACGGCGAGGGCGCCCCGATCGCAGTAGTCCGTGATGGGCGTGCCCTCGACGTATTCCATCACCAGGAACGGCCGGCCGTCGTCCGTGGACCCACCGTCGAGCAGGCGCGCGATGTTCGGGTGCTCCAGACCAGCGAGAATCCGGCGCTCAGCGACGAAGCGGCGCACGATGTCTTCCGTGTCCAACCCACGCCGCAGAAGCTTCACGGCGACGCGATGTTCGAAGTCTCCAGAGTCGCGCTCGGCGAGGTAGACCGTGCCCATACCGCCCCGACCAACCTCGCGGACGATCGCGTACGCGCCCACCCGATCCGGAGGTTGAGGCGCCCCAACGACTCGATCCTCATGCTCGCTCCACGCTTCCCGAACGACGATGGGGGCAGGCCGTTCCAGGTCATCCCCCGATTCGAGCAGCGTGCCGAGCAGCTCCTCGACCGAGCGTCGAAGGGCCAGGTCGTCACCACAGGCACTGGCGAGAAACGC
>CAZUVK010000085.1:0-13279 GCA_964623785.1 uncultured Gemmatimonas sp. | reverse complement strand
CGCGAGCGTCGCCGCCCGGTCCCCGCCCCGCAGCGCGTCGTGGTGTCACTCCCAACCCCGACCCCGGCTCCAGCGAAGGTCAGGGCAATCGCGATCGCGCCGCGGCTCACGGTTGCGCCGCCGCCCCGTCCCCACCGCGCCCCCGCGCAACATCCCCACCTGGCGATTCTGAGAAGTGGCCACCCACAGGACCTGCGCGACATGATCGTCGTGTCCGAGATCCTCTCCCCACCGATGAGCTTGCGGGACCTGGACTAGACACTGACGGGCACGGACATTGAAAGTACCGTATCGTCATGGCGATACGATACGACGAGAGTCTCTACCCGGTAAGGCGGGAACCACGGAACGTCTGGGAGCGCACGGGGCTGACCGTGCGCCAGCGTCGCGTACTCGACGCTTCACTCCTCCTCCTTCTGGTACTCTTCGCGATCGGCTGGATCTACAGTGTGGCGATGGCGATCGAGCGGGGCGAATCTCCGCTGATCGTCCGCCAGATCGGCGCGACCGGCTCGCCGCTCGCGTCGACCACCCCGCCTGACGCCAGCTACACGCTGAACGCCATCATGGAGCAATTCATCGACTGGGAGGAGGTGCGCGGGGCGAGTGGCGCGATCCAGCTGCTGATCAAGGAGCCGGGGGACACTCTGGCGCTGCCCGACTCGATTCCCGTCGGGGCCGAGGTTGCGTTCACAACACCCTCGGAGGCGGCAGCGGACCCGGTCGTCGTCGGCGATGGGGCCGCTCCCGATCAGCCGGGGATCTGGAACCTCATGGTCCAGGCCCATGGCGCGGTCCGGGCGGTGCCCGATGTGAGCGTGGCTACACTCATCCCGTCGACCGCGCTGCGCGGCGGGCGGATCGGTGAGTATCGGATCGGTGAGTGGCCGGCGGGACGCACCGGGGCGTACGCGGCTCCCAGCGGCTTCATCGAAGTGACTCCCGAGAACATGAACACCCAGGTCTCCCGGCACTTCCAGCTGAAGGACTTCCTCACGAAGGGTCAGGAGGGCGTCTGGCCGAAGTACGTCGTGATCTCTCCGACGTTGCTCGACAAGCTGGAGCTGACGATCCAGGAGCTGGAGCGGATGGGGCACCCCGTTGAGAACGTCTTCGTCGTGAGCGGGTTCCGGACGCCGTGGTACAACGCGGAGGGCGGCAACCCGCGGGGCCGCGGCGCGATGTCACGCCACATGTACGGGGACGCCTCGGACATCGCGATCGACAACGATGGTGACAACTGCATGGACGACCTGAACGGCGACGGCAGGGTCGACATCGGGGATGCCCGGGTTGTCGTTGAGGCCGCTGAACGGGTGGAGCGGCGGCACCCCAACCTCGTCGGCGGGATCGGCATCTACCGGCCGATGCCCGGATCGCATTGCGGGATGGTTCACATCGACACGCGTGGCAGCAGGGCCCGGTGGTAACGAATTGCAGAAGAGGGGTGTGAGATGGCCGACTCAAGGAACGACGGCGGCGGAAACGGGGCCCGGGGCGGGATGGCGGTCAACCGGACCGCGAGCCGACGCGAGGGTGAGCGACGCGACGCGCCGCCAGCCTTCGCCACCGTCCGCGACGAGGACCTCCAGCCGCACGAAGGCCTGCGCTACATCGCGAGACTGTTCAAGATCCTGAGTATCTTCCTGATCCTCCTCCTCATCGGCGAGGTGGTGATCGGGATCGTGCAGATCGGGACCGAAGCGATTCCAACGCTGCTCGTGGAAGCAACGCGGCTGATCGTGTTCGCCGCCTTCCTCTGGGGCGCTGGCGACCTCGCGCTGATGCTCATCGAGAGCAACCACGACATGCGGGCGTCGCGTATCCTGCTCGGAAGGCTCAACGGGAAGCTGCAACGGATCGCGGATATCGAGGCCGATGAACTCGAACTTCTCGCCGGGAACCCGTCGATGCGGTTTGAAAGGTTCCAGTCCCAGCCGAGTCCGCGTCGTGAGCCGCCGCCGGGAGACTGAGTCGCGGGGGGCTACGTCAGGCGTGCCCGCATAGCGGTTGGAGCGGGGTCCCGGGCCGCCACCCGAAGACTGGCGCGGTTGGTGGCGCCGGGCGGCGCTTCCGCCTACGGGATCTGCGCGATCCGCTCCAGCACGCCTTCCACGAGGGCGTCGATCTCGGCACCGGGCAGAAAGTGGTTGTTGACGAGGATCGAGAACGCGTAGCGCTCGCCCGAGCGCGACGTCAGGTAGCCCGATAGCGACCGCGTGCCCCGGAGCGTTCCAGTCTTCGCAACCACCTGTCCGGTGAGCGGTCCTTCCGTCATCCGCCCCGCGAGCGTGCCATCCCGCCCCGCGACCGGCAGCGAGGCGTGCCAGACATCCCGATACCGGCTGCCGTCCATTGTCGTCAGCAGATCCACGAGGAGCGAAGGCGAGACGAGGCTGTACCGGGAGAGCCCCGACCCGTCCGCGAGCCGGAGCCCCGACGGGTCGATCTCCCTGGCGCGCAGCAGGCTATCTGCCACGGCCGCTCCCGATACGGCGGTCGAGACCCCGCGAAGCTCCCGACCGACGGTAAGCAGCATCGCCTCGGCGATCTGGTTCTGGCTTGGCTTCAGCATCCCCGGCAGGATCTCGCGCAGCGAGGGCGACCGGTGGGTGAAGAGCGTCATCGCCTCCCGGACTGTCGGGTCGAACGGCAGCAGCTCGGATTCGAGCGTGGCCGCCCCCTCCACCACGATTCCCGCCTCCCGCAGGGTCTCTCGCAACACCGTGACGAAGTAGAGGGTCGGGTTCGAGACGGCCACCGTGCGCCGCATTTCGTTCACGTCCTCCGGGACCTCCCCGGTGATCACGACGCCGTCGCCGTTCTCGTCGCGGACCACCCGTATCGCCGGGATGCTGCCTGCCGACATCGTGCGCGTCGCGTTGATCACCCGGACCGCCTGCGTCGGTGGCGACAGAACGACGAGGGCCGGCTGCAGGATGGTCCCGCTCGGGTACAGATTGACCCCGACCGTTCCCTCATTGAACTGCAGGGCGCCGAACGGGGCGGAGTCCGCGGTCAGGAGATCGTCCCACATCCATCCTTCGCCGAGGGTCGGGCCGGCGAACGCGGTGTCGACGGCGACGATCCCGCCCGCGATGCGGGTGACGCCGTAGGCGCGCAGACTGTCCGCCCACGCGCGGAAGACGGCGCGCGAGTCGCCGAGGAACCGCTCGCTGATCGTGGGATCGCCCGTGCCCGTGACGACGAGAGACCCGTCCAGCACACCGTCCCGGATCTGGCCACTCGTGGCGATCGTCGTCGAGTACGTGTACTCGGGACCCAGCGTCTCGAGGATGGTCGCGCCGGTCACGAGCTTGGCGTTCGACGCGGGCGTGAACGAGAGATCGGAGTTCCGCGCGTAGACCGTCTCCCCGCTATCGAGTGATCGAACGATAACGCCCCAGTGGCCGGCGCCGGGGCCGCGGCTCTCGATGACCCGGTCCAGGTCGCCGGCCAGCGCGGTCACGGGCGGGCCCCCGCGCAGCGACATGAGCGGGGCGCAGCCAGCGAGCAGGCTCAGCGCGAGCGGGAGAAGCAGCCGGGCCGGCGTTCGATTCTTCATCGTTCCCTCGTTCCACTGTACCTGGTCAGACGGGTGGCGGTGCTCATCCCGGCTACGGCGGCCCGGATAGCTGGCCGCCCCGGGTGATCACTCCGCGAGCGCGAGCAGTTCGGCTGTATGGATCGCCCTTCGGCCATCACAGAAGTCCTTGATCTGCGACCGACACGAGAAACCGGGTGCCACGACGAGGTCGTCAGGTGCCGAGCGGACGGCCGGAAAGAGGACGCGCTCGCCAGCGGCGCGGGACACCTCATAGTGTCCTTCCTGGTAGCCGAACGATCCCGCCATCCCGCAGCACCCCGAGTCGAGGATCTGGAAGTCGAGCCCCTCCACCCGTTCGAGCAGACGCCGGGTCGGGTCCATGCCGACGAGTGCCTTCTGGTGGCAGTGACCATGAACGACGGCGCGCCGTTCCAGGCGGCCCGGCTGATAGTCCGCCGGCCCGGTGAGGAACTCCTCGAGCGTGAAGCTGTTCTCGGCGATCGCCTTCGTGCGCGGGTCGTTCACCAGGTCGGGCAGTTCGTCGCGGAAGGTGAGGATGCAGCTCGGCTCGATCCCGACGATCGGTACGCCGGCGGCCGCCGCCGGTGCGAGCACGTCGACGAGCGTTCCCAGGTAGCTCTTCGCCTCGGAGAGCAGGCCTTTGGAGATGAGCGGCCGTCCGCAACATACCTGCCGAGCCGGAATCTCGACCTCGTAGCCGGCCCGGCCGAGGACGGTGGCCGCGGCGGAGAGCGGCGCGGGCTCGAAGTAGTTGTGAAAGGTATCGTCCAGGAGGATCACCTTCCCGCGGGTCGACGTCGCACCGCCGCGCCCGCCCTTCCAGCTACGCCGGAAGGTCGTCGACGCCACTTCGGGCAGCGACCGGCGCGGGTCGACGTGCGCGAGGCGCTTCAGGATCGGCGACGCCAGGCGGCTGCCGAAGTTCGCGAGCGCCGGTGCGATCGATCCCAGCCGCGCGAACTCGTGGATCCGCCCGAAGAACATCGCCGACGCCGGGGTCCGCCCGGTCGCCTTGTAGTGCTGCGCCAGGAACTCCGACTTGTACCGCGCCATGTCGACGCCGACCGGGCACTCGGTCTTGCACGCCTTGCACTCCAGGCAGAGGTCGAGCGCCTGCAGCACTTCCTCGCTCTTCATCCCCGGAAGGTTGCCGCGCATCGCCTCACGCAGGCTGTTGGCGCGACCGCGCGTCGTATGCTCCTCCTCGAGCGTCACCATGAACGACGGACACATCGTGCCGACGTCGAGCTTCCGGCAGACCGCCATCCCGTTGCACTTCTCGACGGCCTTGTCCCAGCCGCCGTCGGCCGAGTAGTCGAAGAACGTCTCGGTCGGGGGATGGGCCCGGTACTCCTCGCCGAACCGGAGGCTGTCCGCCATCGACGGGGTCTCGACGAGCTTGCCCGGGTTCGCGCGGTTGTCAGGATCGAAGAGCGACTTGACCTCGCGGTGCAGCTGCATGATCTCCGGGCCGAACATGAGCGGCAGGAACTCGCTGCGCGCGAGGCCATCTCCGTGCTCGCCGGAGAGCGACCCGCCGAACTCGACCACCAGCTCCGCGACGTCCCGGGCGATCCCGCGCATCCGCTGCACATCGTCGCCGCGTTTCAGGTTCAGGTCGACGCGGATGTGCAGGCAGCCCTGCCCCGCGTGACCGAAGAACCCCAACGTCGTCCCGTGCTTGTGGACGATCTCCTCGAAACGGCGGGTGTAGGCGCCGAGCTTCTCCGGAGCGACGCCCGTATCCTCGACGAACTCCTGCGGCTTGATGTCGCGCGAGGGCGTCGTCCGGTAGAGCAGCCCGGTGGCCACCTGCCGGAGCGACCACGCGGCGGTCTGATCGCCGGGGGCGAGGAACACGCCGGGGACGGGGTTGCCGGGGAGACCGGGCGCGCGCCGGGCGAAGTCGTGCGCGAGCTCCGCCACCTCATCCGGCGTATCGCCCGAGAACTCGCAGAAGAGAACCCCCAGCGCGTCCGGCTCGACCAGCGACGCGGCGGCCCTGAACTCGAAGAGCTCGCGCGCGCCCCGCAGCACCCGCGAATCCACGATCTCCAACGCGGAGAGCCCGCGTTCGGGGAGGATCGCGGGGATCGCGTCCATCGAGGTCCACCGCTCCCGGAACGACAGCAGGACGAGGCTCCGGTTGGCCGGGACCGGCACGAGCCCGATCTCGGCCTCGACAATCGTCGCCAGCGTCCCCTCGCTGCCGACGATCAGCTTCGCGAGATTGAGTTGCTCGTCCTCCAGCATCGAGTCGAAGTTGTAGCCGGAGACACGACGGGGAACCCGGGGGTACCGCGAGAGTATCCGCTCGCGCTCGGGTTCGAGGATCCGCAACACTTCGCGCGCGAGCTCGCCCTCGCGGCCGGGCAGCGCGTGGACGGCGGATCGGTCGACAGGCTTCAGGTCCAGGCACGTCGAGTCGGGGAGGAAACAGCGCAGCGAGTGGACGTGGTCGCCCGTCTTGCCGTATACGAGTGAGCGCGCGCCGCATGAATTGTTGCCGATCATGCCCCCGAGCGCGCATTGTCTGAACGTCGCGGGGTCGGGTCCGAACTGAAGACCGTGGGGCGCGGCCGCCCGGTTGAGGCGGTCGAGACGCAGGCCCGGTTGAACGCGGGCGCGGCGCGTGTCCGGGTCCAACGAAAGGACCCGGTTCATGTATTTCGTGAAATCGATGATGATCGCCGCGGCGACTGTCTGGCCCGCGAGCGCGGTGCCGCCGCCGCGCGGGAGGACGGGCACGCCCGCCTCGGCCGCGAGCTTCAGCACCGTCTCCACGTCCGACTCGTCGCGCGGGAGGACGACGCCGTGCGGGAGGATCTGGTACAGCGACGCGTCAGTGCTGTAAAGCAGTCGGGACTTGTCGTCGAATCGGACTTCCCCGGTTACTTTCTCCCGCAGCCCGCGCTCGAGCGCATGCGCGGCGGGCGACCGGCGCATATCTATGACTGGCAGCATTTTTTCTCTGCGATAAGGGCCTTCTTCGTGCGGGAATAATACCGGGTCGGCACGGGCGCGCCAGCCTCGGCGGAGGAGCCACGTCAACGCCAAACGGAATCCGGCATACGCCGCGCCGTGTCGTCCCACGACGCGGAACGCTGAAAAGGAATCTCGAATGCACGTGTATCTGAGGGATGAGCAGGTCCGCCTCCGGATGGAGCAGGTCGACGGGGAAGGACTCGTCCCCGAAGGCTCCGATCTCGTCCCCATGGCGTTCTTCGTCGACTCGAACGAGAACCCCAGCTTCCGCGCGCTCCTCCCGACGGACACGCTCGGGACACTCCACGAGATGCTCGACGAGCCCGTCACGCTCGGAGTGCTCGCGGAAGAGCCGGAGGACGAAAACGAGGAGATCCGCGCGATGGTCGGGCTCGCGGTCCCCATCGACCGCCAGAACCTGATGGGCGGCAACCTCGGGGGTGACGACGAGGAGGAGGCCGACGAACCGTGGCGCGCCAGCGCGGGGTCGAGCGAGGCGTGGCGCGGTGACGCCGATCCCGAGTCGGTCGATCCCGCGAACCCCGCCACCGCGATCCTGGCCTTCGCGCCCCTCATCCGCCTGAAACGCCAGTTCCCGGACGACTTCGGCGAGGAGCTCGCGGACCTGCTCGAGTCGGCGCTCGCGGGATCCACCCGCCCCGCCGGCCAGGCACGGGTCGACAAGCTGCTCGACGACCTCTGATTCCGTGAGCGTTCGCGGCCGCTTCGCCCCGAGCCCGACCGGACACCTGCACCTCGGCAACGCCCGCACGGCGCTCCTCGCCTGGCTCCATGCCCGCGCCCAGGGAGGCACCTTCATCTATCGCGTCGAAGATCTCGACGCCGGCAGGGTCCGGCCCGGGTTCCGAGCCTCGCAACCCGCTGACCTCCGCTGGCTCGGCCTCGACTGGGACGAGGGGCCCGATGTCGGCGGTCGTTTCGGTCCCTACCTCCAGTCCCTCCGGACCCCGCTCTACGACGACGCCCTCGCTGCGCTCCGGGCTCTCGGTCACGTCTACCCCTGCCGGTGCAGCCGCAAGGAGATCGCCGCCGCCGTCAGCGCGCCGCACGCGGGCGACGAGGAGGGGCCCGCGTACCCGGGAACCTGCCGAGACCGGCCGATCGATCCGTCCGGCAAACCGTGCGCCCTTCGCCTCCGGGTCCCGCCCGGCCAGGTCACGGTAGACGACCAGCTTCAGGGTCGCGCGGTATTCGACCCCGCGACGAGCACCGGAGACTTTGTTGTGAGTCGCAAGGATGGGGTCGCGGCGTATCAGCTCGCGGTTGTGGTCGACGACGCGGCGATGCGGATCACGGACGTGGTTCGAGGCTCGGATCTCCTGGCCTCGACGGCGCGTCAGTTGCTCCTGTATCGCGCACTGGAGCTGGATCCACCGGGGTGGATGCACGTGCCGCTGCTGCTGGATGAGGCTGGTGGGCGGCTGGCGAAGCGGGAAGGGTCGCTGACGCTTGGGGCGTTGCGGGAGCGAGGCGTGAGCCCTGAGAGGGTGGTCGGCTGGCTCGCCTCGACGTGCGGGTTGGCGGAACGGGAGCGGGAGGCGAACCCGGCGGATCTCGTGGCGGGATTCGACCCGGAGCGGATCCCGCCGGGCGACACGCGCGTCACGATTCCCGCGTGGCTGGGGCCGGGCGCCTGATTTCAGGCCCGACCGCGAGAGGCATGGCTTGCCGCCGAGGTCGTGGCCGTTGGATTACCCCGCCGCGGCCCGCGGCAAGGCGCCGAACCGTCTTTCCCGTGTTCGGAACTCCTGGATGGCGTGGGCGAGCTTTGGCACGTCCAGCTCCGGCCACATGAACTCCGGGAACATCAGCTCGGCGTACGCACATTCCCAGAGGAGGAAGTCGCTCAGGCGCTGTTCCCCGCCGGTCCGGATGAGCAGATCGACCTCGGGAACCGGGGGCGAGTGCGTGACCCGGGCGATGAGCGCTCCGAAGTCTTCACGCGAAGCGGCGGAGTCATCGGCGACCGCGGCCGCGGCGAGGATCGAGTCTCGCGCCGAGTAGTCGATCGCGATGCGGAGCAGCAGCTTGCGACACCGCCGCGTGGCGGACTCGGCGGCTTCGATCGCGTGCAGAAGCGTGTCGGAAAGCCGATCCCGCCGGCCGATGATGCAGACCCGCACGCCGTTCTGGACGCAGCGTGCAGTTTCCGATGCGAGGTAGCTCCGGAAGAGGCGCATCAGGCCGCTGACCTCGCGTTGCGGCCGCTTCCAGTTGTCCGCCGAAAAGGCGTAGAGGGTGAGGATTCCGATACCCAGGTCGGGAGACGCCTCGACGACCTGCTTCACCACCCTGGCGCCCTCGCGGTGACCGGCGAGCCGTGGCTGCCCGCGAGCCACCGCCCACCGACCATTGCCGTCCATGATCATCCCAACGTGCAGCCCCTGTGGAGCCATGTAGTCACTCTGAATCATACAAACACGACAATCGGTAAGATGCGTTGGTCAGGATTCGCGAACCGCGTCGATGAGAGCTTCCATGTGATCCAGGTACCGCGTCAGCGCTCGCCTGCCGAGTGGCGTGAGCGCGTACTCCGTCCTGGGCGTGCGTCCATCAAACCCTTTCGAGCACTCGACATACCCGGCGTCCTCCAGCTTCCTCGCGTGCACGCTGAGGTTCCCATCGGTGGCGCCAAGCATCGACTTCAACTCGTTGAATGTGAGCCGCTCGTTGACCGCAAGCGCGCTCACGATGCCCAGGCGCATCCGCTCGTGGATGAGCCGATCGAGATCCGCCGGTGAGCCGTCGGTCGTGCCGCCCGGCTCGCCACGCAGGCGGCGGCTCGGTGACTCGCCCGGATCCGGACGCCCGGCGGCGGCATGAGGCTTAGCCACCATACCTCCATGCGATGAGGGTTCCGAAGGCGATGTGCATGAAGCCGAACCCAATCCCCATCAATGCGTTGCCCCATTCGACCGGCGCCAGCAGCGTGAAAGTGCCCAGCGCCATGAACGCCATCCCCATGATGGGAACGATCCGCACTGAAAACGATCCGGCCGCCACCACCCCCGTTCCGTAGAGCAACAGCCACATCCCGGGCAGTGGCCCGACCAGGCCGGCCTCCACGAGCACGGGAGTGAGCATCACGCCCGTCATCAACGGAGGCGCCAGGCTCAGCGCCAGCTTCCGTCCCGGCCCAGACAGCAGCGGCAACCCGGCGGCTCGCGTCTTCTTCGCCACCGTCAACCCGCCGATCGCCAGCGCCAGCATCGCCTCCACGCTCCATACCAGAATCCATCCGTCCACGCTGTTGCGCGTCGAGGCGACAAACGCGGCGATCAGGGCCGTTATCCCGATTCCCACCTGGCCCCAACCCGAGACGGCCGTGAAACTGCCCGCCCGCTCCATCGTCTCGCGGATGAAGCGAAGATTGTCCATCGCGCGATCGTGCAGCGCGAGGTTGTCCCGACGATTCTTGATCGGATGAACGGTTGCCATGGATGGATTCTCTACCGAATTGGCCGAGTAGTCAAGTACTTTACAGGTCAAAGTAACTTACTGCTCAGATCGTGCCACCAGAAGTGATCGACACGCCGCGACTCGCGCTGAAGTCCGCGCGCTCAGTGAGGTCCTCGCCACCGGTCAATATTGGGGAGGAGCGCGGCCGCACGCGAAAGCGCCTCATCCGCATACCCGAGCGCCCGCTTGATCTCGATCTCGCGCTGGAACGGGTTTCGGATCCCGGCGATCCGGAGCGCCTGCCGGACGCCGACGTGCCCCGCGAATAGCTGCGAGACTGGCGGGATCGGAAAATCACTTCCATGGAGGATGCGATCCGCAAGATCCGGGTCGGTCGCGAAGCGGGGCAGGTGTAGAAACCGGGAGAAGTTCGAGAGTCCCGAGTTGTCGACCCAGAGGTTCGGAAACCGGCGCATGAGCGTCCGCAGGAGCTCCTGCTGGCATGGCTCGTTCCGGTGATGGATCGGAGCCGCCGCGTGCGCGCAGATGACGTTGACGCCCGCGTCCAGCGCCGGTACGAGCCGGGGGAGGTCGCCGAGTGTGGCGTCGACCGTTCGGAAAGTGACCTCGCCGGAGCCCGCATGCACGAGCAACGGTATCCCGGTGTCGGCCAGGCGTCGCAGGAATGGAAGCGCCCGGGGCGATCCCGGGTCGAACCCCTGGACGATCGGCAGCCACTTGATCAGGACCGCCCCCCCCGCGATCGCGATCTCAAGCTGTTCCAGAGCGTCGCGTCTGTAAGGGTTGATCGACGGGCCAGGTAGCAGGTTTCCGTAGCGCTCGCACACCTCCAGGACCCAGGGAACGGGAATCAGGAGCTGCGAGCGGTCATGGTCCAGCCGACCCCTTTCGTCGTAGACGCCATCGAACCCGAGTGCGACCGCCATATCGAGTTCACTCTCCGCCACCTGGCGGGAGATCATCGCCGCCCAGTCCTGGTCGACGGAGGTCGCCATCTGCTGTCGGCCGATCCGATGGATTAGCCGGAGTCCGAGGAAGCTCGGTCGGCGCAGGAAGTCGGGTGAAGTCCAGCACCCCGAGTCCTGCGTCCCCACACCGGCCAGATGCACGTGGATGTCGATCTTCGTCGGTCGTGGGGCGAGGTCCGGCGTCATTCGTGGTCCTCCAGCCACCGCACCAGCGGACTCGCGGCGGCGGGCTCCAACGGGGTTGAGAGATGGGAGCCGGGGATCACTTCGAGCGCGGATCCCGGAATCCGGTTGGCGAGGGTGCGCCCCTGATCCGCGGGGACGATCCGGTCGCGGTCACCGTAGATGAGCAATGTCGGCGTCCGGATCTCGCTGGCGGCTCGCTCGAGGTCCATCTCGGCCAGATACTCGTTGAGGATGGAAACGTACCCGAACATGCCCGGCGGCGACTTGCGTGCCAGCCGGAGCGGATAGATGTCGCGCTTGAACGACCCGAACGACGGGACCAGGCCCAGCCAGCCGTAGTGCTCGCGCTCCCGAACGACGGCCGCGAAGTTCCGCGGCCGCAACTCGCCCATGAAGGAGGTGAGCGACAGATCGATCCGCAGCGGCGCGACGATGGCGGCCGCGGACGCGAGCGCCCCGCTCAGTTCCGGCAACCCGCTGATCAGCACGGAACCGCCGATGCTCACGCCGATCGCATGGGTCGGGAGGTCAGGTCGGTCCCGGCTGCTTTCCGCGACAGCGGCGCGCAGCACGGCCCGCGCCGCGCGAGGGGAGAACTCGCCGCTATCGAACCGACCGTGTCCCGGGAGATCGAACGTGAGGATCTCGGCCCCGCTACCCAGCATCCGCTTGAAGAGACCGATCCAGCCGAACAACGCGTCGTTTCCGGCGCCGTGGACCGCCACCACCCGTCGCCTGGTGCCCTCGGCGGGCGAGAACCGGTAGGCGATGCTACTCTCACTCGTCTCGCCATGAGATAGCGCGACCCATTCCCGGGTCATGCCACGAGCGTCGAGCCACCTCCAGAAATCCCGCTCCCAGCTGAGCGCCCGGGTATGGCTCACCGGGAATCCGCGACTCGCTCGCCGTCGGGCCGTTCGCGGCGCGCCAGCTCCAGTTCCAGCGCCGTCGCCTCGGCGGTCATGCCGGCGGGCGCCCCGGTCCCCGCCGATCCCGTGCCTTCGCGCCAGGATTCCCACATCGCCAGCCACGGGTCCAGCGGGCCCGTGATCAAACGCGCCCCGCGCTGCCAAGTGAGGTACGACCACGCCCATTCCAGCAGTACCACGACCCGGTTGCGGAAGCCGATCAGGAAGAAGATGTGGACGAAGAGCCATGCGAGCCACGCGATGACTCCGGAAAGCCTGAGTCCGAAGATGGTCGCGACCGCCGCCCCGCGGCCAATGGTGGCCATCGTACCGCGATCGCGGTAGCGGAACGGAAGCGTCGGCTGGCCCTTGACGATCCGTCCGATGTTTCGACCCGCGGCGGTCCCCTGCTGGATCGCGACGGGCGCGATCCCTGGGAGCACCTCCCCCTCAGCCGTCGTGCCGTGCGCGAGGTCGCCGACAACGAAGATCTCGGGATGACCCTCGACTGAGAGGTCCGGGAGGACGATCACCCGGCCCATCCGATCGCGGGGCCCGCCGACGAGCGCCCCCAGTGGCGACGCCTCGATGCCCGCGGCCCACACCACGTTCCGCGTCTCGATCCGCTCGTCGCCTATGTAGACGGCGTCCCCCTCGATCCTCGTGACGATACTGCCGGTACGCACCTCGACGCCCAGCTTGCGGAGCGACCTCTCGGCGCGCCGGGAGAGTTCAGGGTCGTATGCGGGCAGCACCCGGTCGGACCCCTCGAGGAGGATGATCCGCGCCGTCGTCGGGTCGATACGGCGGAAGTCGCGGACGAAGCTGTGGCGGGCCATCTCCGCCATCGCGCCCGCCATCTCCACTCCCGTTGGGCCGGCACCGATCACGACCGTCGTCAGGAGCACGCGGCGAGCTTCGGCGTCGTACTCGCGCTCCGCCGCTTCGAAAGCGAGCAGGAACCGCCGTCGGATCTCCGTCGCGTCGTCGATCGTCTTCAGTCCGGGCGCGAAGCGTGCCCAATCCGGATGGCCGAAGTACTGGTCGCGCGCGCCCGTCGCGAGGATCAGGAAGTCGTAGCGGGTCCTGGCCCCATCGGCGAGTACCACCTCGCGCGCGGACGGCAGGATGTCCACGGCGTTCCCCATCAGCACTTCGACGTTCGCCTGCCTTCGCAGAACTGAGCGGATCGGTGACGCGATATCCGCCGGCGAAAGCGCGGC
>CAZUVK010000084.1:0-13498 GCA_964623785.1 uncultured Gemmatimonas sp. | reverse complement strand
CGCCGCGATCTGGGCCGATGAGTGGGCGTGTGGAGATCGGCTGTGGATTGGCTGTGGAGACACGTGGAAAGATCGGAAAGCCATCCGGATTGGGGATAGCGGTGGAGAACCGGACCTCTTATCCACGGGCTATCCACACGGTGTCCGGACCGCCAATCGATTGTGACTCAGGCGCTTAGCATGACAAGAGATGGAATGAGGAACATTTCCATCGGCTCTACTACGAGTACGAATCAATTAAGTAACGTATTCATGAAAGCATCTCGGTTGGAAAACTCGTCACCCGATCGGTCCACATGAAAGTCAGCATCACGAGGGAGAAGCTCCAGGAGGGGCTCGCGGCGGTAGCCGGAAGCATTCCGACGCGCACCACGCTGCCAGTGCTGTCGAACATTCTGCTGGAGACCGAGTCGGACGGTCTACGATTCAGTGGAACGGACCTGGACACGTCCGTGTCGATCCGGGTTCCGGCGGACGTGGAGGCCGGCGGCTCGATCACCGCGCCGGCCCGGAAGCTTCAGGAGATTGCCCGTGAACTGCCCCCGGCGCCCGTATCGCTGGCCGCGCAGGGTGACGCGATCACCATCAGCGGTGGCCGGTCGCGGTTTCGGCTGAATGGGCTCTCGAAAGAGGAGTTCCCGGCGTTCCCCACGGTCCCGTTCGAGGACAGCTGGCGCGTGTCGGGCAAGGAGTTGAACGAGTTGATCTCACATGTCTCGTTCGCCGTATCCACGGAAGAGACCCGTCCGATCCTCAACGGCGTGTTGTGGGAGTTGAGCGCGACGGAGATGCGGATGGTCGCGACCAACGGACATCGTCTCGCGCGGATGACGATTCCTCGGAGTGGCACCGGTACCGAGGGTCAGCTCATCGTCCATCCCCGGGCTCTCGTCCAGGTCCAGAAACTCTTCCGGCCCGACGAGGAAGTCGAGGTCGCGCGGTCCGACAACCATCTGGGCTTCCGCGGCGGCAGCGTGCAGGTCTTCACGCGGTTGATCGAGGGTCCGTACCCGAACTACGACCAGGTCATCCCGAAGGACAACGACAAGGTCCTGATCGCCGACCGCGCCGGCCTGACGGGAGCGATCCGGCGGATGGCCATCGTAGCGTCGGATCAGACGCACCGGATTCGGCTCTCGGTGGGCGGGCCCATGATGAAGTTCTCCGTACAGACTCCGGACCTCGGCGAGGGATCGGAAGAGCTTCCCGTGGAGTACCAGGGTGACCCGATCGAGATCGGCTTCAATGCGAACTATCTGCTGGAGCTGCTTCGGTATATGCCGACTGACGAGGTCAAGTTGTCATTCCGGGCGCCGGAACGCGCGGCAACGATGGAACCGCTGGGGAACGAGGACGCTCCTGATTTCCTCTGTCTCGTAATGCCGCTGCGATTGCTCGACTGATGTCAACAGGAAGTGCGACCGCCGGATCCGCGATTCGGACCCCAGCCGAGATCGAGCGGATCCGCGCCGGGCGTGGTGGCGTATGGCGGTTGATCCATGCGATCCACCGGCGTCGACCTCTTCTGACCGCCGTCATCGTGCTGGCGGCGCCGGCATACACGCTCGCCGCGGACGTGCCGGTCCATGATCTCCTCGGTTCCGACCGATCCTGGCGCTTCTTTGTGCCGTGGCTACTCATGCTGGGCGGTCTCGTCGTGCGCCTCTGGGGTTCCGGCAATCTGCGCAAGAATCAGGAGATTACCGATACCGGCATCTACCGCGTCGTCCGCCATCCCCTGTACCTGGGCAGCCTCGCGTTCCTTCTCGCGTACTTCCTGACCGCCACTGCCCCGGCCGTGGGTGTCACCCTCTTCGCCATCCTCGTCGCGTTCGTCTACTACCCGACGATGCTCTCCGAGGAGGAGTATCTGGCACTGAAGTTCCCGGAAGTCGCTTCCAGGAAAGATTTTGCGTGGCGACTGCTGCCGGATCCGAGACGGATCGGGGAGGCCTTCACATCCGACCGGTTCAGCCCGCGGTCGGCGTACCGCAACCTCGGCTTCCGCGCCGCCTGGTTCCTGCTGGCCCTCCCCGTATTTCTCCGGATCCTCGACTGGGCCCGTTCCTCGCTGCACTGACCGCGCCTCCCGCCCGTTCCACGCCCCCTGTTTTCAAGAACATTCGTTCCCGGGCCGTGCCGAAGTGTGCACGCACCTTGCATTGCGGTGCAGAGCGGGGGTAGAGAAACGCCCGAAACGGGGTCACGACTATGAAGACAAAGGAATTCCAGGTCGAGCTCGTAAGCCGACAACGCACAGTGTACACGGTGCGGGCGCGGGACGTGGAGGGTGCCCGGCGGGTAGCGATGGAACGGTGGCGGCGCGATGACCCCGCCGATCTGGGCGGGTTCGAGTGGTCGGAACTGGAGCACACACGCGCGATCGAGACGGCCAGGTCACCGCACCAGACGCAGGACGATGAGCTGACTCTCCGGTTCATTCGCGAGCGGGAAGGTCTGTTGATTCGGCTCGGCAATACATTTTTTTCAGCGACCGTGAACGACGCAATTTCGGCGCAGCAGGTGGCGGCGGATCTCGGGTGGTTCACGCCGGGCCGGGGATACGACCAGCCGGCGGTCGATGTTCTCCGCGCGGCGGGCTCGCTGGAGCGCTTGTGCGCCATGGTGCGACTCGTCTGTTTCGAGCGAGCGCGAAACCGGGACGGGGAGCGGGGCGGGATCCGCCTTTACTGCACGCCTGAATACCTCGATAGCCTGAGCGAGTCGATCCCGGATCTCGTGGTACACGTCGCTCGTTAGGAATCACCTCCCGTCACTGATCGGCTGCCCCCCGCGTTCTGCCGTTGACCGCGGGGCGGCTGCGGTGTGATCCGCGCTTCCCCGTGCCGTCCGCACCGCGCGACCAATTGACGCCCGATTGGCTACCGCGCGCTTTCGAGGTTAGCTTTTTCGCATGTACATGAGCCGACTGGTCGGATCCGCCATGGGAGAGGGTGCGGTCATGCCCGCAAATGAAACGATCGAACTCCAGCTCGGAGATGGCCGGACCTTCCCGGCCGCGATCCGCCGACGTGCGTCGGACCGTTCGCCGCACACCGGTCGCGAACTTCAGGAGTTACACGGCTGGGTCACCACGACCGATCCGGACACGCATCGCTGGCTGTCGGTGGCGCTGCGTGGTCTGGGAGATGGGGTCGTCCGATCGCTGGACGCCGTTGGGGAGTCGGCGGGCCGATGGCAACTCTCCTGGAACTCGTACGGCGAGACGGGCGGTATCCATACCTATGGGCTGATCCTTCGGGAAGCCGAGGATCTCGCGCTCGAGGTGCTCCAGATCGACGGGATGGAATTGCATCCCTACGAATACCGCGAGGAGTTTCTCGAGGAAGGTCTGACGATCTGGGCGAAGGTCGTGGGCACCCATGCGGACGTCACCCGAATCAATCGACTGATCCGCACACGCTCGAGCTTCCCGGTGGTTCGCAGAGGGATCCAGAACACGCCGCGGGAGATGCGGTTGGGCGTCGCTGAATGGTCCGAGTACGAGGACCGGATCAAGTACCGGCTGGTGTTGGTGGACCACGAGATCGGCGAGAACATGCGCGCCGAACTGGGGCGGATCCAGGAGGCGAATAGTCGCTCGGCGCTCGGCTACTACGCCAACCTCGTCGAGCGGCTCTCGGAGCTACTGGTGGAGCGAGGCGCGATCGAACGGTCGGAACTCGACGTGATCCGCGAGTCCGCGCGCGCCCAGCCCGGAATCTCGCGCCACGAAGTCTGGCATGTGACCGACGTGGATCTGCTCTGAGCGGGCGGCGGGGCGCCTCCCTCCGCCGAAAAGCGCCCCAACCCTTGCCTGTCCCTATGGCACGATGGAAACCGAGGAGTCCTCCCCGTCGGTCTTCCGAACGATCAGCTTGTGTGCCCGCAGCCGAAGGCTGTTGATCCGGATGAACCCGCGCGCGTCTTCCTGGTCGTAACCGCCCTCCACATCCATCGACGACAGCTCGCGGTCGTAGAGCGAGCTCGGAGATTCCCGGCCGAGGATCGTCACGCCGCCCTTGTACAGCTTGAGGCGCACGCATCCGTCGATCAGGCGCTCCGACTGGCGAAACGCCGCCCGGATGAAGTCCATCTCCGGTGAGTACCAGAACCCGTTGTAGATCAACTCGGCGAAGCGCGGGGAGAGCGAGTCGCGGAGGCGCAGGACCTCGCGGTCCATGGCGATACCTTCGAGGTCGCGTAGCGCGTGGTAGAGCACCGTGCCCCCCGGCGTCTCGTACACGCCACGCGACTTGATCCCCACAAAGCGATTCTCCACCATGTCGATGCGCCCGATCCCGTGCTTCCCGCCGACCTCGTTGAGGTAGGTGAACAGTTCGAGCGGATCGCTGTGGCTGACGCCTGCAGCGGGGTTCTCGACGAGCACGGGGAGCGCATCCTTGAAGCTGATCTCGATCACTTCCCCGCTGTCCGGTGCGTTCTCGGGCGACCGCGTGAGCCGGTACATCTCCTCGTCCGGGGTCAGCGACGGATCCTCGAGCATTCCGGCCTCGTACGACCTGTGCATGAGGTTCTCGTCGCTGGAATACGGCTTTTCGACGGATGCCTCGACCGGGATGTCGTTTTCCTTCGCGAACGCGAGCAGGTCGCTGCGGCCCCGGAATCGCTGGAGGAAGTCGCGCTCCTTCCACGGGGCGATGACGCCCAGGCGGGGCGCGAGGGCGGCGTATGCCAGCTCGAATCGGACCTGGTCGTTGCCCTTGCCCGTGGCGCCGTGCGCGAGGAACCGTGCGTTCTCCTTGATCGCGATCTCGACCTGGCGCTTCGCGATCACGGGGCGGGCGAGAGAGGTTCCGAGCAGGTACCGGTTCTCGTAGACGGCGTTGCCGGCGACGGCGGGGAAGATGAAGTCCGTCACGAACTCGTGTCGGAGGTCCTCGATGTAGACCTGGCTCGCGCCGGTACGGATCGCGCGCTCGGCCACACTTTCGAAGTCCTCCTGCTGGCCGACGTTGGCGATGTACGCGATTACGTCGTAGCCACGCTGCTGGAGGACCTTGAGGATGCAGGCGGTGTCGAGCCCGCCGCTATATGCCAGTACCACTTTATCTGCGGCCACTTTGTCGCTCCGGAATTGAAAGTTGGCGGTTCCCCGGGTCGTTCACACGGTCCGAACCCCGCGGCATGGTCTACGCGGTCACGCCGGACGGGGTAACAGCTTCGGGTTGGGTCGGCGCTTTGGCAAGTCGCCGCCCTTCCAATCGCGCTCGCTGTGGACAAAGGCGGTGGAATCGGCTACATCAACCGGCCGGCAGGGAAGGCGCAACGACCCGGGGACGAGTGACGGCCCGCTCCGGTTACGAGATCACCGACAGGACCAGAGGAGAATATGCTCGAAGACGACGACGATCGCCCCGATCGCGAGGTTCAGGCCCCGGAGATGCCGACGACACCGCTGACGGATCCCATCCGGGAGCGACTGTTCAAGTCACGAACGCTGGTGATTTCGGGAGAGGTCAATCAGAAGCTCGCGTCGAGCGTTACCGCGCAGCTGCTCGCGTTGGCAGCCGCTTCCGATGACACGATCACGATATTCATCAATTCCCAGGGCGGCCACGTGGAGTCGGGCGACACGATCCACGACATGATCCAGTTCGTGAAACCGCGGGTGCGAATCGTGGGCACGGGGTGGGTCGCGAGCGCCGGTGCGCTGATCTTCGTGGCGGTCCCGACGAAGGATCGATTCTGCCTCCCGCACACGCGGTTTCTCCTTCACCAGCCGGCCGGCGGGGTCGGGGGCACGGCCGCCGACATCGACATCGAGGCGCGAGAGATTCTGAAGATGCGCGAGCGGCTGAACCGCGTATTCGCGGAACGGACGGGCCAGCCACTCTCGAAGATCGAGGACGATACGCGCCGGAACTTCTGGCTCTCGGCGACCGAGGCGAAGGAGTACGGGCTCGTCGGCCAGATCATCGCGACGTCGGACCAGCTCAAGTAGCGCGAGCGGCGGCGCCCCGGGTTTGGGTCCGGGCGCGCCGCATCGGGCCGGTCAGCCACCGACGAGTTCCTCGCGAACGTACGCCTGGAAGATGCAGCCGGGCGCCGTCGGTACGTAGATCGCGTTGGGCCGGGCCGCGTCCTCGTGGCCCGAGAAGAGCAGGATCCCCTGGTACTCGCCCGCTCTGCGCAGCAACTCGAGTCCGATGCGCCGCTCGCCGCCGGTGCGCGCGTACCGGTCACCGCCAAAGCCGATCGGGTCCCCGCGACGCAACCAGTCCTCCGCACCCGCATACCCGGCGATGAATGCGACCGGATGGACCGACTCGAGGGGCCGGACGGTTCCACCAACGAACAACACCACATCACCGCCGCGATTCTTCGCGGCAATATTAGTGAGCCCCTCGGACGTGGTCCGATCGATCACGCACACCAGCGTATCCGGGAGAATCGCGTATTCGGGAGGAAGGGTCGGCTCGCGCGGACCCTGACGGGTTGCGCAACCAGCAGCGAGCAGGCACACCGTCGCCGTGAGCGCGTGGGTCATGCTTCGCCAATTCGTCATGAAGAACCGGACGGTTGAAGGCTGTTGAGACGGTTCGCGAATACCTCGGACCGGGGACCGGGGGGCGACTGGCGGGATTCAGGGCCCGCACATCCGTCCGGCATCCCCGACAGGGTACCGCTCGCCAGATACCCCCCGAAACGCAGGCGTTCCACCGAGGGCCTGTGGTTCGCGCATTCCGCGGGCAGCAAGAACCGGACGCACCGTACCGGCCGTCCGGCGGACACCGGTTTCCGCAACGGGAAGGGCGAGCCCGCCGTGGACCCTGGATCAGAAGAGGCTCAGTTGACCCGCCGGTGACTCCCCGGACGCGAGCCGCGCGGGTCCGCGCCACGCCCGGGTGGTGAGCTTGTGGTTCTCGCGATTGAGGCCGAGCCGGTCGCATGTCGCCCTGAACAGTGCACGGAGCTGCTCGACGTACTCGCCCTCGCCACGCATCCGCGAGCCAAACCGCGGATCATTGAGCCGCCCACCCCGGACCTGGCGGATCCGTCCGAGTACCTTCGTCTTCCGGTCGGGGAAGTGGGTTTCCAGCCAATCCTCGAACAGGGGCCCGGCACCATGCGGTAGCCGCAACGGAAGGAACCCCGCCCGCGTCGCGCCCGCGTCCGCCGCCGCCTTCAGGATTGCGGGGATCTCGTGGTCGGTCAGCCCGGGGATCACGGGCGCCACCATCACGCCCACCGGTACTCCCGCCGCGGCGAGCTTCTCGATCGCTCCCAGCCTCAGTAGCGGCGTCGACGCTCTCGGCTCCATCAGGCGCTGCAGGCCGGCATCCAGCGTGGTCACCGAAAGCGTGGCTCCCGCGGCCGAATCGTCGGCCATCTCACCCAGCAGGTCGGTGTCCCGCGCGATCAGATGGTTCTTGCTGATCACCGCCACGGGATTGCGAAAATCCGCCAGCACCTGAATGCACCGCCGCGTGATCCGTAGCCTCCGCTCGACCGGCTGGTAGGGGTCCGTCACCCCGCTGATCGCGATCGTCGCCGGCCGCCACCGGGGCGAAGACAACTCCTTACGCAGAAGCTCCGGCAGGTCCTCCTTGACGAAGATCTTCGTTTCGAAGTCCAGGCCCGCCGACAGCCCGAAGTACTCGTGAGTCGGTCGGGCGTAGCAGTAGATGCAGCCATGCTCGCATCCGCGGTACGGATTCAACGAGAAGTCGAATCCGACGTCGGGGCTGCTGTTCCGCGCGATCGCCGTTCTCGTTGAGTCGCGGAGAAACTCGGTTCGCGGCGACGGCGACTCCTCTCCATCGTCGGGCCAGTGTTCGAACTCGAGCGGAACGAACCGGCTGACCGGGTTCATGGCCGTCCCCCGCCCCGCGATCGCCGGCACCACCGGAAGTCTGTGTCCTGGCGCCATCGGTCACCTTTCCCCAGTATTATGTTCGGTGTTTATTCGGTAAACTACCGACGCTGGCGGACCCTGTCCAGCCGACCGACGGGGCAATGAGGGTCCTGCCCAACGAGCGGGTGAGCAGGGTGGTAAAGGAAGGTGGAGACACGGACGGCGCGGGGAGCCGACTTTTCGGCGAATCGACTCGAATGATTGAGTTGACCCCAGGATTGAAACCGGAGTCGGCCCCGTCCCGTAGAACTCTCCGGAGTTGCGATAGCGACACCCCCGAAAGGGGAAGAACGGCAGTACTCAGGACCAAACCGATCACATCTTGAAGGAATATTGCGATGAAAGAGAACAAGACATCCGCGACGCGGAACGAGACTACCGAGAAAGCCAGACCTCGCCCGATGATCTCGCGGGCGCGGTGGACCAACCGGAGCACCCATCCGCGGCTCGTGAGCATCTCCTGGAGCGGTGTAGCGCGGCGTGGCATGAGTCGCTAGTCCGACTCGCGGTACCCGGTTCTAGAAGTATTCGTCGGAAGAAGAGGCCGGCCCTTCGCGGGGCCGGCTTCTTCCATATGCGGATCCCATGGCGGTTGCCGCTCCCCGACGGGGCGTCTAGGATTCGGGGGCGTGGCGCATCCGTGGGTCCCCGGCGGTCGGGGAGCCAGCAACGAAAGGCGAGACAGACGTGGAGCCGATGATGGAAGCCGGTCACCCTGGTCAGAATGCGGAGCGCTACCGTGCGCGGTTTGTGCCGCTGATGTACCGCACTGGCGTTGCCGCGGGCCCCGGTTTCTGATGAACCGATGGCGCGGGCTCCGCGTGGAGGCCGAGGGCACGGGGATCTCACTCGAGCTATCGCGGCAGATCAACCTGCTCGGCGAGATGCTCGGCCAGGTGGTCCGGGACGAGGCGGGTGAGAAGGTCTTCGGGCTGGTGGAGGAGCTTCGGCTCCTCTGCAAGAGCGCCGCGGCGGAAGGCCGGCCGGAACCGCGGCGGCGTGCCGCGGAGATCGTCGCGATGCTCGGGCCGATGGAGATACACTGGCTTCTCCGTGCCTTCACGGTCTTCTTCCATCTCGCGAACCTGGCCGAGCAGCAAGAGATCGTTCGAATCAACCGGGAGCGTGCCGGCCGGCCCGCGGAAGGAGGCGCACCGCGGCCGGAGTCGATCGACGCGGCACTGATGGAGGCGAAGGCGGCGGGACTCGGGCTCGTTGAAGTCCTCGACCTCTTTCGTGGCCTCGAGATCGAGCCAACGCTCACCGCTCATCCCACGGAGGCCCGCCGCCGCAGCATTCTCGACAAGCAGCGCAGGATCTCAAGTTTGCTCACGTCCCTCCGCGCATCGCCGACGCCGGCCGAATCGATCGACATTCTCGACGACCTGTACGCACAGGTTTCCCTTCTCTTCGCGACGGACGAAATCCGGTCCGAGCGTCCCACCGTGTCCGATGAAGTCGACCAGGGAGTGTACTTCCTCGCGGGTACGATCTGGGAGATGATTCCGCGGATCTACCGGGACGTGAAGCGCGGGATCCGGCGGCACTATGGCGAGACGATCGACGTCGACCCGTTCCTCAGCTACCGCTCCTGGATCGGCGCGGACCGGGATGGGAACCCTGGTGTGACGGCGGAGGTGACGCGCGATACGCTGCGTACGCACCGCGCCGCCGCGTTGCGCAGGCACAGGGACGAGCTGGTCGAGCTCCGGCGGGAACTCAGCGTTTCGGATCGCCGCGCGGATGTACCGGCCGAGCTGTTCGACTCCCTCACGGTCGACGCCGCTGAGCTGGAGATCGAGGAATCGCGCGCGCGACAGTACCGGCACGAGCCGTTTCGGATGAAGTTGACGTACATGATCGAGCGGATCGAGGGGCTGCTCGAGGCGGATTCCGGTACGCCGTCACCTGGGGGGTACGACAGCGCGCGCTATGTCGCCGACCTGGATCTGCTCGACCGGAGCATGCGGGCGAGCGGCTTTCCCGAGGCCGCGGACGACGGTCGCCTGTCGCGGGTTCGCGTGCTCGCCCGCGTGTTCGGGTTTCGCCTGGCCGCGCTGGACGTCAGGGAGCACAGCCGGGTGCACGAGGAGGCCGTGGCGGAGCTGCTGCGCCTGGGGAGAGTCGAGCAGGACTACGCGGGGTTGCCCGAGGCCCGAAAGATCGAGGTTCTCGCCTCCCAGCTGTCCGATCCGCGCCCGCTCCTGCCGCGGGGTGCCGCACTTTCGGACCCGACGCGGGAGGTGATCGATACGCTCACCGTCGTCGCTGAGGCGCTCGCCGCCGAGCCCGGGTCGATCGGCGCGTACATCGTCAGTATGACGCATGCGGCCAGCGACCTCCTCGAGCCCATGTTGCTCGCGAAGGAAGCCGGTCTCTGGAGCGAAGCCACGGGCGCGCCACTCGACTTCGTGCCGCTCTTTGAGACCATCGAGGATCTCGACGCCGCGGACGAGCGGATGCGGGAGCTGTTCGCTGACCCGATCTACCGCCGGCAGGTCGAGGCTCGCGGCGGTTTCCAGGAGATCATGCTGGGGTACTCCGACAGCAACAAGGACGGGGGGTACTGGATGGCGAACTGGGCTCTCCACAAGGCCCAGGAGCGGCTCGGTCGCGCATGCCAGGAGGCGGGGGTGCGCTTCACCTTCTTCCACGGTCGTGGAGGCACGGTCGGCCGAGGCGGCGGGCGGGCGGGAAACGCAATCCTGGCCATGCCGCCCGAGGCCCGGAACGGAAGGATCCGATTGACCGAACAGGGAGAAGTGATTTCCTTCCGCTACGGTCTCGCCGCAATCGCGCACCGCCACGTTGAACAGATCGTCAACGCGGTCATCATCGGGCAGTTGCGGCGGCGCGCGGGTGCCGCCGCTGACGAATCGCTGATGGTCGATATCGCCGCGCGATCCATGCGTGCCTACCGCGAGCTGATCGACGCGCCGGACCTCTGGCCCTGGTACACGCGGATCACGCCGATCGAACAGATCAGCCGTCTGCCGATCGCGTCCCGGCCCGTGTCGCGCAAATCGGGAGCCGATGTGAACTTCGAGACGCTGCGCGCCATCCCCTGGGTTTTCGCGTGGACCCAGGTAAGGTATATGGTGCCCGGCTGGTACGGTGTGGGCACCGCGCTCGAAGAGGTCATGCGCGAGCGGCCGGAAAGCGTAGAAGCGCTACAGCGGCTCTACAAGGAGTGGGACTTCTTCCGCGCCGTGGTCGATAACGCGGCGAGGGAGATGGCGCGAGCCCGGCTCGAGATCGCTCATGAATACGCCGGCCTCGCGGACGATCCCGGGATCTCGCGTGCCTTTCACGCCCGGATCGCAGACGAGTTCGACCGCGCGCGCACCGCGATCCTCGCCATCACCGGATACGACGAATTGCTCGACGAGAGCCCCGTAATCCGGAAGTCCATCGCGCTGCGCAACCCGTATACTGACGTTCTCAACCTGTTGCAGGTCGAGCTGCTCAGGCGCTATCGATCGATGGGTGAAGAGGACGCACCAAGCCTCGCCGTACCGCTCTTCCTCAGCGTGAACGGGCTCGCGGCCGCGATGCAGAGCACCGGTTGACCATCCCCTGGCCCTTCGTGGACAGGAAGGTCCGACACCCACGCCCGCGGTGCCGGACTCCCCGAAATGTCATCGATTGGACCCAGTGGCGCCGGCAGCCGTTTGCCGCCGCGCCAGACCGCAAACGGATCTGATCCTGAACACTACCAGCTGAACCCGACGCTCACGCCGCCCCAGAGCGCCGTGTTGTCCGCGTTGATCTCATCCGGAGCATAGCTGACGCCAACGAACGGCGTGACCGCGAGGCTGCCCAGGCTCAGGCCGAGCGATGCCGATCCCTGGGCGTCATTGAACCCGAGTCCATCCACGTAGTCGCTCATCGCCACGGAGGCGCCGAGCGCGAGCACACCCACGTCGCCGATCTCGAACTCAGGACCGACACCCAGCGAGGCATAGAAGGCATCGGCCAGGCCGAAGTCATACGCGAGCATGAGACTAGGAGCGAGCGTGTGATCGAAGCTGAAGGCCGCGAAGGTTTCTTCCGTGTGCCCGGCATCGTCCGGACCACTCGGGAAGGTATACTGAATGTACCCGAGTGACACACTCGCCTTCTCGCCGACCGATAGATCGTAGGTAAGCGTGAAGTCCAACTCGTCCGCACCCTCGTAGAAGTCCCGATCGGCGATCGCCGCGGATCCCCAGATGTTCAGCGCGATGCCCGTCTCGCCGAAGCCGAAGGTCAGCGAGGGCTGGATGGCGAACGCGTCCGCCAGCGTATAGCCGCGCCACACGTAGCTGGAAACCAGCGCGGCCTCGACATCAACCGAGACCTGAGTCGCCGCGGCGGTCGGGAGGGCAAACCCCGCGGCCACAACCAGTACGGCAATACTCTTCTTCATCATGCTTTCCTCGTCGAATTGAATGAGAATGAACCCGGGCCGGCGCTTCTTCGCCCGCCCGCCCGCCGGACCGTTCCGGCTATTCCAGGGACCCGCACCGGGCGCCCGTCGAAGCCCGCCAATCCGCCGACAGCCCGTGACCGCGACGATGATTTGCAAGAGCGTTTGTAGTCGTTACCTTGCAAAATTAGTGACAACGAATCGGCGAACTCAGAAAATAAGGTATATTGAGTGAAAGACGTATGCAAGTGTTGCGAATGCGTGGGGTCAAAGTGAAGGAGTCGACGGTGGGTGGGCGGAGGCAATCGGCCGGGACCCACCATGTCCAGGCCGGCCCGGTCCCTGACTCGCGCATTTGGGTGGCGCATTGACAGGCCAGTCGCGAAGTCGCTATACTCGATCCGTGGCCGACGGGAGTCGGCCGCCGCGGCGATTTCTTGCGATTGCTCCGCGTAAAAAATGTGCTAAACCGCCAGGGGGTCCCTCGCGGCGGCAAATCGCCCGGGGGACCCTTTCTGTTTTCCGCCGCAAAACGATCATGGCGGAGGCGCTGGCCAAACCGAGGAGAAGACGACCAATGAGTGGTCTGGCTACGAACGTATGCCCACCGGTGACCGCCCCCTACACGTTCACTTCGGAGTCGGTGTCGGAGGGACATCCCGACAAGGTCTGCGACTACATCGCCGATTCGATCCTGGACGCTCACCTGGCCCAGGACCCGGTCAGTCGGGTTGCGTGTGAGGTGCTCTGCAAGGAGAACCGGGTGATCCTGGCGGGTGAGATCACATCGTCCGCGACCGTGGATTTCGACCGGGTGGTACGCGCCGCGATCACGGAGATCGGCTATGTCTACGCGGATCAGCCGTTCCGCGCGGACGCGGTGGAGATCATGTCTTTCCTGGGCAGTCAGGCTCGGGAGATTTCGCAGGGTGTCACGGCCGAGACGTCGCTCTCGGGCGACCAGGGGGCGGGCGACCAGGGGATCATGTTCGGGTACGCGACGGATGAGACGCCGGAGATGATGCCGCTACCGATCCTCCTCGCCCACCGCCTCGCCTCCACGCTCGCTGACCACCGCAAACAGGAAACCGTCGACTGGCTCCGCCCGGATTCCAAGACTCAGGTCTCGGTCGTATACGAGGACAACAGGCCGGCCAGGGTCACGGATGTCCTCATCTCGACGCAGCACGCGGATGGGATCGAGCCGGACG
>CAZUVK010000083.1:6703-13518 GCA_964623785.1 uncultured Gemmatimonas sp. | reverse complement strand
CAGCCCGAAGGATATTTTGTCAACACCCTCTGAGGCGCAGCCGAAGGATCCGCACCTGGCCATCCGCGCGAATCCCGAAGTGCAGATCCTTCGGCTGCGCCTCAGGATGACACCGGGGGGCCTCAGCGCCAGTCTTTCGTCGAGCGCAGCGATTGCTTCAGGCCGCGCTCGCGAGCAGCTCCGAGCGTTCGTATTCGGCAAGCCGATCCTCGGCTTCACGCAACGTGGTGACGGCGAAGAGCGCCTGCCGCAGGTGTCGCCCGTTGGGCAGGCCTTTCGTGTACCAGCCGAGGTGTTTGCGGAACTCCACGATCGCGCGGGACTCATCGCGTTCGAACTCGATCGCGAGGCGGGCATGATCGCGGACCACCGCGAACCGCTCACTCACGGTGGGTTCACCGGGTATGGGGAGGCCGTCGAGCGCAGCCCGCGCATGCCGGAAGATCCATGGGGCGCCGTGCGAACCGCGCGCGATCATGATCCCCGCGCACCCGGTGTGTTCGTGCATGCGTCGGGCGTCAGGCCCGGACCAGACATCGCCGTTCCCGATCACCGGGATGGAGAGCGCGTCGACCACGGCGGCGATCTCGTCCCAGTTCGCGACGCCCGAGTACATCTGCGTCCGGCTGCGCGCGTGCAGGGTCAGCACGGCGGCGCCCGCGTCCTGGCAGCGCAGCGCGATCTCGACCGGGTTCCGCGACTCCTCGCTCCAACCGCTGCGGATCTTGACGGTCGTCGGGATGGTCACGGTCGCCGCGACCGCCCGGACGATCGCCTGGATGAGATCGAGATCCCGCAGGCAACCCGACCCGCCATTCCGCTTCACGACCTTCTTGACCGGACAACCGAAGTTGATGTCGACGAAGTCGGGGCGGTATACCTCTTCGACGAGCCCGGCGGCTTCCGCCATCGCCGCGGGTTCGGCGCCGAAGATCTGGATCCCGATCGGGCGTTCCTCGTCCTTGAATCGCAGGTACTCGTGCGTGCGCCTGTCGTGGCGCCGGATCCCTTCCGACGAAACGAACTCCGATACCACCACGTCCGCCCCGAACGATCTGCAGAGTCGTCGGAACGGTGACTCGCTTACCCCTGCCTGCGGGGCCAGGTACAGCGGTACGCGACCACTCGATAGCAGAGCCGAAATGTCGAATTTCATCCCTTGAAGATAGCGCGATCACGAAGGCGGCTCAACTCACGTCCGACCATGTCCCGACGGCATGTCCGCTTTGACACATTCCGGCACGGTCCTTACATTCACGATCTCGCAAAACTTTGCTATTGATTCCGGTGTCACCCGGAGGACATCTCGAAAATGGAACTTAGGGAGTTTTTCTCGGAAGACGTCGTCAAGCTCGACTTGGAGAGCGCGAACAAGGACGATGTCTTGAAGGAAATGATCGGGCTCCTCAACGTAGATGAAAAGTCGGAGAGCATTCTCTACAAGATGTTGAAACGGCGGGAGAATCTGGGTTCAACGGGTATCGGCAAAGGGATCGCGATTCCGCATTGTCGATCGCTCGTGGTGAACCGTCTGCGTGTCGCGTTTGGCAGGAAACCCGCCGGGGTCGACTTCCGAGCGATCGATGAGCAGCCGGTCCAGAACATCTTCCTGATCGTGGCGCCACCGCTCGAAGTCTCCAATCAGTACCTCCCCGTTCTCGGCAAGATCGCGCAATTCTCCAAGGAAGTCGATGTGCCCGGACGTCTCGAACAGATTACGTCCCCCGGGGAATTCCTGTCACTGCTCGAGGAGAAGGGAATCTGAGCGCCAATGCATCCGCAACTCGAAACGCTGCTTGAGATTCAGGATCTGAAGTCGCAGAAGAACGACCTGCTCGACCAGAGTCAGGGCGCGAAGATGGAGCAGGAACTCTTCAACATCAGTGTTGACGACGCGGTCGGGCAGCTGGACCAGAAGGTCGTGGAGATGGAGGAGTCGCTCGCTCCCGCGGTCCGCGGTCGCTATCAGCGGCTGTCGGGGCGCGGCAAGTTCATCGTGCCGGTGATCAACGGGACCTGCTTCGGGTGCTTCGTATCCATCCCGACAGCCGTCGCATCGGTTTCTTCGGGGAGGAACAACGAGCTTCAGCACTGCGACAACTGCGGCAGGTTCCTCTACATCATCGATTGACGTTACGGGGCGCCTGCACCGGCCTCACGACGACAACTCCGCATCAATGAGAAAACCCCGGCCGAAGCAATGCTTCGGCCGGGGTTTTCGTCTGACTCACCAAGGTATTATACGTCGTCTCCGTGGGTTGTTCAAAACGATCAGCTTTCTCGTATCCGGGATGTCGTTGATCACCAGCTGAACGTAGTACACGCCCGATGGCACCAGGCGACCCGCCGAATCGCGCCCGTCCCAATACGCGATCTTCCGGCCCGGCTCCGAATACTCGAGGTTGATGACTCGCACACCACGGCCCAAGGGATGATCCACCGCCTCGGGGATCGCGATGACCTGATTCAGGATGTTGTAGATGCGCAACGTCGCGGAGACTTCGCTACGCGAATCGAACAGCGAGGGGCTGAGGCTGAAGGGAATCCAGGTCTGGGGGTTTACCGGATCCGGATAGTTCTGCTCCAGAGCGAAGCCCGGGGAATCTCCCGGAGGAGATCGGGCGGCCTCCGCCCCCTGCGCGCCCAACTCCGGCGGAGGGAGAGACCCCGCCAGGAGAAAGAAGATCAGCAGAACAGAACGGGCGCGAGTCATCGGCACGTAGCTGTCCCAGGGTTGAGCGCCGTTTTCGAAGAAGCGCCTGCGGCGCGGTATGGCGTACCAGCGCGTCCGACATCGCCGGCCGCGTTGCCCGCAGTATAGATGGACGTCGACGATTCGGTCAAGGAACGACAGGCGACTGGCCCGGATCGCTCCGGTCCGCTGCTCACCTTGCCGGGAACTGGCCAAACCCGTGGGAACCGGCCCAGCGTCCGTTTCATCGAAGCTGCTCCAGGAAGAGCTGAAGTGACCGGAGAGGCTGACCCTGAAAGAGATGTGCCGACAGGTACGCGCGCAGCATGACGGCATGCGTGGTCCTGTCGGTTAGTCCCCACCGATGGCCTTCGCTCGACGTCATCTCCAGAATCTCTCTACGCAGCGCCGGATCGAGCACGGGGCCGGTCGTACCGCAGTGTGCGCAACGCGCGCCGCCCGCGGCGGTGTCGAAACGGGCAGTCGCGTCTTCGGCGATCGGCGTCCCGCAGTGAACGCACGATTCCATCTCTGGTCTGAACCCGAAGAGGGCGATCAGGTTCCAGAGCGCGGCGAGCGCGGCGCCCGCCGCGTCGGGGCCGGGCGACGAGAGCCGATCGAAAGCGGCGGTAACGGTCTCGTACAACTCCGCGTTCGACTCCTCGGTCCCGACGCGGAGGAGGACCTCCGCGATGAGGGATGCACCCGTGAAGGCGCCAAAGTCGCGGCCGATCGCCTGGCGTGAGCGCAGGAGGGCGAATCCGGAGAGCGTCAACAGGTCTCGACCGGGCCGGAGATTGAACTGCGCTTCGCCTTCCGTGAACGGTTCGAGGACGCCGCCGAATCGATTGCGCGGCGACATCGCGCCCTTGGCGATGACCGAACGTAGGCCATACCCAGGGGTCAGGATCCGCAGAATGCGGCTCGTGTCCCCGTAGGCGAAGGAGTGCAGGATGAGCGCGGAGGTCTTGACCGGGGGCATTCCGCGTCCCGGCTCAGACCGGCTGACTCCGGTTGCGAATCGCCGCGATGAGACCGACGCCAAGCAGAAGGACGGTAATCAGCACCGCGGCGAGTCGCGGATCGATCGGGGGACCCTCCGCACGGCTCCAGGCGAGTGCGATGACCGCTCCCGGCTCGAGGCCGATACCCGAGTACTGGATATAGTCCTGGCCCTCCGCGGTGATGGTCCGCGTGGTCTGAAGGCCCGCGATCGATGTCAGGTGTGAATTGTCGCGAACGTAGAGGTTCAGCGTGTCGGTCGGCTCGCTGACCTGAAGGGCAGCGGCGGCGGGTCCCCTCGGGAGCCGATAGCTGATGAACGCCTCCCGAGTCCCGGGCGTCACCGGCGTCAGGTGCAGGACCCGGTCGTCGACCCAGCTGAGCTCATGCGGGAGCACGTCGGCCTGTCCGACCTGGAAGTCGGATGCGCCCTCGGGGAGATGGAACTCCCACGGACCCAGCCCGCCAGTACCCACATACGCCATCGTCGTGGGGTTGACGATTCGCAGGATTTCCAGGACTTCCCACCCGCCGAGCAGGTCGGGCTCCATGAACAGATCGCGGGATGCGAACCGGATCGGTTCCGCGAGTACCGAGGTCGTGTCGTAGACTGGCAGGAGGTACTCGAACGCGGCGGCGGAATCCGGGTGCATCGGGTTGCCGAAGAACCGCACCGACAGGTGCTCCGTGGTCGCGAAGTAGACCGTGAAGGATGCGCCGGGGACCGGTTCGAGCGGAAACGCGAAGCGACCGACGGTATCGGTTGTGGTCGAGGCGATCTCCCCGGAATCGAACGGGGTGATCCGGTGGAGCTCGACGACCGTGTTCGGCACGCCGACGTCACCGTACACGACGCGGCCATTGAGGACCGGGACGTCATCCGCCAGTTCGGTTTCGACCTGGGTCGTCACGGACTCGGCCTGTGCGGTCGCGGCCGCCGGGGAGAGTGCGAGGCAGACAATGGCGAGCGGACCGAGGAGCGCCGCGGCCCATCCCGGCCAACCTGAATCTATTGAGTTCTTCACGGATTGAATCGACCGAGGTCTTCCGGGTTGAGCTTCTTGAGGTACGCCTGGAGTTCCTCGGGCGACAGCTGGGGCTTGTCGGGCTGATCGGATGCCTGGAACTCGGACTCGGGCGCCTGCTCGACATGCGCGGTCGTTGCCGAGAGGAGTTCGTCGCTGGTAAAGAGTGGCGCGTGCATCCGGAGCGCGATGGCGATCGAGTCGGAGGGACGTGCGTCGATGGAGATCACGTCCGACCCGCGGAGTATGACCAACTCGGCATAGTAGGTGTTGTCCTCGACCCGGGAGACGATGACACGCTGGAGTTCTCCGCCGAGCCCGCGAATCAGGGAGGCGGCGAGGTCGTGGGTCAAGGGTCGGGGGAACTTCATTCCGGCCAGTTCCGAGGCGATCGCCTGGGCCTCGCTCGCGCCGATCCAGATCGGCAACATCCGCTCACCATCCACTTCCTGGAGGATGATCACCGGCGTCTTCGATGCCTGGTCGAGACCGAGGCTCTGGAGTCGTATTTCCACCATTATGAAGAGTCTACCGGTTCAGCCGGAAGCCCACAAGTTGATGAGCCCGCCGAACCTGTCGAGGTCTACATCGTCCCGCAACTGGTCCCAGAGTATGCGGAGGATCTGCTCCGGCGACGATGCCTGGAGTACGTCGGCGATCGCGTCGCGCGCCTTCGATCGGTACATGGAGCGGATCACCTTCTTGATCTCGGCGAGGGCGGCCGGCCCGACGCTGAGCGAGCTGATCCCCATCCCGATCAGCATGAACGTACCGAGCGGGTGCGCCGCCAGTTCGCCACAGACCGCAACCTCGATACCCTTCTTCTCGCCGACCGTCGCCACGTGGTGGATGAGCCTGACGACCGCCGGATGGAACGGGTTGTAGAGGTGCGCCAGCCGCGCGCTGCCGCGGTCGACGGCGAGCGTGTACTGGACCAGGTCGTTGGTGCCGATCGAGAAGAAGTCGCAGTGATCCGCAAGGGCCTCGGCGATCAGCGCGGCGGCCGGCGTCTCAATCATCGCTCCGATCTGACAGTTGCGTTCCACATCGTACCCCTCAGCGGCAAGCTGTGCCCGGGTCTCCTCGATCAGGGCCCGTGAGGCTTCGACCTCGGAGAGATGGGTGACCATGGGGAGCATGATCCTCACGTCGCCGTGCGCGCGGGCGCGGATGAGCGCGCGGAGCTGGCCGCGGAAGAGGTCGGGCTCGTCAAGGCAGAGACGGATGGCGCGCCAGCCGAGGAAGGGGTTCTCTTCCCGGGGCATGTGCAGGAACGCGGGGAACTTGTCGCCACCCAGGTCGTAGGTCCGGATCACGACCGGCTCGGCGGGGAACGCTTCGAGCACCTGCCGATACGCCCGGTACTGCTCCTCTTCCGGCGGGATCGAGCTTCGGCCCACCACGAGGAACTCAGTCCGGAAGAGGCCGATCCCTTCCGCGCCGTGCGAGCGCGCCCCTTCCGCCTCACCAGGCAGATCGATGTTCGCCCGCAGGTCGATTCGAACGCCGTCCTGGGTCGTGGGCTCGAGGTGGGCGAGGAGAAGCAGTTCCTGCTCCCACTCCCGAATCTGGAAATCGAGGTCGCGATATGTCGCCTTGTCGGCGTCGGTCGGATTGATGATGACCCGTCCCGCGCGGCCGTCCAGGATCAACTCGTCGCCGTCGCGAACATCCTGCGAGAGTCCGTCGAGGCTGACCACGCAGGGGATGTGCAGCGACCGCGTGAGGATCGAACTGTGGGAGGTCCGGGTCCCTTCGTCGGTGGCGAGGCCGAGGACGCGCTGAGGGTCGAGCTGAGCGGCGACACTGGGCGTCAGGTCGCGGGCGACGACGATGACCTTCTCGTTCCCGCCGATCAGGCTGCCCAGATCGGGCTCTGGCAGTCCCATCAGCCGGCGGAGTACGCGGCCCTGTACATCCTTCAGATCGTTGATCCGGTCGATCACCATGGCGTGGGCGGTGTTCGACCACTGGGCCTCCCACTCAAGCACACGCCACTCGAACGCGCGTTCCGAGACGAGGTGATTCTCGCGGATGTATCGGACTGTCCCATCGACGAGGTCACGTGGACGTCGTCGATGGGACAGTCGAGGAAG
>CAZUVK010000083.1:0-6693 GCA_964623785.1 uncultured Gemmatimonas sp. | reverse complement strand
GCCAATCCGGGTCTCAATTTCAAGATTCCGATCATCGACGAGGTCCGGATCATCGAGCATGAGGAGGTGCGGCTCGAAGATCTGGGCTTCGATCTCGCCCATCGCGGCGCGGGTGTTCTCCTGGAGCCGGCGAATCTGATCGCGGACAGCGGCGCGCGCGTCGTTGAACCGGTGGATCTCGGCGTCGACCATGTCGGCGGCGATGCTGCCACCGTGGGGCACGGCCGGGACCTCCATCCGGAGGACGCGAGTCGGCCCAATGACGATGCCGGGCGAGGCGGGTATCCCCTCGCGCGTAACGCTCACGCGAGCGGACGAGCTTGCGGCCGGCGTGGCTCGCGGCGCGGTCGCGCCATCATCGAAGACCCGGTCGGAGCTCACTCGGGATCACTCCTCGCCGAACCGGGAGTGGACGAGTTCCGCCAACGCGTCGAGCGCCGCTTCCGCGTCGCTTCCGATCGCCCGGACGGAGATCACGGAGCCGCATTCGGCCGCGAGCATCATGACTCCCATGATGCTCTTGCCGCTCACGACCAGGTCTTCTCTGGAGACCCAGATTTCACATGCGTATCGGTTGGCGAGTTTCACGAACTCGGCCGCGGGTCTCGCGTGGAGCCCGTACTTGTTGCGGATCGCTACCTCCCGGCTAAGCTCCATTTCCTGACAATCCCAGTAGCAGTGCGACAACGGTTGTCGTGCCCAATGCGATGATGAGGACACGACGCGTATGGATGGCGAGCGAGATACCGATGGCGACGGCAATCAGCGCGGCGGCGGCCTCGCCGGGCTCGGCGGCTTCCGGAGCCGCCGCCAGCACGATTGCGAGGCCAATGAGCGCGCAGGCGATCTGCGACGCCCTTTCGACCAGCGGCTGGATCGGCGCCTCGCGGAGTACGCTTCCCAGCTCGAGCCCCGTCTCGCTTCCGATCCGGACACCGAGGTACCGGACGGCGAGATGGAGGGCGTTGTACAGAACGAGAAAACAGGCGGCCGCGAGCCACCACGCGGCGCCGGCGAGCAGGAGGACAATTCCGATCATGGCCGTCATCGGGCGCCACGCGGACCAGATCAATCGGTCGCCAAGCGAGCCGAGAGAACCTCGCAGCGCGAGTTTGAACCGATCGATGACCGCGGGCTCGACGCCATCGCCTTCGAGCTTCGCAACAGCGCCGATCGCGACGCTGGCGAAGTATGGGTGGCTGTTGAACAGGCCGACGTGTCTCGCGACCGCCTGGTCGAGTGCCTCGCCGCGATCGCCATACAGATGACGAAGCGCGGGGAGCAACGTGAACGCGAAGCCGGTGCCGATCAGGGTCTCGTAGTTCCACGAGCCCTGGATGGCGAAGCTTCGGAGGAAGACGTTCGCGCGGACGGAGAGCGGGTATCGGTTCATCCGCCGAGCAGGAAGGCCGCGAGGCCGATCGCGGCCCCCGCGGCGGCGAACCAGTATTTCGATCCGAGCATCCGCAGTGCGCTGGCGAGCATGGCGACGACGAACGTCATCATGAGCAACCCGGTAAGCGACTCACTGAGTCCCCAGTACTGGTCGAGCACGGGCACGGTTGCTCCGAGGAAGATGAGCGCGATAGCGACAAGGAACATCCCGCGCAGGAAATCAATGAGGATCGAGGAAAGGTGTCGTCCCTCGAGGTTCTCGGCGTTCGGCATCGCGCCGCCGCGGGTGACGACCCGGACGTTCGCGAGGCGCATCAGGTGGACGGTGCGGCCGCCGAGTCGCTCCAGGAGCAGCGCGCCGAGGGTGACGAGCGCGAGCGTCGAGGCTGTCGGCGCGACCGACGCGTAGACGGCCCCGGCGGCCACCGCGGCCGGTCCGCCTTCCGGGTATTTCGCCGCCCCCACGGGCAGCACTCCCAGGTGGAAACACTCCAGGACGAGGCCGATCAGCGCCCCCTGCGCGGGAGCACCGGCGACCCAGCCGCCCAGGATCGCGGCCACGAATGGTCGGGAAATCATGAACTGCCCGAACGACGTACCGTCGACCGCGACGAACCCGCCGACGAGCGCCAGCGCCAGGATGGTCAGTGGCTCGAACTGAATCATCCGTCGGCCGGCAGCAGGTCCCGAAGCAGGACAGCCCGGGAACCGGGCAGGTCGCGGGCGGAGATCACGGCGCCGGCATCGGCGACGCGACGCAGGCGCTCGCTCTCTTCACGGCTCAGAAAGAGGTACGGCAGCAGCCGCTCCCGTCCCGGCGCGAAGTGGATTCCGCCCAGGTTGATGTCGTCACCATCCAGTGCCCGGTCGACCGAGAGACGATCGAGAGTATCGACGTCGCGCACCAGTACGACCAGCCGCCGCGAGTCGGCACGCCAGACAGGCAGGTCGCGTCTCGCATCCGAGACCGAAACGAACGCAACGTCGACGGATGGCGGAACGCCGAGACAGTAGAGCTCACGCTCCCAGGGGCTCTCCGCCAGTTCGTCGTCGATCACCACGATTCTGTCCACGTTCAGGTGCTCTCCCCACCCGACGACGACCTGTCCGTGGATCAGGCGTTCGTCAACGCGAAAGAGCACGATTGGCACGCTGGCCCTCCTCGGTGCAGGCGCCGCTGACCCCACCCCTGCCCTTCTCGACGAGGCGATCGACGAGTTCGCGCAGGGGGAGGTCGCGATGAAAGACGAAGTCGAGCAGGATAGGCAGATTCGTCCCTGAGACGATCGCCGTGTCCGGTCGATCGAGCGCAATCTTCCGCGCGGCGAATGCGCAGCTACCGCTCGCGAGATCGGTGAAGATCACAACCGGCGCGTCTCCGGCGGCATCCCGCACAAGCTTCAGCAGGTGGTCCGGGCCGCGGCCCTCGTTCGAAATCGCCAGGAGCGCGCCGTCGTCGCACCCCGAGATCTGGCGCGTGGCCCCGACCAGCGCCGACGCCAGCGACCCGTGCGCGACGATCAGGCCGCGCACCGACTCCTCATTCATAGTCTTCCTCCAGGTATTCCGCCGCTCCCACCATATGCTGGCGAAGCCGCCGATTGAAGAGTTCGGCGGAATCAATTCCCGAGTACTTCTGCAGATGATTGAGCGCAACGACCTCGGTAATCACCGTGATGTTCTTTCCGGGGTTGAGCGGCACCACGACCCGCGGCACGTCGATCCCGAGGATGTTCACGTGCTGCGGGTCGAGTCCGGTCCGGTCGTACGTTGCTTCCTCGTCCCAGGCCTCGAGATGGACGATTACCTCGATCCGCTTCTGCTGGCGGATGGAGCGGATGCCGAAGAGGCTCGCCACGTCGATGATCCCGACACCGCGGATCTCCATGTGGTGACGCTGAAGCTCGTGCCCGCGCCCGATGAGGATCTCGGTCCCCCGCCGGGAGACAATCACGACATCGTCGGCCACGAGGCGGTGCCCCCGCTCGACCAGGTCCAGAACCGCTTCGCTCTTCCCGATCCCGCTCTTGCCGGTGAACAGGAGACCGACGCCGTAGACGTCCGCCAGCGATCCGTGGAAGGTCGTCGCGGGAGCGAAATAGTCCTCCAGGAACGGTTTGATGCGCGTATAGAACTCCGAAGTGCGGAGCGCGGTCCGAACGACGGGGATTCCACGTTCCCGCGCAAGCAAAACGAGCGGCTCGGGCGCGTCCTGTCCTTTCGTAATGAAGATGACCGGACACTCGAAGGATAGAAAGAGTTCGAGCGCGGCGCGACGCCGTTCGGTGTCCAGCGAGTTCAGGAACGCGACCTCCGTCTCGCCCAGTACCTGGATTCGATCGGACGGGAAGCGGTCGACGAAGCCGGTGAGGACGAGGCCCGGGCTGGAAATGTCCGACCGGTCGAGGACGCGCGAGAGGCCCCGATCGTCCGTAAGGAGATCGAGTGCGAGCGCGTCCTTCTTGCGTTCGAGAAGCAGTTCGACGGTGAGCGGCTCTTTCAGCATTCCAGGCAGTTACGGAATGGACTCACGTTACCGGTTCGGCGCCTCGGCGGCCCGCTCCACGGAGATGGCCAGGTGATCGAGCGTGCGCCCGGCGGCGAGGTCCCAGGTGAACCCGCTCGCGAACCCGATCGCGCGCTCGCCGAGCCGCTCGACGCCGGGGAGATCGGTGGCCAGCTTTCGCATCGCGCCCGCGAGCGCCGCGACGTTCCCATGTGGAACGAGGTATCCGGTCTCCTGGTCGATCACCGACTCCCGCAGTCCCGGCGAATCGCTGGCGATCGTCGGCGTCCCGCAGGCGGCGGCCTCGAGGTTCGTGATACCCCACCCTTCCTTCGGAGATACGAAGATATTCGCCCAAGCCTTCCGGAAGAGCTCACGCTTCCCCTCTTCCGAAACAAAGCCGGCGAACTCCACGAGGCCGCCGACTCCGAGCGAGGCGGTCAGGTCACGGAGCCTTGCCTCATCGTCGCCCTTCCCGGCGATCACGAGTCGCGCGGCGGTCCCCTCCTCCGCGAGTCGGGCGATCGCTCGCACGATCAGGTCGACGCACTTGTACCGGCGCAGTCGGCCCAGATAGAGGAAGGTAGGCAATTCCGCGCGAGTTGGGGAGGTGGCCGGCTGGAAGAAGCCGAGGTCCACGCCGGGATGGATCACTTCGACGTTGCCCGGATCCAGACCGCGATCGACCAGGTCCGCCTTTGTGCTGTGGGAGATCGCCTGCACGCGGGAGCGCCGGTAGACGCCCGCAATCGGACGTTCCTGAAGCCAGGTGAGCGCGGCGAGCGGCGGCGACGCCTCGCGGAACGCGGTCGTCCCGAACAGGTGGTGAACAAGGAGGACGACCGGGGCGTGGCTCCAGAGGGGAGCGTAGAGCGGGACTTTGTTGAGGGCTTCGACGACGACATCGAACGGGCGGCCCGCGAGGTGGCGGCGGTGGTAGAGGACCGAGGCCGGGCCGAAGGTGTAGCGCGAGCCTGTACGGTGGAGGTCGAACCCGCGGACCGTCCCCCGCGCGGCGGCGCCCGACCACCCGGAAGCGAGCCAGGTCACCTCGTGACCCGCGGCGACGATTCGCGAGAAGATCTCGTCGAGATGAATCTCCGCGCCGCCCGCGTGTGGATTGGCGGGATCCTGCCAGTTGATCAGTAGGATCTTCACCGATTCTCCGCCGCGTCCTCCTCGACTTCGTGGAGTACCGCGTCGAGGACGCCGTTGACGAACCTCGGGCTCTCCGGCGTACCGTAGCGCTCCGCCAGGCGAAGCATCTCCCGGATCGTAACCGGTCCGGGCACGTCGTCGACGAAGAGCATCTCGGCGACGCCAAGTCGCAGAATGTTGCGGTCGATGACCGAGAGTCGCGAGAACCGCCAGTTCCTGAGATTCCGCTCGATCGTCGCGTCGATCTCGGGGCGGCAGCGGGAAACGATCCGCACCAGCGCCTCGGCGTAGAAGCGGTTGCGCGTGGAGACGTTGTGCGTCTCCACCAGCTCGCTCAGGATCACGGGCAGCATTTCATCGGCGGCCCCGCGCGCCTCCCATGCGTACAGCACCTGCACGGCCCATCCCCTGGCTCGACTGCGTTCCTTCATTCGGCGAGCCGGTCGAACAGGTTCGCCATCTCCAGGGCGGCGAGGGCGCAGTCGCACCCCTTGTTGTCGCCGCCGCGGCCGCCGGCCCGTTCGAGGGCCTGCTCGAGATTGTCCGTGGTAAGGACGCCGAAGATGACGGGAACGTCGTACGCCGCCGCGATCGCCGCGGTCCCGTTCGCCGCCCCGCCAGCGACGAAGTCGAAGTGGGGCGTATCGCCGCGGATCACGGCGCCGAGCGCGATCAGCGCGTCGAATCGCCCGAGGCGTGCCAGTCGGGCAAGCGCGGAAGGGATCTCCCACGCACCGGGGACCCACGCGACGGTGATCCCATCTTCCGAAACGCCGTGCTCCAGGAGGGTCTCCCTCGCGCCGGCGAGCAGTTCGGAAGTGACCAGTTCATTGAAGCGACTGACGACGATTGCCACGCTTCGTCCGGCGCCCTCGGGCGATGCCGTGATCTCGATCATAGAGGCAGGAGATGTCCGAGCTTGTCGCGCTTGACGTTCAGGTACCGCTGGTTGTGCGCGTTCGGCTGCACCCGGATCGGCACCTGTTCCGTGACGCTGAGGCCGTAGCCTTCCAGTCCAACGATCTTCTTGGGGTTGTTCGTGAGGATGCGGATCGAGGACAGGCCCTGGTCGATGAGGATCTGGGCGCCGATCCCGTAGTCGCGGAGATCGGGCAGGAACCCGAGCGCCTCGTTGGCCTGCACCGTGTCCATCCCGGACTCCTGGAGCGCGTACGCCTTCAGCTTGTGGACGAGCCCGATCCCCCGCCCTTCCTGGCGAAGGTAGACGATCACCCCGCGACCCGCCTCGGAGATCGTTGCCATCGCCGCGTCGAGCTGTTCGCCGCAGTCGCAGCGCATCGAGTGGAATACGTCGCCCGTGAGGCACTCCGAGTGCATGCGAACGAGAACATCATCCGCAGACGAGACATCACCCTTCACGAGCGCGATGTGCTCCTTGTTGTCGACGTCGTTTCGATAGGCGACGATCCGCCAGTCGCCGTGCAGGGTCGGGATGGTCGCCTCGGCTTCGCGGTGCACGAGCCGTTCCCGCTTGAGCCGGTAGGCGATGATATCGGCCACGGTAATGAACCGAAGACCGTGCTGAACGGCGAACCGCTCCAGCTCGGGGCGGCGGGCCATCGTCCCGTCCTCGTTCATGATCTCGCAGATCACGCCGGCGGCGGGCAGGCCGG
>CAZUVK010000082.1:7182-13527 GCA_964623785.1 uncultured Gemmatimonas sp. | reverse complement strand
ATCCCGTCTATCCCGTCCATCCCGTCCATCCCGTCCATCCCGTCTCCGCGCCGAACGTCTCCAGCTCATCCACCCCCAACCCCCGATCATCCACATAGTAATCCGCCACCGGCTTCCCGAACCGAAGCTCGTGGTACTTCACCCCCCACTCATCCAGCTGAAGTCGCGTCAACTCCCGCCAGTTCAACCCGGTACTCGACCCTCGCCCGGTAAACACGACGATGTGGTTCCCCAGATCATGCAGCCGGTTGATGATCGCTATCCTCTCCCGGATCGGCCGGGCGCTCGTGTAGTTGTCGTCGGGGACCGTCGTCGCGATCACGCCGTCGATGTCGAAGCAGAACGTCAGGTCGTTCGGGATCCGGTCGCCGAAGCGGTCCATCATCGCCGCGGCGCGGAAATCCTCCATCGATTCGATCTCGCGGTTCTCGTTCATCACCAGCGCGCCGACCCTGTCTCCGGCCATCGAGTGCTTTTCGAGGATGGTTCTCGCTCGGATGACGTCGACGCAACCGTTGCCAACGTACGTCGGCGGAAGCGTCCCGGTCGGTTCGCCCCGCGCGCGGTGCATCGCGCCGTCGAGCACGACCGGCTCCATGGATCCGTCCGGCCGCGCGAACCACATCCGATACGGCGAGACCGGCGCGGGCGCCACCGACCGCACCGAATCCCAGTCCGGGTGGTCCAGGAGCAGGAGAATCGCGTCCTCGATCTGGTGCCGGGTGCGATTGGGATACGTGGGCCGCACGTGCACGATCACCTCCGGCACCCGGCCCTCGTTCTCCGCGAGCCAGAGGAGCGCATGCCGGAAGCACTCCAGCTCTGTCGACTGGTCTCCCGAAATCTCCGCCGGGCGGAGGAACGGCACCTCGGCACGGAAGCTCCGCGCGATATCCGCGTACCGTGCGCTGTCCGTCGAGACGATGACCCGGTCGATCAACGGACACGCCCGCGCCTGCTCGATCGCCCGCGCCATCAGCGGTTTCCCACCGATCTCCCGGAGGTTCCTGCTCGGAATCCGCTTCGACTGGCTCCTCGCCGGAACGAGTGCCAGTATCCGCTCCACGTACGTGTAGTTCTCCATCACTTGCGGGCCTCCCCTGGACATGGCTCATGGCTCCCCCTCCACCCCCGCCACCTCGCCTTGAACCTCTATCCCCATGCCCCCCGCCCGGGTCCGCCTGGTGACTGCAACGACAAGATTGGTTCCTCTTCGTTCCGTATGGGGCGTCGCGCCGCCGAGCGGACCGCCGCCTGACGCGCGCTTCGCTTCGACTCCGTGCCGCCTGTGCGATTTGTGCCTCCCGTGGCTCCCCCAACCTCATCCAGGTGAACCCCCGTTCCGCCCGTCCGGTTCTTCCCCACACGCGCCAACCAACCGATCCCGACTCGCGGGCCGCCCGGAAAGCGGCATATTGCGGAGATCACAACCGCGACCCGGAATCCGAATGAACCTCTACTACGCGAACGTCACCCTGCACGTCCTTGCCGCGCTCTTCTGGCTCGGCGGGATGTTCTTCCTCGGCGTCGTCGGCGCGCCGGTCCTCCGCACGGTCGAGCCGCCCGCCCTCCGCGCCCAACTCTTCGCCAGCCTGGGCGCGCGGTTCCGCTCCGCTGGATGGATCGCGATCGCCATCCTCATCGTCACCGGTCTGATCAACCTGAACTTCCGCGGCCTGCTGGGCGCAACCCTGCTCGACCCCGGGTTCTGGGGAACGCGCTATGGGATCGCGCTCGGATGGAAGTTCGCCACCGTCGTCCTGATGATCACGATCAGCGCGATCCACGACTTCATCCTCGGACCCGCCGCCGGCCGGATGAAGCCCGGCTCGCCCGACGCCCTCGCCGCCCGCCGCAAGGCCGCCATCCTCGCGCGGGTCAACGCCTTCGTCGGTGTCCTCCTCGTCATTGCCGCCGTTCGGCTCGCGAGAGGCGGATAGCCCCGTGTAACGAATCCGTCCCTCGATAGACTGTATGGGCAGAACGTGACAACCGCCCGCAACGAGGGGGATTCGAAGGATGATAGCCGAACTCACGACCCGACTGGAAAGCGAACTCCATCGACTCGATCGGGCGTCGACCGCGAGTTATGTCGATCACGAGCAACACGGCGGGGCGCACGATCGCCTCGCCTGGCTGAACCGCATCGCCGCGGCGCTGCCGAACGTCGAGCCCGGAGCGATCACCTGGGACCGCGCGGGCTTCGGTTCCAGCGTCACGCTACTCGACCTCGATTCGCGGACCGAGATGGTCGCGACCCTCTCCGCCGGCGACTATGTCGACGTGGAAGCCGGCGAGATCTCGCTTGCCTCGCCGATCGGCAACGCACTCGTCGGTCGCGGAGCCGGTGAGACGATCACGGTGGCGACCCCACGCGGTTCCCGACGCTTCCGCGTCGTGTCCGTCCGGACCCTCCCGGATCTGCTGGGGATGGCCGACGAGGCGATCACGGTGCCCGCCTGATGTTCGTGCGCCTCACGCCCCGCGGCCCGGACGCAATCGGTGGAGATTCCTTCCGCCGATTGCGCCGACTCCGGCTCTACGCGATATTTAGAGGTTGAACATGAACCGGGATGGGTCTGTGGCTGAATCGATCTCCTGTCAGGACGCGCGTGAGGGTTTGACCGAATACCTGGAGCTCGCCCTGTCGTCCGCCAGGCGGCGGGGCTACGAGGAGCACTTCCGCGGTTGCCCCTCCTGCCGCGAAAGTCTCGAGCGGACCGAGGCGGTCATCCGGAAGATCTCCGACCTTCCCCGCGAATCGATGCCCCGCGACCTGAAGTCCGCCCTCCTCGACGCCCTGCGCCAGACCGTTCCCTCGCCCCGAACCACTTTCCCGCCGGCCCTCGCCGGCAGTGGCCTCTCCGAATCCGAGTAGACCATCGCGAATCGACGCGGGCTGACGGCGGACTACTGCTTAACGCAAAGAGAGCGAAGAGCGCAAAGGACGCGAAGGGTTACGCCCCGCCGGGAGAGTCACAGCGTGAAGCCTCCATGATTTTGCGGATGGATTCTCCCTTCGGAGGCGGCTACCTCGACCCGCCAGCGGGTGGACCAGCGGGAATTCGCCTGACCCCATCCCCCTATTTCCTGGAAAAAGACACGCCCTGCCCCTCGATATCGTCCGTACTCCTTTGCGTCCTTTGCGCTCTTCGCTCTCTTTGCGTTAAGCAGTTGGTTCCCACGCCGATGCCTCGGAAACTCCGCCACCCCGGTCGCCCTCTTCCGATGCGATTCCCCACACGAGATAGCGAGGAGCCCCCGGCTGGAATCCGCGACTCGTTCGTGTTAGATTGATACCACGTTCGGATCGCGACTGACGCGGCCCGGCAGAGCCATTCAGGACCGGCTCCTCATACGACCAGATGCAATCGGCGCCCGTGCCCCGGATCCGCTCCCAGGATTCGGGGCCGGAGCTTCATAGTACCCATGGAAATGGATAGGCTTTCGTGAATACCAACCATTCAAACCGGCTGCGGAGCCCCGATGAGCGTTTCGGAACGCTCTCGGAGGCCGCCCTGCCGCCCCCTTCCGGAGCTGATTCGGAGGAGGAACGGACCCTCGTGCGCGCGCTTCGTGGACGAGACGAGTCCGCCTTCGAGGAAGTGCTCGACCGGTACTACACGCCGATGCTCCGCCTCGCCGGTACCTACGTTCGGGGCGATGCGGAAGCGGAGGAAGTCGTTCAGGACACGTGGCTCGCGGTCCTCAACGGCATCGAGCGGTTCGACGGCAGGTCATCCCTGAAAACCTGGATCTTCCGTATTCTCGTCAACCGGGCGCGCACCCGGGCGAAGCGCGAGAGCCGCGTGGTCTCGCTCCCGGCCGACCGCGACTGGGGCCTTGAGGCGGGTACATCACCAGGCCCCGACGAGCGCCTGATCGCCAGCGAACTCGGCGCGCGAATCGAGGCGGCGATCGAGACCCTCCCACCGCGCCAGCGCGAGGTGATCACGCTCCGGGATGTCGAAGGGTGGACCGCCGCGGAAGTGAGTGACCTCCTCGATCTCACCGAGGCCAATCAGCGCGTTCTCCTGCACCGCGCCCGGGTGAAGGTGCGCGACTCGCTCGCCGGGATGGATCTGACCGTCTGACGCCCGAACCCCCGCGACGGGCGTCGCGGTTGCGGAGCACCTTCTCGACACGGCGAACCGGCCGTTCCATACCCACCCGTTCCCATACTCCACTTGACGACCTAGTGGACTGCGGCATACCTTTGGATCTTGACTAGATCATCTAGTGGCAAATCCAAATGGACGAGTGTCGATGACCGCCGGAAACCCCCCGTTCCTCACTGGAACCCTGGAAATGATCGTCCTTCAGCTGCTTCGGGCGGAGCCGACGAATGGCTACGACCTGACGTTGCGTATCCAGACCATCAGCAGCGACGTCCTGAACGTGAACGCGGGGTCGCTCTACCCCGCCCTCTACCGACTCGAGCAGCGCGGGCTGTTGAGGGCGTCGTGGGGTGAATCGGAGAACGGGCGGAAGACGAAGATCTACTCCGTGACGGCTGTGGGCCGGAAGCACCTTGCGACACAACGCGAGGAGTGGACGCGCTTTGCGGGCGCGCTTACGGCGATCCTGGATGTGACGTGATCGGCCGGGTGCGACTCTGGCTTCGCTCGGTTCTCCTGCGCGGGCGGCTCGAGAGGGAGATGCGGGATGAGATGGCGGAGCACCTCGAACGATCCACCGATCGGCTTCAGGCGAGAGGGATGAGCCGAAGCGCGGCGCGTCGCGAGGCGCTCCGGGAGTTTGGCAACGTCGGTTACCTCCAGGAGGAGGGGAGGCTCGCCCGCGGCACCGGCTGGCTGGACACGCTGCTCGGCGACTTCCGCTTCGCGCTTCGCCACTTCGCGCGGAACCCACTCTCGACGGTGACGATGGTCCTCGTTCTGTCGATCGGGATCGGCATCAATGTGCTGATCTTCACGATCGTGCGGAGCTACACGTCACGCCCACCCGTCGGGATCGAGGCATCCGACGACCTGGTCCGGATCCGCGGGAGCCAGCTGGGACCGTCAGGCAGGGTGGAACGGGCGTTCTCACTCGAGGAACTGGAGGCATACACCGCCCTCCAGCGCCATTTCTCGGCTGTCGCTGGATGGACCTCGCAGCCCGTGACGGCCACAGGCCCGGACGTTGACGACATCACGGTCACCGCGACTTTCGTCACCGGGGACTACTTCCCCGTCCTTGGCGTTGAGCCCACCATCGGCCCTGGCTTCGCGAGAGGCGGCGGCGAATCACAATCTGTCATCCTGTCCCACGACCTGTGGACGCGAATGTTCGCGGAAGACACGGGCGCGCTCGGCCGCACGATCACGATCAACGACGTCCCTTTCACCATCGTCGGCGTCGCCCCGCCCGGCTTCTACGGTGCTTACTGGGAAACCGCCGGGCGGCAGATCTGGCTCCCACTCTCCGGCTATTCCGGGATCTCGCCGGCGTCCAGCGACGCCCAGCTCTACCGGGCCGTCGGTCGTCTTGAATCGGGCATCGGCCTCGAGGAGGCCAGTGCCGCGGTCGCGGTCGTTGCCGCGCGAATCACCGCTCAGAGCACGCTCACGGCCGGGAACGACCCCGCCGCGGACGTCGCGCCGCTCCTGGCCGACAACAACGACCCGGGTTTCGACAGCCAGGTCGCGCTCATCCGGAGCATCTTTGGCACGTTGGGCATGCTTGTCCTGCTCGTGACCTGCCTCAACACGAGCGCGCTCCAGACGGGACTGGCGCTCGCACGTCGCAGGGAGATCGCGATTCGCACCTCGCTCGGCGCGACCCGTCGCCGGGTGATCCGCCAGCTGATCACGGAAAGCGTCGTCCTCGCCGTCGTGGCGGGTATCGCCGCCATCGGTGTGACCTACGTCCTCACGCGGATTCTGATCGCGCTGGTTGTCGAGATGCCTGTGGATCTCAGCGTCGACCGATCGGCCCTCCTTTTCACCTTCGCGCTGGCGATTGCCGCCGGGATTCTCTTCGGCGCTTCCCCGGCGCTTCATGCCACGCGCAAATCCATCGCGGGGGAGTTGAAGGACTCGGCGACCTCGGTCGCCGGCGCCCGTGGGCGGCTCCAGCGGGGCCTCGTGATCGCCCAGATCGCGCTTACCCAGCCGCTGGCGGTGTGCGTGGCGGTCTTCGTGTCCCTTGCCATCTATGAGTTTCGAGACAGTCCTCGGAATCCGTACGGCGATCGCATCGTTTCGATCCGGCTCGCTTCAGCGCGTCCGCTCAACATCGACACGCCGCTTGACTCCGCGACTCTCGTGAGCGAGCGGGTCGAAACGGAAAGGCTCGTGCAGGCGCTGCGGGAGGCACGCGGAGTCGATGCGGTCGTTCTCG
>CAZUVK010000082.1:0-7172 GCA_964623785.1 uncultured Gemmatimonas sp. | reverse complement strand
GTTCTCGGACCCAACGCGATCCTCTTCAACCATGCTCCCTTCACTTTCTCCGACGCTGTCGGAACGCGGCCCCGGGACGATGAGCCGTTCTACCTCGTCGGCCGCGTGGCGATGCCCGGCTACCTTGGCGTAGTCGGACTCCCACTCCTGCTCGGGCGGGATCTGCAGCAGGCGGACAGCGCGGCATACCTGTCGGGGGTGATTCCGGCGGTGGTCGGGGACGACATGGCCCGTACCTTGTGGGGCGACGCCAGCCCCATCGGGAGACGGGTCGAGCAGATCTCGACAACCGCCGAGCCGTTCGTCCTTGAAGTAGTGGGGGTCTACGAGGAACCGTCCGGCGCGAAGGGAACGCTTCGCAGCGGCTTCACGGTCTTTGTCCCCGCCCGGGATCTGCCGAGCAATCGATTCCTGTGGCTGCGAACCTCGGAACCAGCCGAAGAGTTGATGCCGACCATCCGGGGAATCGTGCGAGAGGCGGCCCCGCGAGCGGCGATCACCTCCATGCGCACGGTCCGGGCGACGGAGGACCAGGAGCGATTCACGCTGTGGGGTGCCACGACGCTCATCTCAACGGGTGGCATGATCGCTCTTTTTCTCTCGGCAATGGGACTGTACGCCGTCGTTTCCTTCGCCGTCGGCAAGCGGACCAGCGAGATCGCGGTGCGGATGGCGCTTGGTGCGCGCTCCGCACAGATCGTCCGCCATTTCGCGAAGGATGGGCTGCGGCTCAGCCTCGGCGGCATCGTGATCGGCCTGCCGCTCAGCATCCTCGGGCTCCGGCTGATCGTCAACGCATCGCCGGAGATACCCGAGATCAGCCTGTCCGCGGTCACGATGGCGGTCGCCGTCGGAGTCATCCTGGTGGCGGCGGTCGCGACGTGGCTCCCGGCCAGCCGGGCGGCTCGCGTGAATCCAGCGGTGACGCTGCGGAGGGAGTGAAACGGCGAACCCCCATCGGGCCGTGGAAGACCTGATGGGGATTCGTTTTCCGACAATGGGCCTGGGAGGAGTTGAACCTCCGACCTCACGCTTATCAGGAACGCCCCGGTGAGGCCCGATCCGGCGGAAACCCGCGCGTCCAAACCACTTTACGCCCACGTCCGCCGATTCGCAACCCTCATTCCGCCGACTTCCGCCGCCGTTCTGGACTCACTTCGGACACACAATTTTCGCCGCCTGCCGGTTGAGCCCCGCGTCTTCGAGAGCGCGGTGGCGTAGGGGGAAGCCTCAACTCGTCCAACGATGAACGGGATGCCTTCGACGCCCCGCTCCAATTCCTTGAGCAGTGCTACCGCGTCTCGATCGCATACCTACGCTCAACCTCGATCGCCAACTCAAATATGTCGCGAGCGACACCTTCCGCCTGGTCGGCGCTCATTCGCGAAACTGTATGCTCGTAGCTTCCTGCTGTCGTAACCGCGCCCTTTATCTTGGCGAAGTCTGCACGCAAATCATCGGGGAAGTCCTTCTCGTCAAGGACCGCGATGCAGGAGGCCGCGCCGGAGAGGCGAGAAGGCAGAGCACCTCGCCCGATACTGAGGGACCATAGAGCCTTCGCCACGTACTCCTCACAGTCCCCAACCGTATTTCTACTCATGGCTCGAACCTCGTTCGGTTTTCTCGGATGTTAGCGAAACCTCAAGGTACACAATGATGTGTGGATCGATTTGCGTACGAAAGATACGGTAGCTGATAAAGGCGCTGGCAACGGCGGCGATCGTCGCGGCGGCCACGCCAATCAGCGGGGGGATATCGACCATGAGATCTGCTCCAGGCCCAAGATGTCTCGACGGCGAGCGCGTGCGAACCTGCGCCGCAGCCGAACATGCGACGGATCCCTACTCGTACGGAATGCTGCGCCGCATGGCTCGGCCATCCGTGCGCACCCACGAGAGCGTGACGATCACGGGAGGCGGGCCCCAATCATCCGTTATCAAGGTATGAATCAGGGCTTTGCCAGTGACGCCGCGGGCGTCGAGCGCATCCAACTCGACAAGGATTTCCGGGCCGAACGTCAAATCTAGCGCTCCACCGTCCACGAGCCTCGCCTCAACCATGACCCTGCCTTCCCTTCGCATCGTTTACCCCTCCCTCTCCAGTTCGCCTGCGACCGCAAGCCGTTCTCGCCAGTGTCGTTCGAGGATGCCGTCGCCAAGCGGGAGGCCAGCCGCCGCAACCCGAATCCGATCCAGATCCGTGACGGGAAGCGTCCTATCGATCCCCGACAGCTCGGCCGGTGTGAAACGTCGAATGCCCATGTACTCAACGGCAGGGGCCTGGGCGAGCCAAGTTGGCGTCACCTCCACAATCCTCCCCTCTTCCGTTTCGACCCACCCGTGGGGAAGTCCGTCTGCGAATCCCTCGACGTAGTAGGAACCCGTGTTCGCGAGAAGCTCAGAGAACCTGGCCCGGTACGCGTTCAGGAAACAGTTCTTGTCTCTCGGCTTCGGCCGCACTGTCGCAGCAACGGCCCGGCTGAGATCGATATCGACACTCATCACTCCCTCTCCAGCTCTTCCGCGAGAGCCCCGAGTTCGCCTTTCCTCCGCTCAGCGATCCGCTTGACAGCTTCTCGCCACCCGTCGGGAGGTCGTCTCGAATTGGGATTCTCAGGGTCGAGCCGCGCGGCAATAAGGAGTGCGTGGGAAACACCAAGCTCGCCGGCGAGATCGCGTAGCGGTACGTCGAGTTCGATTAATCGATCCGTCGCTTCCTTGAAGTCCATCGCCCGTTGTGAGTAGGTCTATTGACGGTCTTGTGAGTCGTTCGTTACACTACTCACCAGCGGGGCGAAAAACAAGGCGCCGACCGGAGACCTCCCGCGAAGAAGATCCGATCGACGCCCACTCACCAGACCCGAGGGCCCGGCACCGAAAGGTAGCTCCGCGCCGGACCTCCGGACAAGCGATGGAGGAGCCGGTGGCTACCGATCAGATCTTGGAGTTCGAGAAGGAGTACGAGTACGACAACGGCGACGCATACCGCCGCTGGGTCTTCACCGTCGATCTGCCGGAGATCGCCACGGATCGGCCCGGCATGGGAGCCAGGCACGTCCTGACGGGTGACAAGCTCCAACAGGACGAAGACACTGCCCGGGACTTTCGGATCAGGCGAAACGGAAGGGTCATCGCGAGCAAGGAGTGGTGGCAGATCAAGCACCTCTTCCCTGCCGAGACGCTTCCGCCGTGGAGCGGCGAGGTCGTTGAAGTCGAGGCCCTGCCGACCGTGGCAAGTGACGAGCCGCAGGGTTTCCTCGAACAGACCCCTCTTGAATGGCGAGGCCGCAAGCTGATCGGTTGGCGCGTCCTACCCGGTTCGCCAACCGATCATGTGCCGGGGACGTTGCTCTGCCGGCTGGACTACGAAGAGTATGCCACGCCGCCCAATGGGACCCCGAGGAAGATCTACGGACTCGACCGGATTCTCGCCTACGACGCGCGCCAGCGCGACCCCCGGCAGCGTGTGGCGATGGCACCAATCGTGTCAGAGAGCGGAAAACACTCCGTTGAACTGGCCGTCGAGACGATCCCCGGAACACCGATCAGCGCAGGCGATACGGTGATCAGTTTTGGCAGCAGCGACAACCCCCAGCTGCCCGACGTGCGCGGCGGGATCGTTCCGCTGTCGCTGGAACACTACTACCAAGTACGAAAACACTGGGATCGCGACCGCTCCCGGACGCCGATCGTAGACCTGACGCCCGCGCATTTCAGGGTATACACGAGTGCCAGCGAGATCTTTCTCGACAAGAAGAAGTGGGGCCTCCGTAAGGAGCCATGGAGGACGCGGGTTTACGTCGCAAAACCGCTACGCCGCAGCGTGGCACGGCAGTTGGTCGCAAGCTCAGACGAGGGCGCAATCTTCGAGCTCCTGTGCCGCGTGGGTGGCCGTATGCCGCGGGAGGTGTCAAATGCCTGATTCCGACGAGATCAACCGGCGCGTATGGGCAATTCTCCGAGGCGGGGGAACCATACAGGAACAGATCAGGCGCATGGAGGAGCTCAACCGGGAGCTGCGAGCCGATACGCTCGCCATGATGGAAGCTGACTCGATCAATGCTCTTGCACGGGCACAGGCCGCGCGGGACGCCGCTCGGGCCATGCTCCGTGCCGCCGAGGCCGCCCCCGACCGAAGCGGACGAACGGCGACGAAGGACGGTTTCCTCGAGTACTTGCGAGACCTGCAGGCAAGCCGCTGAAATGGACCGGGGGCCCGAATGTCGGCGCCCCCGGTTGCCCTGCAAGCGAACGACGGGGGGAGCGCTCCGCAACGCTTTACGGTCCGGCCACGCCAAAGGCCTCGCCAACCCCCGCCGTCATGCCCGTCAGCTGACGCCAGCGCCCGGAAGATCAAGTAAGAGCCACCTACGCACCTGATCGGGATTCCGGGCCGCCACGTTGCTATCGACGTCCTCCTGATCTACGGAGCCCGATGAGAAGGCCCGGACGTCATGAGCGTTGTCAGGACGTCCGCCTTACGCCGCGTCGAACCGCAGTCCAACACCTGACGCTTCCACCAGGCGCTCGTAGGTGACTCCGGACAGGTGTCTGATCCCGCCAGCAATGTCCGGCACCGCTGAGGCCGTCCCTGCGTCGCGAAAGAAAGGATCCGAACCCGCCACGGCACGGGCCAGCGTGTGAGAATCCGAGAAGCGAAAGGCATTGGCGATGCCCACGTACGCGTGCTGCGCACCGACCAGGTGAGTCAGGGCGTCCTGGCGTCTTTCGGCACTCAGTTCATTCAGGACCCCGGAAAGCTCAGCCCTCTCTTCCGGCGCCAGCGAAGTGTTGCGGTTGAGCGTCTGTCGCAACCCGCGGGCTCGGGCTAGCGCCATACTGTGCGCGGCTCCAACGCCGGAGATGACGACCTCCGCCGCGATTGCCTTCAGCTCGCCGAACGAAGCTCCCTCCGCGAGCTGCCGCATCTGGATCGCGGCCTCGGTGCGCTCCGGCGATTCGGCGGACGCCTTGGACTCGACGGTCTCCGGAAAGGAGTCGACGTATTCCGCGCGCAGCTCGTCGATGACGCTCCTCGCCTCGCGCATTGTCTTCTCCTGCGCCGCCCGAACGCGCTCCACGATCTCCCGCGTTCTCGCGTGCCGAGCCTCGGCGGTCAAATCCGGATCCCTTTCCACTCGCTGTAGTTCAAGAACGTCCACTCTCGTGCGCCGCACGAAGCTCCGATACATCGCTCCTACCTCTTCTCCTCTGCGCATAACTCCTCCTCTGTACTTGGGTTAAGAAATGGTGCCGCTGGATCACTTCGAGTACTTCCTTGCAGCCAACCCGACTACATCGTCATGCTCGCCCGAGCGTCGGGCATTTGGCGCTTCAGGAGCACCAAGTCTCCGGGAGCGTCCGCCTGGTTCAAACGTCAACCGAGTAGAAACTCACCGTGGGGCCGGTGAGGCGTCCGCTCGACGCCGCCAGCGCCATCGTCACCGCGTCGCCGCGGTCGGGAGAGCGCCCGAGCGCCTTCCGTAGATCCTCCTTTGCGATCATCAGGATCCGGCCCTTGGCGTCCAGGCTCCATTCCATCGCCAGCACCTCCTCGGACAGCGCCGGATCTCGCGGGAGCGCCACCGTCCCCGCCTCCAGTCCCGTCCGGAGTGACCAGTAGATTTCCGCGCGCCGGTTCGCGAAGCGCTTCTCATCACGGGCGGGGTTCCAGCCCCAATACTCGTGAACGTGCCGGCCGCGTGAGCGCATGGTATCCACAACGCCCCCGCCGACGCCTGGCGAGTCGACGTGCATCGGGAAGTCCGGAACGCCAGTGAGTTGGAGCCACAGCGCCAGCTTGTCCGGGTCGCGGCTCGTCTCGGTCTCGCCGACCGGGCGGCCGTTGGCGTACCACTCCGTCCGGAGCCGATCAGTCACCATCAGGAACCGCGTCGCCGTGTCCACCAGGTCACGGGACCGCCAGGCGTGGATCCGAAGCACCACGGAGCCCTGCGCCACGGCCGCAACCGATTCGTCCCGGTCGAGACTTCGGGCGACGTCCAGCGCCAGCACGGGCAGCGGGTACCGTTGGAGCACCACGCCGGCCTCGTGGCGCACGAACGCCGCTTCCAGCCAGCCCGGACGGATCAGGCCGTCGACGCTCCCCTCCGCCGGGAACTCCCCGAGCACCCGCGAGACGTAGAAGCCGCTGTCCTCACCGTACTCCGCGGCCATCTCCGCCGGCCAGCCGGGGGCCGGGCCACCGGGGATAACGACCGCCCCCGTCGCGATGTTCGGATGGTCGAAGGCGGAGATACGGATGGCCTTCCAGGTGGACTTCCTCGAGACCTCGAAGAACCGCCCCGCCGCCTTCACCGGGTTCCCGACCACCACGATCCGCGACCCTTCGCTGACCGTGTTTCCCTCCGCCGCGTCGAACGCGACCGCGCCAATCTGTTCCGCCTGGCTCTCGGAGATCGCGACGAACACCCCCGTTCCCGCGTGGCTGTGCCAGCCCGTCAGATTCGAGACGTTCCCGCTCGTCATCGCTACGATCCGCTTCTCGCCGCCGATCCGCAGTTCGCCGACGTACAGTTCACCTGGGAGCCGCGCCGTCTTCCACATCCGCGCGAGCTTCGCCCACAGCTGCCCGATCAACTGCCGCTCCGTGGCACTCACGGCCAGGCACATCATCCGGCGGGCGTAGCACGACCACAGCAGTAGCGCCGCGAGGATTTCATCCTTCCCCGCCCCGTGGTGCCCCCGGACCACCGTCCGCTTGTTCTCCAGAACCGACTGGCAGACCTCCACCTGCTTCTCCCACGGGTGGAAGTCGAGGACCTCGCGCATGAACCGCACGGGATCATCCGCGTACTCCGAGAAGTCGACCCGCTCCGCCTCGCCCGCGGCAATCAGCTCCCCGAGTTGCTGCTCGAGGCGGTCCAGCGCGGCACTCGTGACGCTCACCTGCCCGCCTCCTTCCGGCGGTAGGCCGCCAGCTCGCGCGTCAGCGCCTTCAACTGGTCCTCAAGCGCCCGCTTCTCCACCGTCAACTGGAACTGGCGGAGCGACTTCGTCGCCGACTCCGCCGTCCGGGCGTCCACGTCGCCGGTCAACACGGCATAGGTGAGCCAGCTCGCCATCCGCTCCGCGTCCTTCAACGAACGGGGGGCCGGCGGGATGTTCGGGTCCTTCGACGCCTTGTCGCGCCGGACCTTCTCGCCCTTCGCC
>CAZUVK010000081.1:13339-13622 GCA_964623785.1 uncultured Gemmatimonas sp. | reverse complement strand
ACCGATACCGCGGCCCCGTCCGACGCGGACCTGTGGGAACTGGCGGGGCGCTTCGTCGTCGGTGAGAGACCCGGCGACCTGAACCAGTCGCTGATGGAACTCGGTGCGCTCGTGTGCCGGCCGCGATCGCCGCTCTGCGGAGAATGCCCTGTCCGTGGGCACTGCCGCGCGTTCGCGGCGGGCACGGTGGATGGCCGACCCGCGCGGAAGACGGCGAAGCTCGTGCCTGTCGAGCACCACGGTGTCGCCGTGCTGGTCCGGGACGACTGCCACACGCTCCTCG
>CAZUVK010000081.1:6217-13329 GCA_964623785.1 uncultured Gemmatimonas sp. | reverse complement strand
GGCTCGCGGGAATGTGGGAGTTTCCGGGCGCATGCCGGCGGGACGGTGAGTCGGCGCCCGGGGCCGCCCGGCGCGCGGTCCTGGACGTGGCGCCCGTCGGATCGGCCGGGGATGCGCGGGCGGTTGCGGTCGAGATCGAACTCGAACCGCTCTGCACGGTCATCCACGCGTTCACCCATGTGCGCGTGGTCTACGAGGCGTTCATTGGCCACGCTGATCCGCGGGCAAATCGGCGCGACCAGGAGGCCCCTGGAATGGCTTGGGTCGGTCTCAGCGAACTCGGCGACTACGCCCTGCCGAAGGCTCAGCAGCGGATCGCCGCGGCATTGGCGACCTGGCGTTCTTCGCGTTCCTCAGGGTGAGCCCCCAACCCATCCACGGACTCCCCCTCATCCCAAACGTGCTCCCCCCGAAGCACGCGGCTCCCCGCATCCTCGCCCTTCCCCTCGCGACCTCCGCGAGAGCCCGCGGTCTCGGCCCGCGCATCAGCCCTGCCCTCCTGATGCCCGTCCGAGTCGTTCCTTCAGCTCCACGGGCGACTTCTCCCCCGTCCGCAGCCGCAGGTTCAGCACCTCCACAAACACGCTGAACGCCATCGCGAAGTAAATGTACCCCTTCGAGATATGCTGGTCGAAACCTTCCGCGATCAACGTCACGCCGATCAGGAGGAGGAAGCTCAGCGCGAGCATCTTCACGGTCGGGTGGCGGTCCACGAACTCTCCGATCGGCTCCGCGGAGACCATCATCACGCCCACCGCCGCGATGACCGCCGCGATCATCACCATCACCTCGTCGACCATGCCGACCGCCGTGATCACCGAGTCGAGCGAGAAAACGACATCCAGGAGGAGGATCTGCACGATCACGGACCGGAACGATGGATGCTCCTGGACCTCCGTTCGGTCCTCACCCTCCAGTTTGTGGTGGATCTCGCTGGTACTCTTCGCGACGAGGAAGAGCCCACCGATGATCAGGATCAGGTCGCGTCCGGAGATCTCTTCGCCGAGAACGATGAAGAGCGGCGCCGTGAGCCGGATGATCCACGCGAGGGTCAGCAGTAGCAGAATGCGAGTGATCATCGCGAGCCCGAGACCGAGCTTCCGGGCGCGATTCTGCTGATGCGCTGGAAGTTTCCCGGCGAGGATCGAGATGAAGACGATGTTGTCGATGCCGAGCACAATCTCGAGCACCGTCAGCGTCAGGAACGCAACCCAGATGGTTGGATCCGCAAGCCACTCCATCGGAGACTCCTGTCCAGGATCGTTGTGGGATGGGCCGGGTCAGGCGGACCAGTGTCGATCGGCGGCGACAGGAAGGCGTCGGCCCGCATTCGAAGGGCGACGCACCGCGAATCTCGGTCCGCGGTGCGCGGTGGGATCGATCAATATTCGAAGACGAACTCCGGTTCGATTTCCGCCAGCAGGCTGCGCGCGACTGGACAGCTACGCGCCGTCTCTTCCAGGAACGCCTGCTGCTCCGGCGTCAGCCCCGCCGGCATGCGAATGCGGATCGGAAGGCGGTCGACACGGCGCGGCCCTGACCGCATGTGCTTCTCGATGACGAAGCTTGCCTCACCGAACGGAATCCCCTCGCGATCCGCGACGATCGCCATCGTCGTGACGGCGCAGCTACCCAGCGCCGCCGCGACCAGGTCGGTCGGTGAGAACGAGCTTCCATCGCCCTTGTTGTCGACGGGCGCCGAAGTGCGAAGCCCCACGCCCGAGGGGCCGTGCCTGAGGTCCATCTTCAGGCCCTTCAAATAGGTACCGGTTATCTCGACGGCCATCGCGGTTGCCTCCGGGTTGTTCGGTCGCGGGGGGCCCGGCAGGCGCCATCGGAACCGGCGCCTGACCCGATCCATTCTCGGCGATGAAACTACCGCGATCGCGCTGGATTCGCACTCCGGCACACGCGACGACTCTCTTGCCGGTGGCCGCGCCGCGCGAGGCGGCCCGGCCCACGATCTACGACCGCAGAAACTCCAGCAGGTCGGCGTTGATCTGATCCCTGTGCGTGTCCGTCACCACGTGCGGAGCCCCCTCATAGATTTTCAACTCCGCGTCCGGCACCAGCCTGGACGACTTCTCGGCCGCGGCGACGATCGGAACGACCTGGTCGTCATCACCATGGATGATCAGCGTAGGGACATCGAACTTCCTCAGGTCTTCGGTGAAATCGGTTTCCGAGAAGGCCCTGATGCATTCGTAGGCGTTTCGGTGCCCCGCCATCATCCCCTGCATCCAGAACGAATCGACCAGTCCCTCCGACATCTTCGCGCCCGGTCGGTTGAATCCGTAGAAGGGCCCGCGCGCCAGATCCTTGTAGAGCTGTGAGCGGTTCTCGAGCGTGCCGGCGCGAAGCCCGTCGAACGTTTCGATGGGGAGACCTTCGGGATTGTCCGGCGTCCTGACCATCAGCGGAGGCACGGCGGAGATCAGCCCGATCCGGGATACGCGGTCGGTCCCGTGCCGACCGACATACCGGGCCACCTCACCACCCCCGGTCGAGAAACCCATCAGGACGACGTCCCTCAGGTCGAGCAGATCGATGAGCTCGGCCAGGTCATCCGCGTATGTATCCATCTCGTTCCCCTTCCACGGCTGGCTCGACCGCCCGTGACCGCGGCGATCATGGGCGATGCAACGGAACCCGTTGTCGGCCAGGAAGATCATCTGACCTTCCCAGCTGTCCGAGTTGAGCGGCCACCCATGACTGAAGACGATCGGCTGCCCCGCTCCCCAGTCCTTGAAGTAGATGGTCGTTCCGTCGGCGGTGGTGAACGTGTTTCCCCTTTCGAGTGCAGTACTGCTCATCGCTTCCCCCCTGGTGCGTGTTCGCGGCTACGATCAGGAAGGAGGTTGGCAGAAAATGGACCCCGCGACGTCCGACGACGCGGGCGGGGACGCGCCAGCCCCCGATTCCGGTGATAGGTTGTAGCGTGATCGATCTCGCGCCGTGACAACCGTGGATGTCCTCCCCCACACATCGAACGGATGAAAGTACTGGTGCTCAACGCCGGGTCCGCTACGCTGAAGTTTCAGCTCATCGAGACGGATGCGGAGCGGATTGCGGCCGACGGGGATCTCCGAGCGGCACGCGGCGTCGTGGACCGATTCGGTGACCGGGCGGAGATCACGATCGAGGTCCCTGGCCACGCCGTGTACCGGGAAACGTCCGCGATTCCCGATCAGGCCGCGGCACTCGACCATATCCTTCGTTGGCTCTCCTCAGGATCCGGCGGCGAACCGGTCATCCGGTCGGTCGCGGAGATCGACGCCGTCGGCCACCGGGTGGTGCATGGCGGCGAGCGCTTCCGCGAGTCTGTCCTGATCGATGCGAACGTGCGGAGGACGATCGCGGAGAACTCGGCGCTCGCGCCGCTCCACAATCCGCACAACCTGCGCGGTATCGACGCGGCGACGGAGGTACTCGGCGACGCCGTTCCGCAGGTCGCCGTGTTCGATACGGCCTTCCATGCGACCCTCCCCGAACACGCCTTCCTGTACGCGATTCCCTACGAGATGTACGACCGCCACCGCGTTCGACGCTACGGATTCCACGGCACGTCGCACCGGTTCGTCGCCGAGCGATACACCTCGTTGACCGGAACCTCGCCGGATTCCGCGCGGCTGATCTCGCTCCATCTCGGCAACGGCTGTTCCGCGTGCGCGATCGCGGGCGGCCGGTCGGTTGACACGTCGATGGGGCTGACACCGCTCGAGGGCCTGGTGATGGGGACCCGCTCCGGTGATATCGATCCGGCGATCTTTGAGTTCATCTCGCGCTCGGAAGGACTCGACGCAGCCGCGGTCGACTCGCTGCTCAACAGGGAATCGGGACTGCTGGGGATATCCGGTCGGACGAATGACATGCGGGTCCTGCTCGAGGAGGCGGACGAGCGCGGCGACCCCCGCGCGGCGCTGGCGATCGCGATCTTCGCCTACCGAGCGCGGAAGTACATCGGCGCCTACCTCGCCGCGCTCGGCGGCGCGGACGCGATCATCTTCACTGGCGGGATTGGCGAGAACGCCGCCAGCGTCCGGGCGATGATCTGTGAGGGCCTGGATTGGGCTGGTCTGACGATCGACCCCGCGCGCAACAACGCGACCGTGGCGCGCGCGGAAGGCCCGATCGGCACACCGGACAGCTCGCTCGCGGCGTGGGTGATCCCCACCGACGAAGAGCTGCTGATCGCGCGGGATACGCTACGGGTTGCGTTCGCGTAGCGTACGGGGAGGGGGTTTTTGCCCTTACACCGCGCGCACGAAGAACGCCTTCAGATAGCTCGTCTCCGGGATCGCCAGGTGCACCGGGTGGTCCGGCCCCTGATGCCCTTCCTCGACAAGCTGCACCTCGCGACCCGTCCCAACCGCCGCCCGAAGCGCCGTCCGCAGCAGCGCATCCCGCTCCATATGGAAGGAGCACGAGGCGGAAACCAGAACGCCCCCGTCGGCGACCAGCTCCATCCCGAGCCGACTCAGTCGCTGGTAGGCCCTCTCCCCTTCCTTCACGTCCTTCTTCCGCTTGATGAACGCTGGCGGGTCGAGCACAACGACATCGAATCGCTCGCCAGCAGTCCTCAGCGCGCCAAGAACGTCGAACGCGTCGCCACGGCGGCTTTCAACGCGGTCCGCGACGCCGTTGATCTCCGCGTTCCGCCGGACGCCTTCGAGCGCGGGCTCGGAGCTGTCGACGCACACCACCGCCCGCGCGCCGAACGCCGCGGCCTGGATCCCCCACCCGCCGATGTAGCTGAACACGTCCAGCACCCGTGCACCCGGCGCGTAGGTCCGCAGTCGCGCCCGGTTCGCCCGATGATCGTAGAACCAGCCGGTCTTCTGCCCACCCGCGACCGGCACCTCGAAGCGCACCCCGTTCTCCGCGATCGGCACGACGTCCGGCACCGACCCGTGCGATACCCGCGTGTACGCGCCCAGCCCCTCGTACTCGCGGCTCGACGAATCGGCCCGGATCAGCACGCCGGCGGCCCCGGTCAGCTCGGCGAGCAACCCGACGATCGTGTCCAGCATCACCTCGATCCCCGCGGTATTCGGCTGCACGACGAGGTAATCCCCGAACCGGTCCACAACCAGGCCCGGGAGACCATCCCCCTCACCGAATACGAGACGGTGGAAGGGCTCACCGCCGAAGAGCCTTTCGCGCAGCCGGAGCGCACTCGCGAGCCGCGCGCGCAGGAGCGACTCGTCGATCGGCTGGCGGGGATCGCGGGTCAGCAGCCGGACGGAGATGAGCGACTTCGGGTTGGCGTACCCCCGGCCGAGGAACTGGCCGCCCGCGTCGCGGAGCTCGACCGGCGACCCCGGTTCGAGCCCGGCGAGCGGCGTCGCCCGCACATCGATCTCGTTGCTGAAGACCCAGACATGCCCGGCCCGGATGCGTCGATCCTCGTCCTTCTTCAGTCGGAGGATGGTTGTGTCGGTCATCCGCGACCGGGTGGGTTGTGATGGATGTCCGGCCGTCCCGTCACCGGCTCTCCAGCGTGAGCCCCGCGCCGTGCCGGCACGCGGTGAGGTACGCCGGATCGGCGCCCAGGCAGAGCGACTCCCGGCGAGCCGGGTCGTCCGCGAGCACCCATATCTGCTCTCCGATCGCGACGTTGCACACCCGCTTCGACTCGCCCGCGGGCAGCAGGCGACAGTAGTCGAATCCATCCGTCGGGTTCGCCGTCACGTCGACAAGGTTCTTGGCGTAGCCGAGGTGGCACCACGGCTCGTATTCCGCTGGCGAGGTCGCGCAGAGCCGCATCGCCCGTGCGTGGTCCTGCAGCGTGATCGAGCTCACGTCCCGGCCGAGACTCTGGAAGCAGGTGGGCCGAAACCGGGGGTCAGCACTTGCGCACACGCGCGCGGCGGCCTGCACGTCGGAACCATTGAAGTGCAGCACCGCCGACGTCTGCATCTGGTAGCACGCGACCAGGTACCTCTCCTCGAGCACATTGCACGGATAGAGGGGATCGTCGCGCTTCAGCGGGGGGAACGGCTCGCGCGCCGGCATCGCGGTCGCGGCCGCGGCGCCGTGACCCGAATGATCAGTATGAGCGGCATGATCACCGGCAGCGCCCACGTCGGCGGTCTCCGGACGGCCGATCGCGTGGTGAGGCATGGTTTCGTGGACGATGCTCTCCATGAACACGCCGCCATAACACGATTCGCGCTCCCACGGTTCCGCGACCAGATCGCATCCCTCAAGTGCGGCGAGCAGGTGGTTGCCGCCGATCATCACCATCCCGTGCCCCATGCCATGAGCGCACTGGAAGAGCAGCCACCGATCGGTTGCCCCCTCGCGCTGGGTTTCGCAGAGAGCGTTCACCGTGCGCACGTCGATGTGGCCGCCGTGCTCGCGCTGGTGCTGCGTGAAGTACGACTGGATCACCCCGTGGTAGCAGCCCGACTGAAACGCGGGGGTGCAGCGGTTGAATACCGCGCCGACCTCCTCATCGCCGGTGTAGGCGGTGATCCCGATCGCGTGCGCGTAGCCGTGGCCGTCACGCCGCAGGTTGTCATCGCCCGCGGCCAGCGAGTCGAGCGACGCCATCGCGGCCGACACGCCGCGGGTAGCAAGGATCGAGAGAAGGTAGTCCTCAACCGAGCAGGCTGACTGGCCGCGGGCCCCGATCGTCGTGCATTCGGGCGCGGGCGGCGTATGAACGTGATCTGTCTGGGCCGCAAGCACGGGAGCACCGGCGAGGAGCAACGCAAGCATCGCCAGAGGGGTGCGTAAGCTATGTCGTGACATGGACCTGGCTGTTCGGGTTCATCACTCGCGCAAGCGCTTGTTGCGAAGTTCGTTCCACCCCTCCACCCCGGGCTCGACGCAGGGCCGAGCATCGCTTTCCTTGCATCCGGGCCCGCGAGAAATCATACTTTCCGCCCGTGGATCGATCCACGGGCCACTAAAAGTGAGAGTCTGAAGATGACGTTTGAAGATAGCTTGAGCCAGTCGAACCGTCGTTGCGGAGAGGTCGTGATCCGCGCCACCAGTACCTCATACGGATGCTGACGGCGCTGGCGCTGGCGGCGCTGGTCGCGGGGTCCACCCCTCCCGCCGACAGCCCCGCCGACGCGACGGCGAGCGGCGTTTTTATCCCCTCG
>CAZUVK010000081.1:296-6207 GCA_964623785.1 uncultured Gemmatimonas sp. | reverse complement strand
CATCCCCTCGGACACCATCCCCCGGACCGCGCCCCGACTCTTCGAGCGCCGGGTACTCTTCACCCCCGAGTACCTGAACCGGCTTCTCTACACCGTCTGGCGCGCAACTGCTCCCGAGCCGACCGTGGAGGTCTCGCCGCCCGACGAAACCGGACGGGCCGCGGCGTACGCGCGGCAGTACGGCATCGACACGGGGCTCGCGCTCAAGATTGTCGAAAACGCGCTCGGCGAAGGGATCGATCCCGATCTCGCGTTCCGGCTCGTCCGCGTCGAGAGTGTATTCAAGCCCAACGCGCGCGGGCCATCGGGCTCGCTCGGCCTGACCCAGCTCATGCCCTCGACCGCCCGGGCGGTCGACCGCTCCCTCCGCACGGAGGCGGCCATCCTCGAGCCCGACGCAAACCTGCGCGTCGGTTTCCGCTATCTTCGCTCGATGATCGAACGGTACGATGGGGATGTCCGGCTGGGCCTGCTCGCCTACAACCGCGGGTCCGGCAACGTCGATCGCGCACTGAGGGCCGGGCGAGATCCGGAAAATGGATACTCCCGGCTGGTGCTGGAAGTTGCGGGGAACGCGGTGTACGACGGGCCGGGGGTGGTGGAGCTGAGATAGGTAGTGCACGCGGAGCGCGAGCCGCCCCGCGAGATCCTGCGTCGCTCACACGCTCCCACGCCTCGGCGTCGCCGCGCGCGTCAGCTCGTCCCGATGCTGGCGTTCCGCCGCCTCCAGGGCGCTCCACCCGCGCCGCGCCCCCGTCGGAACCGCGTTGACCGGGATCCGGTTGGTTGGCCACGGCGTCGAGGCGGTGTTCAGGTCGCCGTTGTACAGCGTCAACGTCGACGTCACGATGAGCCCCGCGGCGCTCCGTCGCTGCCGCGACTCCAGGCGTGACAACCCCTCCAGAGTTCCGACCGGCGCGTTCCGGTAGGCGTAGGCCACGAACGTCGCCCATTCGCGTCGCATCCGCTCGGACCCGAGGTCGGGCGCCCGCGTGAGCAGCGCCTCCATCGCGAGATCGTCGCCGTCCGTCGCGCGCTGAAGCAGCAGCACCGCGATCTCGTCCCACCGCGTGTCCCGGCTCGACATGCGCAGTTGAACATCGAGTTCGCCGAGCAGTTCCTCCGTGTCCAGCCGCTTCCACCCTTCCAGCACCCGGTCCGCCGGCGCGTTACGGCGCCCACCCGTCGATGCGAGGATCGGGTCGTACCCGTCGCGGAAGTCCACCGTCCTCGCATTCTGACGCGCTTCCTCGCCACCCACGATGATCACTTCCGTGCCCACCTGGACATTGTGGTAGAGGCGCAGCGCGTACCGGTTCTCGAGCCGGATGCACCCGTGCGACACGCGCTGGCCGATCAGCTCGGGGCGGTTCGTGCCGTGAATCGCCACGTGAGGTGAGATGTAGACGGCCGCGACCCCCAGCGTACCGGTCATGTACCGCGACGGATGATTCGTGTCCGGCACCGGAAGGTTGTTTTCGACGAAATACCAGTCAGGCGCGATCCACACCGGGTCCCGCTCCTTGAACTGGATCTGGAACCGTCCGGTCGGAGTGGTGAACTCCCAGTCGTCACTATCGGTAATGAGTCTGATCCCCGTCCCGGTACCGACCGGGGCCGACCAGAGAGTCATCTCGCCCTGCTTGAAGTAGAGTCGGTTCTCGTCGAGGTCGATGAGCACCGCGTAGCGGCCGCGGTCGAGGGCCGTCTCCTCATCCATGGACGGGACCACGCGCTCGACGCCGCTCTCGAAGCGCCCGCTCTGCGCGGCCGCGCCGGCTGGGGCGGCGAACGCGCCGAGCATGAGCGCGCAGGTCACGATCGCTCCGACGACCCGTCCGAAGATGTCCCTCATCTCGACCTTGCCACTGGTGGGTGCCACCCTCACGCCGCCCCGAACGGCGGGCTTCGCGAGCCTCAGAAGGTGCAACTGGTATGCCAGCCAACGGCATGCACGATCCAATCCTTGCCCGACCAATACTCTCTCGCACTACCACCCGGCGCCCGCCGCCGGCATCGGCGAACGCTGGCGAAAGCGGGCCAACTTCCTCATATTGGCGGGTTTCGCGACACGGGGGATGCGCCCATACGCCGACTCCGGGGGCCGCCGGCGGGCCGGAGGGTCTCGCGCTCGTCCCGACTTCCGATAAGCAGGAGTGACATTCGTGGAGCAGTGGGTCGTCCATAAATTCGGGGGGACGAGCGTCGCGAACGCTGAGCGCTACCGCCACGTCGCCGGCATCATCGCAAACCGGCCCGAGCCCCGGCGCGCGGTGGTGGTCTCGGCGATGAGCGGCGTCACCGACTCGCTCGTGAAGGTCGTCGAGCTCGCGGCCCGGCGGGATCGGGCGTATCTCGATATCCTGCAAACGCTTCGGGACCGCCACCGCGAAGCGGTCGTCGACCTCCTTCCGCCCGGCCCCGGCGACGATCTGCTCGAGCGGTTCGAGCGTGACTTCACCGACCTGGCCGACGTCCTCCACGCGACCTGGCTCCTCCGCTCGCACTCCGACCGGGCGATGGACCTGCTCACCGGCCTCGGCGAGGTGTGGTCGGCGCAGATGCTCGCGGGCCACCTCGAGACGATGGGCGAGTCCGTCGCCTGGATGGACGCGCGCGAAGTCCTCGTGGTTGCGCAGGTGTCCGGCAGCCCCGAGATCCAGTGGGACGCGACCGCCGAACGCCTCCGTGCCTGGCTCGCCGCCCTCCCGACGACGCCCTCGACGATCATCATCACAGGTTACGTCGCGTCGACGCCCGAAGGCCTTGCCACGACGTTGGGCCGCAACGGCAGCGACTTTTCCGCCTCCATCTTCGCCGCCCTCCTCGACGCCGCCGAGGTCCACATCTGGACCGACGTCGACGGCGTGATGAGCGCGAACCCGCGGCTCGTGCCGGACGCCGTGCTGCTCGATGAGCTGTCGTACAGCGAGGCGATGGAGCTGGCGTACTTCGGCGCGCGCGTTATCCACCCCGGCACGATGGCGCCGGCGGTGTCGCGGTCGATCCCGATCTACATCCGCAACACCTTCCGGCCGGAGCTGCAGGGCACCCGGATCCACCTCGGCGGGTCATCGCGATTCGACGTGAAGGGGTTCGCGACGATCGAGGGTGTGGCGCTCGTGAACGTCGAGGGAACGGGGATGATCGGCGTTCCGGGCACGGCACACCGGCTCTTCGGCGCGCTCCAGGATGAGGGTGTCTCTGTCGTCATGATCTCGCAGGGCAGCTCCGAGCACTCCATCTGCTTCGTCGTTCCCGGCCACCTTGGCGACCGTGCGAAGTCGGCCGTCGAGCGCGCGTTCTTCGCGGAGCGGCACTACGGCCACGTGCAAACCGTGGAACTCGTCCGCGACTGCTGCGTGCTCGCGGTCGTCGGCGACCGGATGGCGGGTCATCCCGGTGTGGCGGGGAAGTTCTTCGGTTCGCTGGGGAAGGCCGGCGTGAACATCCGCGCGATCGCGCAGGGGTCGTCGGAGCGGAACATCTCGGTCGTCATCGACGACGCGGACGCGAGCCGGGCGCTGCGCGCGGTCCACGGCGGGCTCTACCTCTCGCCACAGACGCTCTCGATCGGCGTGGTGGGCACCGGAATCGTCGGGAGCGAGTTCCTCGACCAGCTCGCGGAGCAGTCGGCAAAGTTGAAGAGCGAGTTCAACGTCGACCTGCGCGTCCGCGCGATCGCGACCTCGCGCAAATCAGCGTACGCGGAGGGTCAGGTCGACCTCGCCGAGTGGCGCGCGGCGCTCGAGAACGACTCCGAACCGACCGATCTCGAGAAGTTCGCCCGGCACGTCCATGCGGACCATCTGCCGCACGCGGTGATCATCGACTGCACGGCGAGCGAGGAGGTCGCGCGGCACTACGCCGACTGGCTCGCGCGCGGCATTCACGTGATCACGCCCAACAAGCGCGCCAACACGGCCGAGCTGGCCTACTACCGGGCGATCCGCGGCACGAGCCGCGTGAACGGCGTCCGCTACCTCTACGAGACGACCGTCGGCGCCGGGCTTCCGGTCATCCAGACGGTGAGGGACCTCGTCCAGACTGGGGATGACGTCTACTCGATCGAGGGCATCCTCTCGGGAACGCTCTCGTATCTCTTCAACGTCTACGACGGGAGCCGGTCGTTCTCGGAAATCGTCGCCGACGCGCGCGCCCGCGGGTTCACCGAGCCTGACCCGCGCGACGATCTGTCGGGGATGGACGTCGCGCGCAAGGTTGTCATTCTGGCGCGGGAGATCGGACTGTCGATCGAGATCGAGGACGTGACGGTGGAAGGCCTCGTGCCCGAGGAACTGCAGAGCCTCAGCGTCCCGGATTTCCTCGCCTCGCTTCCCGGCCACGACCGCCCGATGGCCGAGCTGTTCGAGGATGCCGCCCGCCGTGGCGAGGTGCTCCGGTACGTCGGCTCGATCGATCGGGAAGGGAACGCGAGCGCACGGCTCCGGTCGTACCCGCTCGACCATCCGTTCGCGCGAATCCAGGCGACCGACAACATCGTGCTCTTCAGCACGCGCCGGTACCAGCCGAATCCGCTCGTCGTCCAGGGCCCCGGTGCGGGTCCGGAGGTGACTGCGGGCGGGGTGTTCGCCGATCTGCTGCGATTGGCGAGCTCACTGGGGGCGAGTCTTTGAGCGCGGGGATCCGGACGGCCACGGCCTACGCGCCCGCCTCGGTCGGCAACGTCGCCGTCGGCTTCGACCTCCTCGGCCATGCGCTCGTCAGCGTTGGCGATCTGGTGACCGTCACGCGGCTCGACAGGCCCGAGGTGGTGGTGCGTACGACGGAGGAGGCCGGCATCCCCCTCGACGCGGCGACGAACACCGCCGGTGCGGGGCTCCTCCGGCTCATCGAGGACCTCGACCTCCCTTTCGGGTTCGATGTCCTGCTCGAGAAGGGGATCCCTCTGGGCTCGGGGATGGGTGGGTCGGCGGCGTCGGCGGCGGGCGCGATCCTCGCCGCCAGCCGGCTGCTCGACGAGCCGCTGAGCGAGGCAGCACTCCTGCGCTACGGCCTCTACGGCGAGGAAGTCGCGAGCGGCGCCATCCATCCCGACAACCTCGCGCCGTGCCTGCTCGGCGGGCTGATCCTCGGACTCGCGCTCGACCCGCTGCAGATCGTGCGAGTTCCGGTGCCTCCATCGCTCCACTGCGTGCTCGTACATCCGCAACTCCGCATCGACACGCGCGATGCAAGGGCGGTCCTCCCCCAGACGATCTGCCTGAAGGAGCATACGGCGCAATCGGGACGCCTCGCTGGCGTGATCGCGGGCTGCTATTCGGGCGACCTGACGCTGATCGGCCGCGCGCTCGAGGATCTGCTGATCGAGCCGAAACGGTCGTCGCTGGTCGTCGGCTTCGAGAAGGTGAAGGACGCGGCACTGCAGGCGGGCGCGCTGGGTTGCTCCCTCTCCGGGTCGGGGCCCAGCCTCTTCGCGTGGTGCGCCGGCGCGGCCGTCGGCGAGCTGATCCGCGACCGGATGGTGGAGGCCTTCGCGTCCGTCGGTGTCGAGGCGCGCGGATGGATCTCGCCGGTCAACGCGCCGGGCACGCGGATCGTACACGAGGAGTGAACTGAAGGATATGCGCTTCCATAGCACACGCGGCGGTTCCGAGCCAGCGTCGCTCAGTGACGCGATCGCCCGCGGGCTCGCGCCGGACGGCGGGCTCTACGTACCTGAGTCCTTCCCCGACGCCGACCTCGATGCACTCCGGCGGGCTGCGTCCACGGCGGAACTGGCCGCCGCGCTCCTCGCCCCCTACTTCGCCGGGGACCCGCTCGAGCCGGAGCTTTCCGCGATCTGCGCGGAGGCGTTCAACTTCCCCGCCCCGCTCCGCGAGCTGGCCCGCGACACCGCGGTGCTGGAGCTGTTCCACGGACCGACCGCCGCCTTCAAGGATTTCGGCGC
>CAZUVK010000081.1:0-286 GCA_964623785.1 uncultured Gemmatimonas sp. | reverse complement strand
GGGAACGTCTCGGCCCTCCGCGTCCGCGGCGACTTCGACGCCTGCCAGCGCCTCGTGAAGGAGGCCTTCGCGGACCCCGCCCTCTCCTCGACACGGCGCCTGACCTCGGCGAACAGCATCAGCCTCGGCCGCCTCCTCCCGCAGATGGTCTACTACGCGGAGGCGAGCCTCGAGTACGAGAGACGGCAGGGCGTCGCGCCAGGTTTCATCATCCCCAGCGGCAACCTGGGCAACGCCACGGCGTGCTACTGGGCACGCCGGATGGGCCTCCCGGTTCGAGAAATCG
>CAZUVK010000080.1:10104-13832 GCA_964623785.1 uncultured Gemmatimonas sp. | reverse complement strand
CGATGTTGCGCGGGAACTACCGTACCGGGATCGGCCTGAAACGTCGCGGAGGGAGGGCCGCCCTGCCCGGGACGCCCGCGTCGTCCCGAGCGAAGGAGGGGGTCAAGGGCAGCGTGCGCTTCGCCACCGCCTTCTAACCAGACGATGTTCGCTTCGAAAACCAGGCGTGAATGAAAAGGGCCTGGAAAAACAATACCGGAGTGTCAAAGCCGCCAGCCGCGATGATCGCTTCGACCTCAGGTGGAGTCAGAGCGGTGATATGCTGATTCCAGACGGCGCGCATTCTCTCGATGTCCTCCTCGCTCCCGCCGGATCCTCGCATCCGAAGCCAGACTTCAACCAGACCCCGATACACCGAAGGCGACACGCCCAGGACCAGATCGGAACTGACCAGGATTCCGCCGGGGCGAAGGCATTGCGCGATCTGACCGAAAAACTGGCTTCTCTCTTCCGCCTGCTTGATGAATTGGGAGACCAGGAGGCAGGTCGCCCCATCAAACGGCTCGGAAACAGGTAGCGAATCGAGATACCCTTCGTGGAAGACGCAACGCGAGGCAATGCCACTCTCCTCGGCTTTGCGGTGACAGATCTCCAGCATCGCGGACGCGGGCTCGACCGCCGTGAATCGCCATTGGGGAAACGCTTGCGCCAGGGCGATCAACTCCGTTCCGGTTCCGGCACCGACGCACAGAATCCGGGCATCAGGGGGAAGCTCGGCGAAGACCAGCCGCATGAGCGCAAAGAGCGCTTCTCGCTCCGACTCCCAGCGGGCGTTCTGCTTGTCGTAGGAAGTTGCGGACTTCCGGTCAAACAGGATTGGTGCCTTGGGGTCCTCTGTCATGGAGTCCTACCCCCTTCGATGCTTCGACAGTGCTGCGTAGATCCCGACAATGGACGCGGGAGCCGGCCCGGAGCGAAAGGCCAGCGCGCCCGCGGAGAGGGGTCCATTGCGTTCCGGGAAGCCTGTTCCGAGCTTCCGCTCATGGGCGGCGAACGGATGATTGGCTGGCATACGGCCGAAGTCAAACACATGAAGATCATACGAGGAGGCATCGCGGGGCCGGGTACGGCCGACCTCCTCCGACGACGGCGTTCCGTACGTGTTCCATTGCCATCTGCTACGGCACGAAGATGACGGCGCGATGGGCCAGTTCCTGGTGGCGCCCGGGCAGAGCACCCTTGTACCATCCCGGTTCCTCAACCGGAGATAGCGTGGGGGCATCGCGGGGCAGGAGCCAGTGGCCGCTGCCCGACGCGCTCATGGAATGACGGAGCCATTAGTCGTGTCGCTGAGATAGTCACCTCGATGATCGAGTTGGCTCGGAAGCGACTCAAGCCGCTCGTCCGAGAGGATCCGCTCCACGCATTCGCGCGCCGAGCTCACCATGCGGCTGTCGTCCAGATTGCCACGAGACCGCAAGGGGTCCTCTGGTCGGGCGGCCAAACGATGAATTGGTGCTCCTCAGGAACCTCCCGCATCGTCCGATATACCTCGACTGCCTCAATGTGCTCGGGATAGGGGAGGATCGTCACCAACTCCCTCGGGTCCCGCACGATCCAGTCTGCTACAGGGAGCTCGTTGATCACAACTTTCATGCATCCCCATCCCGTTCCCGAGTAGAGATAGAGACCGTCCCACAGTGGAATCGCACCGCGACGGGCACTCAATGTTGTCCTCAGGCCCTCCACGTCTCGGATGACGTCCCGGACGTCATTGAGACCAGTGCCGAGAATTTCCGCGCGACTCAGGAACACGCCCTCTCCATTGGCCCGCCGCTCGGCGTTCTTGACACGGCCAGGAGTCAGCCGGCCTGACGGAGCAACGATAGTGATCGGCTCGAGCGTCAGCGGTTCCACGGAGATGCGGATGACTACTTCCAGCCGGTCGTTCCCATCAAGGGTGAGTGGGGACGACTCGACTTCGGCGTAACCGATCCGCTCCGCGCGGAGGCGGAACGGCCCGTCGAATGGAAGGATGACGACAAACCGCCCATCCTCGTTCGTCAGGATGCTTCTCGATACCTCTCCCTCAGGATCGAGGAGGAAGACGGAAACTCCTTCGACCGGTGAGTCATCGGCCGCGTCCATTACCACACCATGTACGGTCTGGGCGTTCGCCAGATCGGGTGTCAGGGTTCCGACAGCGGCGACGGTCGCAACTGCAAGGGCTGCCAACACTTTCACGGCAATCCCTCCGCGTGCATGGGTGGAACTGTGTGAACAGCCGGGGGGCATGGGTAACAGAATAGACCGGGCGCGGTGTAGCGGCTCCACGCAGAACCGGGCCTTCTCCGCACTTCTCTTTGCCTATCACACTGTTCTTCAGGGACGAGGTCGTCAAGGCGCGCCGACCCCATCTCCCGCACGCTCAATCGGATCCAGGGCCAGGTGCCAGATGCCCGGGATTGCGAATCGTATATACATATGCATATACTTGAATGGCCGTGAACTTGATGTACTTCGAGTGGGACGAAGAGAAAGCCGAGCAAAACCTGCGGAAGCATGGGATCGACTTCGACGATGCGATCGGCATCTTCGAGCCTGCGGTTCTCGAAGTCCGCTCAGATCGGAACGGCGAGGAGCGGTACAAGGCGATCGGAGTTGTCGAGGGTCGTGTCATCGCTGTGATCTACACCCCGAGAGCTGGCCGATACCGCATCATCTCAGCAAGGAAGGCGAGGAAGCATGAGCGAAACGCGTATCACCGGGCGAACCCTCCAGGATAGACGGCGAGGTCGGACCGACTGGGCGACCGTCGATGCCATGTCCGAAGAGGAGAGCGAAGCTCGGGCGGCCGAAGATCCGGACAATCCGCTGTGGACCGAGGCGGAACTCGCCGCGGCCCGGCTGGTGCTTCCAGGCGACCGGGCGAAGGTGCCCGTCTCGATCCGACTGGACAGCGAGGTGCTCGAGTACTTCAAGGAGGATGGACCGGGTTACCAGAGCCGCATCAACGCGGTGCTGCTCGGGTACGTCCGGAGCCGGAGGCGGCGTAGCGGATGAGCCAGCGGCGGACGGCGTCCCCCGCCACCTCACCCCAGCGCGTAACCCCCGGCCTTCCGCAGCGCCGCCGCGATGGCGTCCTGATCCAGCTCGACATCGTCCTTGTGCTTGAGGATGATGACTGAGCCACCGCCGGGCACGATCTCCGTCGCGATCGCGCCGATGCCAGCGACGGTGGCAAGCCCGTCCTTGACGACCCGCGCATCCTCGGCCGTGGTCATGCCGACGACCGTGTAGGTGGTGGATTTCATGCCCCGCTCCCTGGTCAGATCCGTCCGTTGAACGCCTGCAGGGCGGCGTCCTCACGCGTACCGCCCCGGCCATCCCCATGCCCCGCGTGGTCCCCGATCCACTCCACGGACCGGACCCACTTGACCATCTTGTACCCGTGCTGCGACTCCACCCGCAACCGCAGGGGCGCGCCAAGGTGGATGTCCAGCGCCCGGCCGTTGCGCTCGTACGCCAGGATCGTGTCATCCTCGTCGACCATCCCCAGATCGAGCACCGCGTAGAACGGCTCGCGTGGCCGGTGGTCGAACATCTCCTGGGCCAGCCCGTGAGAGGTGACCATGACGTAGTTCGCGCCCTCCGGGCGTGGCCCGAGCACGTCGAGGACATCCCGCAGTCGCACGCCGCCCCATCGCGATGTGGCCGACCAACCCTGCATGCATGTGTGGACGGCGATGTACTCGACCTTCGGCAGCGCCCTCAGCTCCGCCAGGCTC
>CAZUVK010000080.1:8438-10094 GCA_964623785.1 uncultured Gemmatimonas sp. | reverse complement strand
GTCGGCGATCTCCAGCCGCCAATCCCGGAAGTCGCCGTCGCGGTGGGCGAGCCATTCGGTGGACTCGTCCGCGGTCGGCGGCAGCCCGTTGGTCCAGTGGAACTCCGAAATGTCAACGTCCGTGTAGGCGAGTTGCCGGCCCATCCGGGGCTTCATCCAGCTCAACCCGTACTTGCGGACCGGCTCGGTAAGCGTGACGAGCACCCGATGCGCGCGAACCCTGTCCGCCAGCGTGAGGTAGCTCAGCGCGATCCAGAATCCGATCACCGCGACGATCGTGAAGATCGCGATGGTGAATGCCTGGGCGTAGCGGGCGGTGTCGGTCACCCCGAATACCATGTGCGGCAGGTTGTATTCGGGATGGACGAGGAAGACCAGGCCGACATGCATGACGATGAACAACGTCATCAGCGTCATGCCGATGAAGTGCAGCGAGCGAGCGCCCTGGTGCCCGCCCCAGAACTTCACGTACCCGGGGAAGCGGGAGCGGACCGCTGGTGACATCGCGACGCCTGTGAACATCATGAACGGCGCGAGGAAGAACACGACACCGGTGTAGGTGAGCATCTGCAGCGCGTCGTAGGGCTGGAAGTGCTCGATCGACGGGACGCCGAGGCCGGCGTAGATCCGCATCGACGCCCACGCTTCGGGAAAAACGTCCCACGAGGTCGGAACGATGCGTCGCCAGAGCCCGGTGCCGAAGAGAAGCACGACGTATGCGAGCGCATTCAGGAGCCAGAGCGAGACGCCCAGGCCGTGCCAGTGCCGTCCCAGGCCGATGTTCTTCCGTCCCGGCAGGGTGAGCAACGGGCTGGCGCTACGTTCCTCCATGAGCGAGGTGTAGACACCCTCCTCCGCCGAGATCTCACGCGGGGTAAGCTTGAGCCACTCCGTCCCCGGCTTGCAGTCGTTCCGCCACCAGAACCGGGGCAGCGAGGCGATGATCTCCCAGCCGCTGCGGAGCAGTATGCCGATGAGCACGAAGTTCAGCAGATGGGTGGCGCGTAGCCACAGCGGAAAATTCGGGTCCATGGCGGTCCGCTCCTGTGAATTCCGTGCCTCTTATCGCGATCCCCGCAAAACTAGTCGCTCCGGCCCCGCCGGGCACGGACTCGGGAGTCACCGCCCATACGTGGTACGGTTCTTCCGGCCGGTCGACCCACCACAACGCGCCCGGACTCGCCGACGCGCGCTCACCGCTTCCGGAACGACCCCATGTCCGCCATTACCCGCCCGCTCGACGGGCCGCTGCTTACCTTCGACATCGAACAGATCGCCTCCGAGCTGCGGGCCGAGGAGGCCTACGAACGGAGTGGCCGCGCAGGCCGCACGCTGACGAAGTCGGGACGGCTCCGCGTCGTCATGGTCGCGATGGACGAGGGCAACGTAATCGCGATGCACCAGGCGGACAGTCCGCTCACGATCCAGGTGATCGAAGGCGGCATCGAGTTCCGAACGTCGGGTGAGGTTCATCGCCTGGAGCCCGGTATTCTCCTCTACTTCGGACCGGGCGACGCCGACGACATCCGTGCGCTCCGCCCGACGCTCCTGATACTCACGATCTCCGCCACGGGAGACGATTTCAATCCGCCGGTGTAGGTGGGCGGGTCGAGGACCCGCCCCTACGGGTTTCTGCGCGGGAACGGGCGGCCGGGA
>CAZUVK010000080.1:6333-8428 GCA_964623785.1 uncultured Gemmatimonas sp. | reverse complement strand
ACACACCGAGTCCCCTGTAGCGGCGGGCCCCCGGCCCGCCCGGGGATGACGGCACCCGCGGCCGCGTCGGCGCCGCGCTCGCCCGGCCTTGCCGCGCCCCGGAGCCGCGTCTATCATCACGGAATACCCGCGCGACGCGACATACTCCTCTCTCCGCTCCCCACGGTGCTCAAGCCCCAACGGCACGCCGAGATCCTGGACGTCGTCCGGAAGAATCGCATTCCCTCTCAGGAAGTCCTGAGAGAGCTCCTCGTCGCCCGGGGGATCGACGTCGCCCAGGCAACCCTCTCGCGCGACATCCGCGAGCTCGGCCTGGTGAAGGTGCCGGACGATGACGGCGGCTCCACCTACGTCGTGCCCGCGCACGTCACTGACCCGACGCCCACGCTCGGCAGGCTCCTCCCCGCCCTCTACCTCGGCGCGGACGGCGTCGGCAACCTGCTCCTCGTCAAGACGCTGACCGGCGGCGCGCAACCGATCGCCGTCGCGCTCGACTGGGAGGAATGGCCCGAAGTCGTGGGCACCCTCGCCGGCGATGACACCATCCTCGTCATCCTCCGCAGCCCGAGCCACCTATCCGTCGTCACCGACCGGCTGCAGTCACTCGCCGGGATGTAGGCGAAGGCGACCCCGGTCATCCCCCTCGCACCCGCGGATCGGTGGCGGATTGGCCGGCGGGACCCGGAACGCCTACAATATTGTCCAATTCCCCTGCGGCCGCGTTGGTTCTTCTCCCCGACCCGGCCGCTTGACGCGCTCCCCGGAGTGAATATATTTCAACGATGATGCATGAATCCTCACGGCTCCCCATTGGTGTGCTCGGCGCGACCGGGTACACGGGCAGGGAGCTTCTCAGGCTATTGGCGCGGCATCCGCGGGTCCGGATCGTGTTCGCGACTTCCGAGAGCGAGGCGGGGACGCCGTTGCGGAAGCTGGCGCGGGGCGCGCCGGACCTGGCGCTGGTGAAGGCCGAGGACGCGCCGCTGGGCGATGCGGAAGTGGTGTTCTCGTGTCTGCCGCACGGGGATTCGATGCGGTGGGTGGAGCGGATCCGGAACGCCGGCGTGAGCGCGATCGACCTGTCGGCGGACCTTCGCGTCCCCGGTGAGTCGACCCCCGAGTGGGCGCGCGAGGCGGTCTACGGCCTGCCGGAACTGCACCGCGAGGAGATCCGGGGCGCGACGCTGGTGGCGAACCCGGGCTGCTACCCGACGGCGGCGATCCTGTCGATCGCGCCGCTGGTGAAGCGCGGGCTGGTGAGCGCCGCGCCGGTGATCATCGACGCGGCGTCGGGGATCACGGGGGCGGGACGGTCGCCGAAGCGGGAGCACCTGTACGCCGAGGTCGCGGAGGATTTCCGCGCGTACGCGGTGGGCAACGCGCACCGGCACCTCGGCGAGATGAAACATCAGGTCGGGCTTGCGGCCGGTGAGAACGGCGCGCCGGATCTGGTGTTCACGCCGCATCTGCTGCCCGTGAAGCAGGGGATTCTCGAGACGATCTACGTCACGCTCACGGAGCCGCTCACCACGGCCGAGGCGACGGCGATCTACGAGGAGGACTACGGCGACGAGCCCTTCGTGGACGTACTCGCCGAGGGCACGCCGAAGCTGGTCGACGTGGTGGGGACGAACTTCGTGTCGATCGGGGCGGCGGCGGTCGGCGGGGTGAAATCGCCGATGCTGCAAGTGATCGCGGCGGAAGACAACCTGATCAAGGGCGCCGTCGGCCAGGCGATCCAGAACCTGAACGTGATGCGCGGCTGGCCCGAGACGGAGGGTCTCCTGTAGTGGCGCAACCGAATCCCCCGCGCGGCATCACGGTCGTGAAGGTCGGGGGAAATGAGGTCGATGACCGTGCGTGGACAGCTCGACTCGCCCAGGCGGTGGCAGGCGCCGCCGGGCGGGTCGTCATCGTTCACGGGGGCGGGAAGGAAGTGACCGAGGTCCAGCGCACCCTGGGCGCTGAGCCCGAATGGCGTGACGGGCTGCGCGTGACGACGCCCGAGGCGTTGCGCGCGGTGTCGATGGTCCTGTCGGGCGTCGTGAACAAGCGGCTCGTGGCCGCGTTGATCGACGCGGGGGCGGCGGCGGCC
>CAZUVK010000080.1:0-6323 GCA_964623785.1 uncultured Gemmatimonas sp. | reverse complement strand
GGCCGGCGTGTCGGGCGAGGACGGCGGGACCCTGCGGGCGGTGCCCGCGCGCGGCGGCCAGATGGGCCGCACGGGCGAGATCGTGGAGGTCGACACCAGCCTGATCGAGGTACTGCTGGGCGGAGGCTTCACGCCGGTCATCTCGCCGGTGTCGCGCGGCGAGGACGGGGGGGCGCTCAACGTGAACGCCGACGACGCGGCGGCCGCGGTCGCGGGGGCGGTGGGGGCGGATGGCTTCCTCCTCGTGTCGAACGTGCCGGGCGTCCTGCGCAACGGGGCCACGCTCTCGTCGGTGGACGGCGAGGAACTGGAAGAGCTGATCGCGGCCGGCGTCGCGAGTGGCGGGATGATTCCGAAGCTGCGCGCCGGGATGCGCGCCTCGGCGGCCGGGGTGGGAGACGTTCGGATCGGGGACCTCTCGCTGTTGTCGGATCCGGCGGCGGGGACCCGATTGGTGATGCGGACGGAAACGGCTTAGAAGGCCGTCGAGAATCGTTCGAGTTGGACGGGGCGGGGCGGAATGGCGATGGATCCCGTAGGGGCGGGTCCCCGACCCGCCCGGCGATGGCGGAGATGGAGAACCAGATGAGCACACTGACGCAGATGACGCAACGGACCGAGGCGCTCCTGGGCGTCTACAAGCAACCGGAGACCGTCTTCGTGGGCGGCGAGGGCTCGTACCTCATCGCCGAAGACGGGCGTCGGTACCTCGATTTCACCGCCGGCATCGCGGTGAACGCGCTCGGGTACGGCGACGAGGACCTTGCCGCCGCAATCCGCGCGGCGCTGGACACCGGTGTGCTCCACACGTCGAACCTGTACCGTACCCGCCCCGGGGCGGAGTTGGCGGCGTGGCTCGTCGACAATTCGTTCGCCGATCGCGTCTTCTTCTGCAACTCGGGCGCGGAAGCGAACGAGGGCGCGTTCAAGTTCGCGCGACGCTGGGCGAGAGAGAACGGGCCGGCGGAGAAGCACGAGATCGTCGCGTTCCGCAACTCGTTCCACGGGCGGACGTTCGGCGCGCTCGCCGCCACAGACCGCCCGGGCTACCAGGAGCCGTTCAAGCCGCTGATGCCAGGAGTGCACTTCTGTGAGGTTGGCGACGTCGAGGGTCTCGACCAACTCGTGCGCGCCGACCGGACGGCGGCGGTGATCATCGAACCGCTCCGGGCCGAGGGCGGGGTCCTGCCGGTACCGACGGAGTTCCTCGCGCACATTCGCGCGGTGTGCGACCGGGAGGGCGTGCTGCTCATCTTCGACGAAGTGCAGGTCGGACTGGGCCGGACCGGAACCCTCTGGGCGTACGAGGAAACCGGTGTCATCCCCGACATCATGACGATCGCCAAGCCGCTCGCCGGCGGGCTGCCGATGGGCGCCGTCCTGATGCGCGAGGATGTCGCGCGCACGATTCGCCCAGGTGACCACGCCACGACGTTCGGCGGCGGTCCGCTCGTGGCCGCGGCCGCGCTCGCGGTGTGCACGAAGGTCGGAGACCCCGCGTTCCTCGCCGAGGTGCGGCGGAAGGGCGATCTGCTCGCCGAGGCGCTCGGCGCGCTGGCGATGCGCCGTACCGACGTGGTCGCCGTCCGCGGCGCCGGGATGATCTGGGGCATCGAGATGAGCCGCGACGTGGCGGATATCGTCGCCGCGGCGTTCGAGGCCGGCCTGCTCCTCGTCCCGGCGGGCGCGCGGGTGATCCGGTTGGTTCCACCCCTCGTCACCACCGATGAGGAGTTGCGTTCGGGGCTTTCGATCCTCGAAGGAGTGCTGTAACGACCATGCTCATCCGGATCTCCGACCAACGGAGCCCCGGCCCGGCAACCCGCGCGGCCGATGCCGTGCGATCCCGGCGCCCGGTGCGCGCCGTCTCCGGTTCGCCGGACTTCGACCGAATCGAGTTCCGCGCCGCGCGGATCGGCGACATGGTCGAGGTCGAGCCACTCATCCGCGGATTCGCGAACGACAACCTGATGCTGCCCAAGGGGTTGGATCAGCTCACCCGGTCGTTCCGCGAATTCGTCGTCGCCGTCGACGGGGACGGCTACGTGGTCGGCTGCGGCGCGCTCCGGGTCTATACGGAGGGCCTCGCGGAGGTCTGTTCGCTCGCGGTCGACCCGCGGTACCAGGGGCACGGCGTCGGACGGGGGATCGTCGACCGTCTGGTCGGCGAGGCGAGGGCGCTCGGTCTGACCGACGTCTTCGCGCTGACGCTCCGTCCGGAGTTTTTCGAGAAGCTGGGTTTCGCGGTGGCCCCGAAGGAGGACTTCCCCCTGAAGGTCTGGGCGGATTGCCGCAGCTGCCCGAAGCTGCACGCGTGCGACGAGATCGCGGTCGCGCGCCAGGTCTGAGAAGTACGTCAATGGCCGGGGTGGGGCGGAGTACATCCGCTCGCCCCCTTTTTCTTGAACATTGCAGAGCGGTTCGCGTGACATGAATCCACCGGTCGCCGTCAATCCGAACACCATCGTCCTCGCCTATTCCGGCGGGCTCGACACGTCGATCATCGTCCCGTGGCTCCGGGAGCACTACCAGGCTGAGGTCGTGTGCGTCGCCGCCGACGTCGGCCAGTCCGAGGAACTGGACGGCCTCGAAGCGAAGGCGCTCGCCTCTGGCGCCGTGAGTTGCTATGTCGAGGACCTGCGTGAGACGTTCCTCACCGAGTTCGTCTGGCCGACGTTGCGGGCGGGCGCGATCTACAACCGGAAATACCTGCTGGGCACGTCGATGGCGCGGCCGATCATCGCACGGCGGCAGGTGGAGGTCGCGAAGGCCATCGGCTCGTCGATCCTGGCGCACGGCTGCACCGGGAAGGGCAACGACCAGGTGCGCTTCGAGCTGACCTACGCGTCGCTCGCGCCGGAGATGCGCGTCGTCGCGCCGTGGCGTGAGTGGGACATTCGCTCGCGCGAGGACGCGCTGGCGTACGCGGCGGTCCACAACGTGCCAGTCGCGGCGACGAAGGAGAAGATCTTCTCCCGCGACCGGAACATCTGGCACATCTCCCACGAGGGTGGGCCTCTGGAAGACCCCGCATGGGAGCCGACGGAGGACCTCTTCCTCCTGACGAAGTCGCCGATCGACGCGCCGAACGAGCCGGAATACGTGACGATCCGGTTCGAGCGCGGGTACCCGGTGGCGGTGGACGGCGAGCCACTCGGCCCCGTCGCGCTTTTGTCGCGGCTGAACGAGATCGGCGGCCTGCATGGTGTGGGGCGGATCGACCTGGTGGAGGACCGGCTGGTCGGGATGAAGTCCCGCGGCGTGTACGAGACGCCCGGCGGCACCCTCCTCTACGCCGCGCACTCCGAGCTGGAGCAGCTCGTGCTCGACCGGCGAACATTGGCGCTGAAGGACCTGATCGCGCCGCGCTACGCCGACCTCGTGTACGAGGGCCGTTGGTGGACGACCGAGCGCGAGGCGATGGACGCGCTCGTCGACCGCACGCAGGAGCACGTCACCGGCGAGGTGCGGCTGAAGCTGTACAAGGGCTCGTACACGGTCGCCGGGCGGACTTCGCCCTGGTCACTCTACGACGAGGCGTTCGTGACGTTCGGCGAGGACGACGTGTACGACCAGGCGGACGCGGGCGGATTCATCCGGCTCTACGGGCTGCCGATGCGTGTGGCGGCGCTGAAGGCGGGGGCGGCGAGCGGGTCCGCGAGGCGTGACGAGCTGGCGGGGGTGGGCGGGGACTGAGAATCCCCAGCCGCGCGGTCATCTTGAGTGCAGCCGGCGGTTGACCGCAGGTGTTGACCCGCGCGCCGCTGTCATCCCGAGCACCGCGAGGGATCTGCACCTGACCATTCGCGGAGGTAGTGCAGATCCCTCGCGGTGCTCGGGATGACAGGGGGGCGCGATGACGGTGGCACCCCAGGCGACGGCGCGGCTGGGCGCGGATGAACGCGATCGCACAACCGCGCGTGCGCACCTTCACAAGGCATACTCGACCTGATATCGGAGCTCTGATGGACTCGAAGCGGGAAGCCGGTGCGGCGGCGCCGAAGCTGTGGGGTGGGCGTTTCTCCGGCGAACCGTCCGCCGAGATGGACCGGCTGAACCGGTCGCTGCCGGTGGACAGGAGGCTCTGGCGCGAGGATATCCGCGGGAGCCAGGCGTGGGCGGCGGCGCTGGGCCGCGCTGAAGTGGTCACGGTCGAGGAGTCGACGCGGCTCGTCGACGGCCTGGAGAAGGTTGCCACGCGACTGGAGGACTGGCCCGCCGTCGAGTGGACCTCCGCTCTGGATGAGGACATCCACTCCCTCGTCGAGCGGCTGCTGCGCGACGAGGTGGGCGCGCTCGCTGGCAAGCTGCACACGGGCCGTTCGCGGAACGACCAGGTCGCGACCGACACGCGGCTCTGGGCGATCGCCGCGGTGGGCCGGGTCGACCAGCTGATCGGCGGAGTGATCGCGGCGCTGGTCGGGTGCGCGGAGGAGAACGTGGACACGGTGATGCCGTCGTACACGCACCTGCAGCGGGCGCAGCCGATCGTCGCGGCGCAGTGGGCACTCGCGCACGCGTGGGCGATCTCACGCGACCTGGCTCGCCTGCGCGACGCGGCGCCGCGAGTCGCGGTCCTGCCGCTCGGCTCCGGCGCGATCGCGGGCTGCCCCTTCCCGATCGATCGCGAGTTCCTCCGCTCGGCGCTTGGCTTCGATTCGATCTCGCCGAACAGCATCGACGCAGTTGGCGACCGTGACTGGATCGCCGAGCTGCTCTTTGTCGGGGCGTCGCTCGGCGTGCATCTCTCCAGGCTCGCGGAGGACGTGATCCTCTTCACCTCGGCCGAGTTCGGCTTCGTGCGGCTCGCCGACCAGTACTCGACCGGCAGCTCACTCATGCCCCAGAAGCGGAACCCGGACGCGATGGAACTGGCGAGGGGGAAGTCCGGCCGGCTGATCGGCGGCCTCGCCACGATGCTGACGGTGCTGAAGGGCCTGCCGACCGGGTACAACAAGGACCTCCAGGAGGACAAGGAGGCGCTCTTCGACGCCGTCGACACGCTCGAGTCGCTATTGCCGGCCGTCGCGGGCACGATCGCGACGATGGAGTTCGACCGCGCGCGGGCCGCGGCGGCGGTCGACCCGTCGATGCTTGCGACGGACGTAGCGGAGTTCCTGGTGCGGGCCGGGGTCCCGTTCCGCGAGGCACACGAGATGGTGGGTCGGCTCGTGCGGGCGGCGGAGGAGTCGGGATGCTCGCTGGCGGAGCTTCCACGTGAGCGGTTCGTCGCCGTGTCACCGCAATTCGAAGGCGCCGACCTGGGGCGCCTCTTCGACCCCGCGCAGTCCGTCGAGGCGCGGTCGGCCCCCGGCGGGACGGCACGAAGCTCGGTGCTCGCGCAGATCGAGGCGCTGCGGGGACAAGGTTCTCGCTGAGGACGCGGGGGACAACCACAAGGGTTCACGCGGAGCCGCGGAGATCGCGGAGGCGATACGGCTCCAGTTGAATCCACGGGGCACGGGATCCGAATCGAATGGGGATCCGTCGTGGTTGGCTGGTTTGAATTCTGAGATGGGAAACTCTCCTGGACGGGCAGTGAAATGGAGGTGGGCTGAAGCCCCATCCCATACTCCCCGAACCCGACCCCCATCCGAAAAGAACCAGGCGCGAGTTGTTGTCGTGGTAGTTCTCCGCGATCTCCGCGCCTCCGCGTGAACCCTTGCAGTTGCCGTCTTCTGGGTGAACCCGTCCGACTCACGAATCGGGGAGAAACCTCGCCAGCAGTCTGAGCACCCCGTCCGGATTATCCACGTTCAGCCAGTGCCCGCCCTCGACCTCGTACAGGCTCACCCGCCCCGTCCGCTCGGCCGCCAGCCGGATCCGCGCGCGCGCCTCGGCATCCACCGAGTTCGACTCGGTCGCCCTCACGAAGTGCAGCTCGACATCATCCGGCGGCTCATCCACGATCGCCCAGAGATCGGTCGCGAAGTAGTCCAGCAGCATCTCCTCGACGCCATCCCAGTCCAGCTTCCAGACAAAGCCCTCCGGCGTGCGCTCCAGGTTCATCGCGAGCCACTGACCGACGCCGCGCGCATAGCCGTGCTCGACCATCGCGTCGGCCACCTCGTCGCGCGACGAGAACGAACGGGGGAGCGACCGCACGATCCCGAGAACATCCCACGCCGTGCCCGATGGCTCACCCGTGCGAAGGGTGGAATCCACAACCCACGCCTGGCGCGGGTGGCGGCCGGCCTCGGCCGCGCGAAGCAGCGCGACCTTGCCGCCGAACGAGTGGCCGAGTACCGCGTCGGCCGGGATCCCGAGGCTGGACTCCAGCCGGAGCAGATCGTCGACGCAGGCGCGCAACGTGTGGGGCGACG
>CAZUVK010000079.1:0-13852 GCA_964623785.1 uncultured Gemmatimonas sp. | reverse complement strand
CAGCGGGTTGGCCCCACACGCGGTACCCACTGCTCGCACGGCCGCCGGACGCCCGATCCTTCGCGCGATATCCGCATACGTCGCGGTCTCGCCGGCCGGGATACGGCGCAGTTCCGCCCACACCGCGCGCTGGAAGTCGGTGCCACCCGAATCGAGCGGCTGGCTGAACTCGACGGCGGGCGATTCGACCAGCCTCATGACCGCGGCCAGGTGACGCGCCGACTCCTGGCCGTCAGCGACCAGCTCGGCAGCGGGGAACCGCGCCCGCAACTCGGCGACAACGGCCGCGTCGTGGTCACCGAGGATGATCGCGCGAAGGCCTCGCTCCGTGCTCGCCACGAGCAACGTGCCGAGGGCACAGGCGCCGGTGGCGAACTGGAGGGCCCCAGCCCCGACGCTCGCGCCACGCCGCAAACCAATCTTCCGGGTCTTCATCCAATCCCACCTCGTCGTTCGTTTGTCGTAATCGTTGCCGGGTCCCAACGCAACGCTAACGCATCGTCGCACCATCGGCTCGCCGAAATCGGACATCACCGTGCCACATCCCGCGCCCCCGTTCATATGTCCGAAAATGGCTGGAATCGCGATCCCGTTCCGGTTAGTTTTCGGACGTGGACAACGATCCGGACGTACTGTATAGCGCGCTCGCCGCGCGGGACCGGCGGTTCGACGGAGTCTTCTTCGTGGGGGTGACCTCGACGGGTATATACTGCCGGCCGGTGTGCACGGCCAGAACGCCACGGGCGGCGAACTGCCGATTTTTCACGAGCGCGGCGGGCGCGGAACGCGCGGGATTCCGACCATGCCTTCGCTGCCGGCCGGAGTTGGCGCCGGGGAACGCGCCGCTCGACGGCCCTTCGCGCGTGGCGCGCCGGGCGCTCAGGAGGATCGAGGAGGGGCTCGCGGACGACGGCGCCGGCCTGGAGCGGGTCGCCGCCGACGTACATGTGAGCCCTCGCCACCTGCGGCGTGTGGTGCGGAACGAACTCGGCGTCACGCCGATGGACCTCGTGCTGACGCGCCGGCTCCTGCTCGCGAAACAACTCCTTACGGAGACGCGCCTCCCCGTGACCGAGATCGCCTACGCGAGTGGGTTCTCCAGCCTGCGACGGTTCAACGACGCGTTCCTGAATCGGTACCGGATGCCTCCAACCCGCCTCCGGAGGGAGGCGACGGGGGGCGCTGGCGGCGCGACATCCGACGGACCGATCACCCTCCGGCTCGAGTACCGCCCGCCGTTCGACTGGACCGGTCTGCTGGATTTCTTCGCGATGCGCGCTCTGCGTGGCGTCGAGTACGTGGAAGGCCCCGAATACGGGCGCATCGCGCGGGTGGGGACGCGCACGGGCGTGATTCGCGTGCGGCCGGCCCCGCGCGGTGACGCCCTCGACGTGGAGATCGCGCGCTCACTCACCTCCGCGCTACCCTCCGTGCTCCGCCGGCTACGCCACCTCTTCGACCTGGACGCGCGACCGGATATCATCGGCGCGCACCTCAGGCGCGACCCACGCCTCGCGTGGATGGTCGACCTGAACCCTGGCCGCCGGGTGCCGGGCACCTTCGATGGATTCGAGCTTGCGGTCGCGGCGATCCTGGGCCAGCAGATCACGGTTGCGGCGGCCTCACGGCTCGCGGGCCGCGTCGCGGAGGCCTTCGGCGAGCCGGTCGACGCTGGCGACGCCCGGCTGACGCGGCTTGGCGCGACGCCCGACGCCCTCGCGGCCGCGGATCCAGCCAATCTCTCGTCGCTCGGGATCGCCGCCACTCGGGCGCGTTGCCTCGTGGCGCTCGCGGCCGAGGTCGCGGCCGGGCGGATCCGCCTCGAACCAGACGCCGACGCGGCGACAACCGTCGAGCACCTGCGAGCGATCCCGGGGATCGGTCCGTGGACCGCGCAATACATCGCCATGCGAGCGCTCGCATGGCCGGACGCGTTCCCGAAGGAAGACGTGGTGCTGCGCCGGAAGCTGGGCGGTCTGACCACCGCGGAGGCGGAGGCGGCGTCGCGCGCCTGGCGCCCGTGGCGGAGCTACGCGGTCCTGCACATCTGGCGGACGCGGGAACCCGGGTGAGGCGAGTGCTGCAGTGTCACCCTGATAAGAAGCCGAGGGATCCGCACCTCGGCATCTGCGTGGATGGCGAGGTGCGGATCCCGGGTTGTGCCTGAGGATGACTTGGATGCCAGGACTCAGGGGTTGCCGTCAGAGGGTGACGGCGACCCCGGAGTCCCCGATATCAGTGCCCGGGCGACGTGCGCTGGGCTTCGCCTGGCTCGACGGTCACCGCGCGGCGCGGCCGCTGGCGGCTGGCCCTACTATCGAGCTGGCGAGTCACTTCCTCGAGAAGGTCAGCGGGGATCGGGTCGCGCCCGATCACATGCTCGATGGGCGCCACGGCCGTGTAGTCCATCCATCCGTTCCCCATCTCCATCTCGGTGGGCTCGCCGTACGGCACATCCACCGTCGGATCAGGGTTGCTCGGATTGTCGGTCGAGTTGTCCCAGGTCGGGGTCCAGACGAGCTTCGACCCGGCGGGCGCTACCGGCGGCTCCTTGAAGACGTACATCCGCTGCCACTCGAAGTCGTATTCCGGCACCCAGAGGAGGAGCTCCATACGGCCGTCAGGGTACACGAGTTCGTACTTCGCGCGCTTGCCCCGATAGTGCATGTGGGGCGTGAGGGAAAGGATGTACGTATCCTCTTCGAACGGGAAATCGACGGACACGGAGTACTCGGGATGGCCCGCCGGGATCACGAAGTCGAATCCCACCGGAAGGACGCTCCGCCGCACCACGTGGCGGATCGTGTCACCGTCTTCGTAGAAAATGACGGCCGCCCGCGAGACGTCCTCGAACGCGGTTCCCGGCCCCGTCGGCTTGTTGTAGTGCATCCCCAGTGCGATCTCCTCGACCGGCGGCAGCAACATCGCGTACCCGTCGGGATAGACGTAAGGATCCCATCCGGGCGCGATGCAGCCGAATGGCTCGCCGCAGATGTGGTGCACGTGTTCGCTGCCGGCGCGGAGCTCGGATGACTTGATCCACCGGGCCTCGGTGTGCGAGTCGGGCACCCTGAGGTTCACGTCGATGTTGACGTCCCACGCCTCGTCCTCGACAGCGTACGGCTCCGCGAACGCCATCACCAGGTCCGGCTCGCCGATCCACCATTCGCCCGTATTCGCGACCTCGGACAGCGAGGCGAGGTTCGATGGCGCATCCGCCGGGTTTCCTGCCGGAGCGCCGGCCTCGGCCCACTCGGCGATCACCCGCTTGTCTGTTTCGGCGAGATATCGCTCGCCGACGAACGTTCCCTCATGCAACGGGTGGGCGTCCCAGGGAGGCATGCCCCCGTCGGCGACGCGGAGCGCCATCAACCGCGCCCAGGGACGCGCGTCCTCGTATGTGAGCAGGGAGAATGGGGCGACCATGCCACCCATGTTCTTGCCGCGTGGCTGGTGGCACTCGACGCAGTTCTCCGCGACGATGGGAAGCACGTCCGCGTACCACGTGGGCGCGCCCGCGTGAACCTCCGATCCGACACTTGCGGCGGCGAGCGGCGCCGAGACGGCGGGTGTCCCCCCGCTCTCCGACAAACTCGTGCCCGCGCACGCCGTGAGCGCCATCGGTACAAGCGCCCAGAACGCGAAGGCCCCCCGGAATTGGCGTCTTTCTGATCGCATGTGTCTCTCCCAACGCAAGCGGCGTTATGGTCACGACCCAGCTCGGCGACGAAGCTTTCCATCCAGTATCGCAAGGTATGCGGGGCTCCCGGAGCGCGCAAGAAGATTTGTCCGGATTGACGCGCGCCCCGACACGCATGTTCGCGGGCGACGCGTCCCCTTCCTCAAGTCACCGCATACGCTGAACCGTTGCCCCTCCTGCTCACATCCTGAGGCTCGCGGTCATCCTGAGGCGAAAGCCGAAGGATCCGAACGTGGCCGCCCGCGCAAATCCCGAAGTACGAATCCCTCGGCTTCGCTTCACGACAACGGGGCTCGGCGGGGAGCCCGGAGAAAGCAACCGCTCACGGGACTCCGTGCGCGCGCCGGAACCGCCGGTAAACCGCGCATTTCACGTACCCCGCGCCGGCGGCATGTCGTCCCGAAATATTTCGCCCCGGGTGCGGCCCGCGCCGGATCGATGTCGTATCAATCGCGAATCCGCCGCCCGCGCGCCTGGCGCCGCTTCTTCCCACCGGCGCGACCTGCCCGGACCGTCATTTCGAGGAAGTCCTCGCCTATCGCCAAACGTTTCTCTCGGGCGTCCGACCCCGTCCGATGTGCGACCGCGCCGATAAACTGCTGCGGTTAGCGTAGTTGGAACTTGGGCGTGGCTTGCACGCGTCGTGTCCGGAAACAAAATGCTTGCGTTTCCTGGTCGCGCAAAGCATTCATTACGAATGATGACTCAGAACGCGCGCTCGAAGGTGTTCGCGCGTCCCTCCACCCAGCGCTCTGCCGGCTAGTACTGTATTGATATCGGGTAATTTTCTTCGGTCGGGTATTCGGCGTCGGTGCTCCGCGCGAGACCCACGATCTCCATCTGTTGACTTTTCGGCGGAGCTCCGCTTCCGGGGCTCCCGCGTAGAAGCGGTCGTTGGTTCGGTCACTCCGAGGAGTGACTGAGCCCGACCGCTATTCCTGTTTCATCTCCATCCACCCCACGAGACCACGAGACCACGAGACCACGAGACCACGAGACCACGAGACCACGTTCGAGAAGCTCCGTCGGGCAGGACCACAGGACCAGCGGCCTCGCCGGGCGCAGTTCCCGGCGAGAAATTTCCCCATCACGGAGGTAAGCGTGCGTACCAAACCAAGTCGGCAATCGCACAATCTCCACGGAACGGCGAGGCGCGCGGGAAGCGCACTCGTGGCGTTCGTGGCAACGTTGCTGGGAGTTTCCTCACTCACCGCGCAGACGGGGACGATCAGCGGCCGGGTCATCGACTCGCAGACCGCGCAGCCCATCGCCTCGGCCCAGGTCGTAATCACCCAGCTCAGCATTGGATCCCTCACGCAGCAGAACGGCCGCTTCGTTCTTCAGAACGTTCCGCCCGGCGCTCATGTGGTCTCCGTTCAGCGGATCGGCTATCAGACCGTCGAAGCAACGGTTGCCGTGGAAGCCAATGGGGTGGCGACGCAGGATTTCGCGATCACGCAGACGGCGCTCTCGCTGGACGAAATCATCATCACCGGTACGCCGGGCGGGACGCAGCGGAGGGCGATCGGCAACTCGGTGGCCCGGGTCTCCGCTTCGGACATCACTGAACAGGCGGCGGTTTCGAGCATTCAGGGTCTGCTCTCCGCCCGGACGCCGGGCGTGCGGTTCGGGCGCGTTGGTGGCGAGGTCGGCAGTGGCTCGCCCGTCACGATCCGCGGCGTATCAAGCGTCTCGCTCGGCAGCCAGCCGCTCATCTACATCGACGGGATCCGGGTGGATAACGATGCCACCAAGGGTCCGGAGACGGGATCCAACTCGAACGCCAGCGCGCTCGGCGACCTCAACCCGGACGAGATCGAAAGCATCGAGGTGATCAAGGGGCCCGCGGCGGCGACGCTGTATGGCACGGAAGCGTCGGCAGGCGTGATCCAGATCATCACGAAGCGGGGTGCGATCGGCGCGCCCGAGTTCACCCTCGAGGTGACCCAGGGCACCAATTTCATGCGCAACCCGGGGGGTGTATTGGGTACCCAGTACACCTGCAAGATCGACGTTCAGCAGTGTCCGCGGGATGAGGTCGTCGAAGTCAACATGTACCAGGAGGCAAACGACTATCTCCGGCACCAGGGCCGATTCGCGGGTCTGGACCTGCCGTTCGCCCCGGTCGACCGGGACCTCTTCGGCAACGGACACGCGCAGCGCTACAATCTGAGCGTGCGCGGCGGCACCGAGCAGGTTCGCTACTTCCTCTCGGGCTCGTACAGCGACGACGTCGGCATCATTGACTATAACACCGATAACTCCGCGAATCTGCGCGCGAACATCACGGTCCTCCTTACGGACAACCTGAACGTCGACGTTTCGACCGGGTTCTCGCAGGGCGAAAGCCGTTTCGCGACGGTCGACAGTGAAGGTGGCGTCTGGCACCAGCTGGTGTGGAGCCGCCCTCAGAACCTTCCGGGCGTTCGGTCCCAGAACGGCTCTGGCTTCCTGGGATTCCAGGAGCGGTGGCCGCAGAACTACGAGGAGACGGACATCACCCGTGAGTACACGCGATTCACGGGCAGCATGACCGCCACTCACACGTTCCAGGAATGGCTGAGCCAGCGACTCGTGTTCGGAATCGACAAGGGTTGGGACACGAACACGGAGTTCCTGCCGGCCGCCAACAACTTCCCGGAGGCGCAGACCGGGTATCTGAACTATGGTCGGCCGGTCAACCAGAACGTCACGTTCGACTACGCCGCGAGCGCCATGTACCGGCTCAACAACTCGATCGGCACGAAGACTTCCTTCGGCGCGCAGTACTATTCGCGGTTTGACGAGTTCATCATCGCGGAGGGCAAGGACTTCCCCACGACGGTGCAGCGAGTGATCGACCAGACGGGCTTCGGTAGCCGCGCGCTCGACTACTCGTCGATCCAGAACAAGACGCTCGGATTCTACGTCCAGGAGGAGCTGAGCTGGCAGGATCGCCTGTTCCTGACGGCGGCGGTCCGTGCGGACGACAACTCGGCGTTCGGCGCGGAGTTCGACCTTCAGTACTACCCGAAGCTCTCGGCCTCCTGGGTGATCTCGGAGGAGGACTTCTTCAACGTCGCGCTGGTCGACAACCTCCAGCTGCGCTCGGCCTGGGGCCGGTCTGGACGGCAGCCGGGGACGTTCGCCTCACAGACGCTGTACGCGACGATGCTCGGGCCTGACGGAAACGGATTGTTCGCCAACACGGCGGGCAACCCGGAGATCGGCCCCGAGGTGAGCACGGAGCTCGAAGTGGGCTTCAACGTCGCCCTATTGAATCAGAGGCTCTCCGGCGAGTTCAGCTATTACACGACGACCACCGAGGACATGCTGGTCAACCAGTCTCTGGCACCGAGCACCGGGCTCACGGGCAGCCGCCAGGCGAACCTGGGCACGATGAACAACCACGGCTGGGAGGCGTCGCTGAACGCGCGCATCGTCGATCGCAGCAGCCTGGCGTTCGACCTGCTCCTGTCGGCCGACTTCACGAAGAACGAGATCGTGTCGCTTGGCGAAGACATCCTGCCGACTGGCAACTTCCAGATCGGCTGGCCGTTCCCCAACATCTCGTCCAGCTACATCATCCGTTCCGCGGAGTTCAACGATGCGGGGCAGGTCATTCCAGCCAGCGTGATGTGTGACGGCGGCAAGCCCGCGGTTGCGGGCGGCCCCAACATCATGCTGGGTGGTGAGACCATCCCCTGCAGTGAGTATTCGGATGCCGGTCTGTTGCTTGGGCCAGCGTTCCCGAACTACAGCTTTGCGGTGGGACCGACGCTCACGATCGGCAACAGCCTCCAGGTGTTCGCGCTGGCCGAGGGTCAGTTCGGGCGCTGGATCGCGAGCACGGACGCGAACTATGCTTGCCGGTTCTACTTCAACTGCCTTGCGAACGTCCTGAAGGATGATCCGATGTTCCGCGCCGGGATCAGCAACTTCATCGACGACCGCTACAACGGGCGCTACTCAGCCGACTTCTGGAAGCTTCGCCAGCTGGGTGTACGGTACACGATCCCGCAGAGCCTCGTCGGTCGGTTCGGCGCGGATCGGGCATCGATCTCTGTCTCCGGAAACAATCTGGTCACGCTCTGGCAGAGGACGAAGACCGACCTCGCCGGGAATCCGATCTACGATCCGGAATACTCGATCAACGGTGACCAGCCTCAGCAGACGGCTCTCTGGGAGATGCCAGGGATCGCCAGCGTCAACGCGTCGATCCGGGTGACGTTCTGAGCTGAATCTTACCTGGCAGACCGGGCACGGCGGGTACATCCCGCCGTGGGCCGGGCTTCTCGAGCCTAGTGAAACAAGGATGAAATCCGATATGAGTGCGGCAAGAAATAACACGAAAGTGCAACACCGGTCGGGTGTGGCGGCGTTGCTGGTGGCGGCCGCCGTGGTCGGCGGGTGCGATGGACTTCTGGAAGTGGAGCTTCCCGACGCGGTTACCGAGTCCGCCCTCACCACGCCGAACACCGCGGCGCTTCAGGTCAACTCGATCATGGCGCTGTTCGAGTGCGGTTACTCGTCGCTCGCGCTGAAGGCCGCTGGTTATGAGGACAATTTCCAGCGAGTGTCGGGCGTGGCCGGGCTGTACTCGGAGTACGAAACGATCCCGGCGGGCGGAAACTGCGACAGTGGAGCAGCCTATTCCTCCGCCTGGATGAACGCGATGTTGCAGGCCCGGGCGACCGGGTACTCGACGTACGATCGCATCGGCGAGTGGACAGACGCTGAAGTCACGAACCGCCAGCAGCTTCTGGCGAAGGCGGCGCTCTACACGGCGCTTCCTCTCGGCGTTCTTGGCGAGTTCTTCTGCGAGATGGCGGTGGACGCGGGTCCGCTGATGACACCGGTTCAGACCCTCGACCTGGCGCTGTCATGGGTGGACAAGGCCAACGGCCATATCTCGCAGACAGGGGATTTCGCGGTGACGGCGACCGCGGGGAATATTTCTCCGAGCATCCAGACGATGTCAAACGGCCTCAAGGCCCGCCTTCTCTGGGCGAAGGGGGATCTCGCGGGCGCGGCCACGGAAGCCGCGAAGGTGCAGAATGGCTTCGTCGCCTGGGTTCTTCGTGAAGAGGGTGAGGATCGTCGCAACATTGTCGCCGCTTTCCAGGGCGGCGCCCAGCAGGCCGCGGGCTTCCTCCAGGGGCCCGTGAGGCTGAGGACCGAGGGGCTTCCTTATGGCGTTACCTACCTCGGCAACAATCCGGTGAGCGGGCAGCCGTGGCCGAACCCGGTTCCGGTCACGGGCTACCTGAATCTCGACGTCGACGCCGCGATGGTTCGGGCGGTTTCGGACGAGGGCCATGCGCTCACGACGGCGACCGCGGGTACCGTAGCCGACACGCGGGTGCAGCACCGGATCGGCAATACCGCTGGCGGACAGGATAACATCGTCAGCAAGTACACGCAGAATACGGACGACATTCACCTGATCAACTGGAAGGAAATGCGGTTGATCCAGGCGCAGTATCAGAACGAGGTCGTGAAGGATCAGGCCGCGGCGATCGCGCTGGTCAACCAGCTTCGCACGGCCGATAACCTGCCGATCGTTCAGGGCGCGTATGCTTCCGGCGCGACGGAGGCCTCGGTCAGGGACATGATTCTCGAGGAGCGCCGGCGTGCGCTCTGGCTCGAGGCCCGGTTCTGGTCCACCAAGATTCAGAATCCGGACAAGCTCTGGTTCCCCCGGAACGAGGGAGACTGGACAAACTCCGCGCAGTACAGGCTCAATGGTGGAGTTCGGGTGATGCTTCCGCAGAACGAGTACCAGATCAACCCGAACCTCTCTCTCGATGATCGAGGCACTGGTTGCGCGGCCGCGCAGGCGCCGGTCTTCAACTAGGGATCGGATGATGGAGGCTCCGGAGGACGGTCGGGTGTAGCTACCGTCCTCCGGTGTGAAGGGAGACCGGGCCTGGGCATAACGTCCAGGCCCGGTTGCATTTTCTGGAAGACCGGCGTTCCTGACATTCTTATCGCGAATCCGGACGCGGCCGTGTATATATTCAGACATTGCGGCGAAGTTGGGTATCGATAGGCATGACGGCTGGTTCTGCATCGCCTGGCGCCAATGATGCACAGCCAACCACAAACGACCTGGCCCATCACCCTTTGACGGGGAGACATCATGGTGCGAGCGAGAGACGCCGTCTTCGCCGCGGTCATCATCGCGGGAGTATCCGTTCCCTCGGTGCTGTCCGGTCAGGTCCCGTACGTGTGGGTACTGCCGACGATCGACGCGGAATACCCTTCCACTGATCCGTTCGCATCGCTCCTCGCACAACGTGACGTCCTGGCGCTCACCTCGAGCCAGATTACGAGAATCGAGCGAGTTCGGGACCGCCTGATCGAGGACAATCGTCCATTGTTGGCGCAGATCCGGGATGCTGAGGTCTACGGCGTGGAGACCGAGGAAGAGCGATCGGCGCTTGAAGCGATCCGGGCGGCGTTCGACGAGAGGGCGGGAGAAGCCGAGCTCGATGTGCGCCAGATCCTTATGGCTGAGCAGATTGAGCGGGCCGATTCGGTGCTCGGGGATGAATCATGGACCTACCCGGTGCGGGGGGATGTTGAGACGCCACGGGCGCGGGCCGCCGCGCGAGCCCGCGAAGACGCGTTCGTGACGGTCGAGAACCACAACTACTACGACGCCAACGTCTATGTCATCAGCGGCGGTCGCAGGATGCGTCTCGGATTCGTCGGGGGGTTGGGAACGCAGACGCTCGAGATTCCTGACGAGATCATCCTGGGGGCGGGTGGTGTCCGATTCGAAGTCGTGCAGATCCCGCGGTTCTACCTGCCAAGCACGCCTGAGGTCTCCGTGTTCCCGGGTGACAGGGTGGTCCTGAGGATCCCGCCGAGCTGAAGGGATGATCCGGAGAAGGTGAATCGGACTCGAAGGGCGTTCCTCGCAAGCAGCCCCGCGCAGATGGGTCGCGCTTCTTGACGCCGGGGGGTGGAGCCATCAGTTTGCTGGATCTTCCAAGCGCCCCCACACCTTTCCTGGCCTGGTATGATCCGGTTCGGGTTCTGGATCGCCTTCTTCGTCCTTTCGTGGCCCATGCTGGTCGCGACGGACGGGCGTATCTGGCACCCGGTGGCCCCGATCGCATCGTACGATTCGGCCTCGCTCGACCGCCAGGACGACGAGATTCCGAACGTGTCCGCCCGGCAAGGCCAGGTGTCACACGCCGAGACGGAAAGGTCGCCGAATCATGGATCCGGCGACCGCGGGCAGGACGTGACGTGCGACCTGTCCAATCGCTACGCGCACAACTCGCTGAAATCCCAGCTCGTCGAGCCGTCCGCCCCGCACTGCGAGTGGCTCCCGTACCACGCCACCGCACCGCCCGCCGGATCGTAGTCCCACCTCACAATCCCTGACTGTTCGCCGCGCGTCCTCGGTTCGTCTGGAGCCGGGCACTCGGGAATGGTCGTGGTCAACAACGTTCCAGACGGCCCGTGTCGGTTTGCGGGTCGCTTCCGAACCGTTCCGGCACCGACTCGAGACTGACGTGACGGGCAGCGATGCCGTACGTCGAAATGGATGGAGCCGCGGAAGGAGGACCTGAAATCTCCGCGTATCGGCGCACGCGCCGGCGCCTACGCGCGCAGGTCTTCCCGAGAGCGGCCGAGCGCGGGGCATCACGATGCACCTAATCGCATAGACATCATGTTCTTATCATTTGCCAGCGTCGCCTCGTCGGCGCTTCTGCAGGCGGAAGTCGTCGAGCATGTGGATCTGACGGGCCACTGGACCGGCTACCTGGCGATCGTCGCGTTCATCGCCGCTTACGGCGCGGTCGTTCTCGAGGAGAGACTCCATCTCCGCAAATCGATCCCGGTGATGATCGGCGCCGGCGTGATCTGGGGCCTGATCGGTATTGGGTACCTTCTCGTCGACGCCCCGGTCAGCGCGTCGGACGAACTGCGTCATAGCCTGGGCGAGTTCGCGGAGCTGTTCCTGTTTATCCTGGCGGCGATGACGTTCGTGGCGACGATGGAGGAGCGGCAGGTGTTCGACAAGCTGCGCGCGTGGCTGGTGGGCAAGGGTCTGTCGTACCGCCAGCTCTTCTGGGTGACGGGCCTCATGGCCTTCTTCCTGTCCGCATGGCTCGACAACCTGACCACGGCGCTGGTGATGGGCGCGGTTGCCCTCGCGGTGGGCCGCGGGAGTCCACGCTTCATGTCGCTCGCGTGCATCAACACAGTAGTCGCCGCGAACGCGGGCGGGGCGTGGAGCGCGTTCGGCGACATCACCACGCTGATGGTGTGGCAGGCGGGGCGGGCGGAGTTCTTCGACTTCTACCGGCTCGTGATTCCGTCGCTCGTCAACTGGTTCGTGCCGGCGTTGCTGATGTCATTCGCGATCCCGCGCGGAACGCCTCCGCGAATCGAGGAGAACGTGATCCTGCGGCGCGGGGCATGGGGCGTGGTTGGGCTGTTCGCCGCCACCATCGTGATGGCGGTGAGCAGCTACAACATCCTGGATCTGCCCCCCGTGATCGGGATGACGACGGGCCTCGCGCTGCTCAAGCTGTACGGGTACCACCTGCGGAGGACGGCTCCATCCAACGGCGGGGAGCGATTGGACAGCAGTGCTGAGCCGCTGGGCGGGATCGAGGATCCAGAGAAGGACTCGTTCGACATCTTCGACATCCTGCGGCGCGCCGAGTGGGACACGTTGATGTTCTTCTTCGGCATCATCGTCGCCGTGGGCGGTCTCGCCACGATCGGCTATCTGGCACGGCTGTCGGAGATCCTGTACGAGGGCTTCGGAGCAACCCCGGCGAACGTCGCGGTCGGCGTGATCTCGGCGGTGGTGGACAACATTCCGGTAATGTTCGCGGTGCTCAACATGAATCCGCCGATGGATCTTTTCCAGTGGCTACTGGTGACATTGACCGCAGGGACCGGCGGGTCGATGCTGGCGGTGGGGAGCGCGGCGGGCGTGGCGTTGATGGGGCTCGCGCGAGGGCAGTATACGTTCATGTCACACCTGAAATGGACGTGGGCGATCGCGCTGGGGTACGTGATCTCGATCTGGGTGCACTTCCTGATCAACGGGTGAGGAGGAAGGCCGGGAAGCACGCCGGAAGACCTGTAGGGGCGACCCCCGGAAGAAGTGCGAGAATCTGTAGGGGCGGGCCCCCGGCCCGCCCTTGGTATCTCACACGGGGACCGGGCGGGTCGGGGACCCGCCCCTACAGGGGTTTGGCGGTTTGGCGTGTGGGCGTCCCAACGCCCACGAAATCGTTGCCGGGTGGGCGCCGAGGCAGTAGTCTGGTTGGACCGTTTCCCATCGGCCAACTTTTTCCGCCAGTCCAGATGCGATTGATCCGCCTTGCCCTGCTCCTGGTTGTCCTCGCCACGCCGCTGGCGCTTGGTGAAGCCGCCGCCCAGGCGACCACGCCGAAGCGGTTGCTGTTCCTGACGCACGCCGGTCTCTATCGCCATTCGAGCCTCGCCAACGCCGAAGAAGCCGTCAAGCGGATGGGCGAGGATGGCGGGTTCGAGGTCACGACGCTGGAGGGCTTCCGCTACGCCCCCGACGAGATCGACTTCAGCTTCCTTACTCCCGCGTACCTCGCCGGGTTCGACGGGTTGATGATGATGACGAACGGCAACCTGCCGATGACAGAGGCGCAGAAGGCTGCGATCGTCGAGTTCGTTCGCGGGGGAAAGGGGTTCATCGGGGTCCATAACGCATCACTCACCTTCTACGACTACCCGCCATTCGGCGAGATGCTCGGCGGGTACTTCCGCCGGCCGATCGGGCAGAATCGGCTCATGGTGCTGAAGGTCGAGAACACCGACCACCCGGCCACGCGGATGCTGGGGCCGAGCTGGCCGATCGTGGACGAGTTCTACCACTTCGGTACCGCCCCCTGGGACGCGGCGCGGCCGGAGGAGAACATCGACGTGCTCTTCGACAACCGGATCCCGGTCGGCTTCTCGCGCGACCGGGTGACCGTGCTTCTCAGCCTCGACACCGAGCTGACCGACATCTCGGGGCTGCCGGACGTGGTACGCGGCGGCGACTATCCCCAGGCCTGGTCGCGCGATTTCGGGGAAGGGCGCTCCTTCTACACGTCGATCGGGCACCGCGACGATATCTGGACGAGCGACCCGGTGTACCGGGCCCATCTCCTGGGCGGG
>CAZUVK010000078.1:4133-13943 GCA_964623785.1 uncultured Gemmatimonas sp. | reverse complement strand
ACTCCTCGTGCTTGTCCGCTCTTTCGAGTCCCGCCGCCCAGCCTGCGTGCAAGGCCCCATACACCGCCAACGCGACGGGCAGGTAACCTGCGCCAATCCCGAGCCGGGCCAGGTACCTGCGCATCGCCCCCTCGACGATCGCCGCGATCGGGTCGCCAGCGGAGGCGCCGCAGTAGAGCTTCCGAAAATCCTCCGCGCTATCCCGAACACCCTCGCTCCTGGCGTCAATCTTCTTCACCCCGCGGTACCAGAGGCGAGAAAAGTGCAACAGATCGAGCAACGGCAGACCCTCGCCCGATTCCACCCAATCGAAGATCGACAAGGTATCGCCCGCCACCGCGATATTGTCGGCGTCGAAGTCGCCGTGCCTCCACACGATCGGGAGCCGCGTCCCGACAAGCGACACCGAACGATCGACGACCCGTTCCAGGAATCGAGCTTCCCCACCGGTCACCGAGAAGGCCGCTGTGTACGCTTCAAGGGGAGTCTCGACATACGCGCGGTGATGGTCACGTGTCCATCGGTCGTCCTTCGATTGCGTCTGCACGCCGAATCGCGTGATCCAATCCGCGACGAGCCGGAAGTGTTTGATGCTCCGTGTCGCGGAAGCACCGAGGCGGCGATCGAGCCTCGAAAGGGAGATCCCCGGCAGGTATCCCTCTACGGAAATACTGAAATCCCCGTCTCGGATCATGCCCCGGGGCTCCGGAATCGACTCGCGGAGTTCGACATCGAGCATCGAACGAAGCGTGGCGAGGTTCCGCTGTTCGAGCCGCAACCCCTCTTCGCCGTCTGCTCCGGATCCTACCTTCAGGACCGCGGAGGGCTGCCTGGCTTTGTGAGGGAATGGCAGGACGACGACTTTGCCGACGACCTCCGGGCTGGTCCGCGGCAGGAGGATCGCTCGCGCACCTGGACCCGCGATCCGGGCGGGCAACGCCGGATGCAAGAGGATGCCAGCGGCCGTCTCGTGGCTCGGAACACCTCTCCGGGCAACGACCCCGAACCGCCGGACCACCAGCGCCGGAGCTGCGGGTCCCAAATGGGTGAGCACACCGAAGATGGCCGCCTTCCCCCGTTCCGCCACCGTTTCACGTGGCAATTCGGACTTCTGAAACCACCGGAGCGCGCCGGGGGAGTCGAGCGGAAGGATGCTCCGCCGCACTTCCAGCGTCGGGCGGATCCAGTAACATCCGATCACCGTGGCGCCCGCGGCGCGAAATCGCCGGGCGATCCGGCGCGGCCCGCGGCGGCCGGAACGCGCCTTCGTTCGGTCCACTTCATAGTACACCACGCCATTGGGGCGCAGCATCGAGACGGCGTCGGTGACGCTCGTCGAGAGGTGCCCATCCCTAAGCACTACCACCAGGTCCGCCGTGCCGGGACCCGTTGAATCGACGACCGCACGCGCTACTCCGGCCGAGACTAGCTGTTCCGCCAAACCCGCGGAACCGCCAACGAGCACCATACGTTCGAAGGCGTCACCGTCGGGCGGCGGAAGGAGCAACCGCCAGTCCACTTCACCCATCTGAAACCTTGTGTCTGGATTCTCGAGCTGATGCGACCCACCACCATCGGGGTAGTCCGCCGGGGCGGGCGGCCGGGCGGCCGGGCGGGCAGGTCAGGGGCGGGTGACCGCGCGCCACCTGGCGACCAGCAACGGCCGGAGCCGGGTTGGGATAATGGCGTTGAGCGCGCGCTTCGCGGTGGCCCGACCCCGGTCGAGCAGTTTCGCGTGCCGCGGACTCGATGCCAGAGCCGCGAGTTCGATATCGACCAGTTTCGTCAGCGTCGATTCCGACAACCCGCGTTCGGCGAGGATGCCCCTGAGCCAGGTCAGGTAGACGAACCGGGCTTCGTTGCGACTTCCGCTCGCACGGGCTCGCGCGTACATCGAACTCGGGTGCTGGCGGTAACGGAGCCACACTCTGTCAGCCGCGTAGCTGGCCGACGTGAGGTTCAGCTTCGCCACCAGTACCTGGTCGTCATGCATGCCGGTGAACGAATCCTCGAATCCCCCGACACCCTCCAGTGCCTCACGCCGCACCATCAACGACCCCATCAATGGCGCCATTGCCTTGCGCGGGAGCATCAGCTCGAGCAACCGGCCCGGCGGAAGTGATCGATCGGTGGGTACACCCAGCTCGGAGGGGATGTCTTCCGAACCGTCGCCAGTGCCACCGTGTCTCCAGCTGTTCCAGAGCAGTCCCCTGCCGTAGACGAAGCCCACCTCCGGATGTCGGTCGAGTCTCTCTACCTGCTCCTTCAGGGTGTGGGGATACCATACGTCGTCAGCGTCAAGGAACGTGACCAGCTCGCCGCGTCCGTGCCGGATTCCCAGGTTTCTCGTCGTGCTGCTCCCTCGGTTGGCGTTACCCTCGTGTTGAAGGCACTGAATTCTCCGGCCGGGATTTTCCGCGGCGCAACGCCGGGCGATCGCCACGCTCGAATCGGTCGACCCATCGTCGACGAGCATCAGCTCCCAGCTTTCGTACTCCTGCCGGAGGACGCTTTCCACGCACGCGCCGAGGTACGGCGCTGCGTCAAGGATCGGTACGACGACAGTGACCCGCGGATCTCCGCTCACGCGGATGGGGCCTTCCGGTACGCGCCCTCCGCGGCCGACGACGCATGATCGGCGTTCCTGATCCCCTCCGGACGCCTGCGCTTCGCCCCGAGCGCGTCCGTGTTTCCGGATCGAAGCTTTGCCGCGAAGATCAGCGGAGTGTCAGTCCCGAAGACTTCCGTTCGGTTGAGTCGATGAATATCCGCGCCCGGTCGGTTGAGGCCTGACCGGACCCCGCACGTGCCGTTGAACGAGGCCCCCTCGGCGAGGCCCGCAACCTCGTCGTCGCATTCCCCGTAGGGATACGCGAAGTGCCGCACCAGCATGCCGAGCTCGCTCGCAAGGTCGAGTTTCGATCCCTCAATCTCCGCCTTGGCTTCCGCGGGGGACAGCGACGTGAGTCTCGGGTGGGTCCGTGTGTGCGCCCCGAACTCGATCCCCGCGGCGCTCATCTCCCGGACCTCCTCCCACCCCATCAATGGCCTACCGCTCAGCTCGGAATCGCGGTCCCAGTTGCCTTTCCCTCCCATTCTCTCCGTAACCACGAAGATCGTCGCCGGATAGCCATAACGCCGGAGCGTAGGGAACGCCAGGCTATGGTTATCCGCGTACCCATCGTCGATCGTGATGACGACGGTCTTTCCCGGAATCAGCTCACCGCGGCGAAGGCTGTCGACGTACTCTCCCAGGCCGATCACCCGATAGCGGAGGAGTCTGATGAGCGCCATCTGGACGCGAAACTTCCAGATCGGGACGATGTACCGGCCGGCCGATTCACCCCGGCCCGCGAACGCGTGGTACATCAGAATCGGCGTTCCCCGCGTCAGCTGGCGCCACTTCGCGGCGTCGTTCAGCTGCCGACGGACCCCGCGCCAATAGGCCAGACTCCGGGCGAATCGCCCCAGTTTTTCCCGCCGGCCGCCGGCTGCCATCATCGAACCGAGCGCCACGGGTAGCGTGGGTGGAACCCCCAGCGCCAGGCAGGCCGTGCGCAACCTGTGGGATCGGGGACCCAGACGGTGGTAGTCCCGGGCCAGCACTCCGATCGTTCCCGGGTGCCGCCGATGGATCTCGACCGCTGCCGCTCCCTGCGCCTCGAAACTCTTCAACAGCGCGGCTGCCCCCTTCCGCTCGTCCTGCGTCCCCACCGCTTCCGGCGTGTAAACGAACCGCGCTCCGCTCTGCTCCAGACGGTACCCGAGTTCGATGTCGTCACCCCAGCCGATGTCGCCCCGAAACTCGCCAACCTCTTCCAGCAGTCGTCGGGATATCCCCACGTTGCCGCTATAACAATCGGTCCACAACGGCTGCCTGCCCTGACCGAGACGCTCATAGTGCCCGTTCATCTCCCGGGCGAACTCGCGCGCGAACCAGCCGGCGTCGCCCGGGACGACGGTGGGTATCGCGCCGATGCTGACCGTGCGGTCGTCCCCGACCATCGTCAGCGCGTGCGCGGCGATCAGCCCCGGGGCCGGAAGGATATCGTCGTCGAGAAGGATGCAGTACACACCGCGCGCAGCGGCAATTCCCGCGTTCACGGCGGCAGCGTGCCCGCCGTTCTCCCTATGCAGGGGCTGCAGCGCGTAGGGCGTCCGCAGACCCTCCAGCATCTCCGACGTCCCGTCTATCGATCCGTCCACCGACACCACGACCTCGAACTTCGAAGCCGGATATGTTTGCCCCGCCAGGAGTTCCAACAGGTGACGCAACTGCTCCCGGCGGTTGTACGTGGGAATCACGACGGAGATCTCGATCATCGCCTCGCAACCTTCGGTTGTGGATGTTGATGCCGGGGCGGCGTTCCTCTCTGGAGCCGGAAGACCATTCATTCCGCTGTTGCGATTTCCGACGGCGGCGCCTCCATCGGAACGGCGTCAACGCACCCGTTACTGAACACCGTGGGCTCTCTGCGCGGCCGGAACGCCGAGACGGTGCGGCTGACCACCTCGATGTCGAGGACCTCGTGCAGCATCTCGAAAGCCGCCCGCCGATCCGTGCCCGCGAGGGGATCCGCGATCCAGAACGACACGCGATATTGGCCCGGCATCAAGTGCAAATTCTCGATCGCGATCCGGACCCGGTTGGCCCCCTTCCGCAGCGACACACCTCTGCCGGACGCCATCGAGTCCACCGTGACCAACGTCGTATCCGAGAGCGTCGAGATGGAAAGGCCCACGCTTCCCACAATGCGCGCCGCGTCCGACTCGACGTCCAGCAGGAACTCCAGCGGCCCCTCCGGATATGGGTGAAACGCGAGCGAGGGGTCGTCGGCGGTGTACCTCACCGCCCGGACGCGTGCTCGTCCCGTGCCCCTGCGCGGTGTGCGCGACAGATCGATCCATTCGCCCGGAAGCTCCGGAGAACTGGTCGTCATGTATTGTCGCAGGACATCCGCCGTCGCTCCGTCCGCCGTCACGCGGCCCTTCTCGAGAAGCAGCGACCGCGGACAGAGCGCGCGAACCGAGTCCAGGTGATGGCTCACGAACAGAACCGTGCGCCCGCCCCTCGCAACGTCGCCCATCTTCGCAAGGCACCGTCGCTGGAACTCCGCGTCGCCGACCGCCAGGACCTCATCGATCACCAGGACTTCAGGCTCCAGGTGAGCCGCGACAGCGAACGCCAGGCGCAATCGCATCCCGCTCGAAAATCGCTTCACGGGCGTATCGATGAACTGCTCTACGCCCGCGAACGCCACGATCTCATCGAACTGCGCCGCGATGTACGACCGCCGCATTCCAAGGATCGAACCGTTCAGGTACACGTTCTCCCGCCCCGTGAGCTCCGGGTGAAAGCCGGTACCGACCTCCAGCAAGGACCCGACCCTGCCCGCGATTCTCGCTTCGCCCAGCGTGGCTTCCGTGATCCTCGAAAGGATCTTCAGCAATGTGCTTTTCCCCGCCCCGTTCCTGCCCACTACCCCAAGTACCTCTCCCTCTTTCAGTTCGAATGACACGTCCCGCAGCGCCCAGAACGCGTTGTCGCCATTGCCATCGGACCGATCGAGTTCCCGGAGCGCTCTCAGGTTCCTCATCGGGTAACGCGCAGTCTTGAGAAGCGCCTCGAGCAGACCGTGGCCGCCCGGCGTGACACGCTCACCGAGGCGGTATCGCTTCCCGAGTCCCTCGACCACGATCGCAAAGTTCGACATCGTTCAGTCAAAGCCTCAAGCTACGTCGGCGAATATCCGTTCCGTGCGGCGGAAGTACATCACGCCGCTCACGAACACCAGCGTTGAAACGACGGCCGACGAGCCGATCGCGACCCACGGTATCGCGATCGTCCCCAGCAACACGGAACGGAAGCCTTCCACCACGCCAACCATCGGATTCAGAATGTAGAACGGCCGATATGCCTCCGGGACGAGCGACATCGGATAGACGACGGGCGATGCATACATCCACACCTGCAGAAGGAACGGCGTAAGATGCTGGACGTCGCGGTACTGGATGTTCAGCGCCGTGAGCCAGCATCCGACCCCTCCCACCACCAGCACCATCACTGCGATCAGGAGTGGCACGACCGCGATGCTCCAGAACGTCGGTGCTATCCCGTAGACAACCATCATCCCGAAGAGGATCACCAGCGCGATTGCCAGATCAACGAGGCCCGCGATGACTGGCGCAAAGGGAATGACCAGCCGGGGGAAGTAGACTTTGGTGATCAGCGCGTTGTTGGCGACGAGGCTCCCGCTCGACCCCGAGAACGAAGTCGAGAAGTAATTCCAGGCCACCAGGCCGCTCAGTGAGAAGATCGGGTAGGGAACTCCGTCGGAAGGTACGGCGACAAGGTTGCCAAAGACGACGGTGAACACCACCATCGTGAGGATCGGCCGCAGCACCGCCCAGCCCGGCCCGAGCACGGTCTGCGCATACCTTGCCTTGATGTCCCGCCATACGAGGAAGACGAAGAGTTCACGGTAGTACCAGAGTTCACCGAAGTCGACCGTGGGCCACGCTCCCGCTGGCGCGATCCTATGGACGGGCGCCCCACTTCCCGCCGTTTCTTCGGGAGGCGGTTCCGCGGCTGCGCGCCCCTCCCGATCGATCGTGATCTCCATCGCCCCAAGAAAAATCAGCCTGACCCCGATCTCGCGGCATCGCGAGATCGGTCAGGCCGGATCGGTTCATATCACGACGCCACCGCCTTCAGACGCGACAGTCGCGTCAGACGTTCGCCGTATAGTACTTCTTTCCATAGCTGTACGACTTGTACGCGGGGTCGTACGATCCGTGCCGCTCGAAGTCGATGTCGTTCAGCACCGCGCCGACCACCTGGATCCGCGCCTGGCTCAGCTGCTCGGCGGCGAGCGTCAGCGCCTCCTGCGGCGTAACCCCCGCCCGCGCGACGACGATCACGCCGTCGGCGTAGCGCGCCAGGATCGCCGCGTCCGCGACGATGTTCACCGGCGGCGAGTCGATGATGATCCGGTCGAAGTGCTCTTCGAGCGTCTCCATCAGCTTCGTCATCTGCGGCGAGCCCACGAGGCTCGCCGGATGCGTCGGGAACTCCCCGCTCGCGAGATAGTGAAGCTTACTCTCCCGATCGACCTGCACCGTCTGCATCGCGGCGCTCAACGGCACCGAGCCGGACAGCACCTCCGTCAGACCTGGCGTCCGATTCCCCTTGAACACCGTGTTGACCTGGCCCCTCCGAAGGTCGGCATCGATCAATAGCGTCTTGAGACCGCGGCGGGCCAGGGCGACCGCCAGATTCGTCGCGGTGGTCGTTTTCCCGTCGCCGGGCAGGGGGCTGGTGAGCAACAGTGTCTTCGGCTCGTTGTCCACGAGCGCGAACAGGATGTTTGCGTGCAATCGATCGTACGCGTCCGACACCGGGTTGGGGCCATCTTCCCGAACCAGCATCGCGAGCGGACTCGCGGGGTCGATGTCGCGGCGAACGAGTGAAACCACGGGGTCGGACTCGTTCGTTTCGCCGCTCCCTAGGAGCGCGCCTCCGTTCTGGCCGGGTGGCGTAGGTCCAACGAACGCCCTGACCCCGAAGCCCTTCCCCTTCACTCGGGGGATGAGGCCCAGCACGGGGACTCCGATGGCCACCTGCACGTCAGACCGCGTGTACACGGAATTGTCCGCGTACTCCCGCACGAACCCGACGACCACGCCGAGCAGGAGCCCCAGCATCGACACCGCCGCGAACGACACCGCCCACCTCGCCGATGTGACCGAGGACTGCGGCAGCACCGCCGGGTCGACGATCCGGACGCTCGCGTCCTCGACCGCCTGCGCGACCTGCGCCTCCTGCAGGCGCGTCTGCAGCAGGGCGTGCATGTCGCCCAGCAGCCTGGGCTGGCGCGAGAGCCGCGCGAATTCGACCTCGTTGGCCGGAAGCCGCGCCAGCTGGTCGCCGAACTCGGACAACGTCGCGTTGATCGACGACACCTGGCTGGAAAGACCCGCCAGATACGTCGACACGAATACCTGCAGCTGGTCCTCCAGCTCCGCGATCCGCATCGAGAGGACCTGGACGTCCTGGTCTTCCGGCCTGCGCCGGGTCACCAGGTTCGCCCGCTCGTTCTCGAGGGTCGACAGCGATCGGAGGATGTCCGAGAAAGCCTCGCTCCGCATCAGCGACGGGAACGCCGCCAGCCGCCGGTACGGCGACACGCCGCCCACCTGCGGATCGATCGTGGCCACGCGGCGCGCCGTCGCTTCGATCTCGTCGACCAGGCCCTGCAACGCCACTCGCTCCGCCTCGAGCGAGCTCCGATCCGCCTGCAACTCGGCGAGGCGCTGGACCTGGGTGCTCCCCTCGACGGTGGGATTGATCACGTAGGCCCGCTCCCGGAACGACCTCAGCTCGTCTTCCGCCGACGCCAGCTCCAGCGAGATCGAGGCGATCTGCCCGGTAAGGAAGTCGATCGTGCTTCGTACCTCGGTCTTCTGCGCGGCGTCGCGCAGGAGGAGGAACCGATCCACCACGGTGTTCACGACATCCCGCGCCATCGCGGGGTGCGGGTCCTGGTAGGAGATCCGGATGATGTCCGCGTTCCTCGTCGGGCGAGTCACGAGCAACGACCCCATGAGCGAGTTGATCGCCTGCTCACGGGACCTGATCTCGATCTCGATCGCGTCGTGCGTTGCCGCGCCGTCCGCGAGGATGAGCATGGTGCCACCGAGCGGAATCGATTCGCCGACCCTGAATGTGCCGACCAGGACCTCAGCGTCGCGTCCGGTCTCACTGACCTGAAACCGGCCGCCCTCGACGCGCGAGAAACGGTAGGTTCCCGGCAACGCGTCGCTCGGCACGATGGCCCGGGCGATCATCTCCTGCCTGGAGAGGCCCGCCGGCTCATTGACCCGCAACTGCAGCTGCAGCGAATCCACTACCGCGCCGACGACCGTACGGCTCTGGATCACCTGCATCTCGGTCTCGAGGTGACTCTGACCGCCGACCTCCAGGACCGAGAGCGCGCCCCGCTGCTCCTCGACCCGGATCGCCGCGGAGGACTCGTATACGGGATCCGGTCGCGGGAAGAGCACGAACGCCGCGACGACCCCGAGCACTCCGCATCCCGCCAGCACCCACCATTGGCGGCGCAGGATCCCCCAGACTTCCCGAAGGTCTACCTCGGAACCACCCGTCCCGGACCCGGCAAGCGAACGCACACTCATTCGGTTAACGCAATATCGCTAGGGTGAAGCTCAGGGCGGCCGACACCGCGCCGATCACGAGCCCCGGGTTCCGCGAAAGCCAGCTCCGCTCCGGAACCACCACCTGATCTCCTGACCGAATCGGCGACGAACCGACCCGGGTAAACGGCGACAGGTTCGTCGCGACTCTCTGCCCGTTCCGGATCAGGTCGACCCGGTCGATGTTGCCCTGAGTCGTCGCGCCACCCGCCAGTGCAAGTACGTCGCTGATGTTCATCGTCGGGTCGACCTGATAGAGACCCGGGCTGCGTACGGCACCCAGCACCTGGACCCGTCGCAGAAGGCTCACGTCGATCGACGTATGGTTGAGGAACTCCCCATAGGCGGCCGTCAGCCGGGACCGAAGCGATTCTGCCGACTCGGTGGTGACGGTAACCGGCCCGATGCGCGGCAGTACCACCACGCCGCGATTGTCGACCGGAAACTCTCCCGAAAGGTCGGGTTCCATCCAGATCCGGAGACGCACGACGTCGCCCGGCTGCAGCGCGGAGTCGATGTCGGCGGCAAAGATGGCCCCGCCGTTCGATTGGGCCGCCTTCCTGATCGTTGGCCTGGCCACGGCGCCGGCGGCGGCCC
>CAZUVK010000078.1:0-4123 GCA_964623785.1 uncultured Gemmatimonas sp. | reverse complement strand
TCGATTGGGCCGCCGCCGGCGCCGTGGCCAGGCCAACGATCAGGAAGGCGGCAACCGCGAGACCGCGGCCCATCCAGCCGAATGCCCTTGAAATCCCCGTGCTCATCGAGCGCAACTCCTTCCGTGGTATCCCCGCGCGATCGCCAACCGCCGACGCGGACGACCGGGCTGCACCGCACATCTCCAAAAGCTCTTCCGCCGCGGGCCGGAAGTCTCCGGACTCACAGCAGTAGTGTCGACCTCGGAGCGACCGTTCCACACTCCCGCCGACCTCGTCGCGCGACATCAACCCGTATATCGAAACATACGAGCCCGTCGGCCTACCGGGCTCGTATGCGTCGAGTTCAGCAACTGCTGCAATTCCCGGAGGCCTTTCGGCCTCGACCGCTATCCACGAACCCGAATCGTTTCCACGCTCCGGTACGGCTGAACTTCACAATTGGGGCCAACCGGGAAGTAGATCTCGGTCGGCGCCGCGGCGGCGCCCGGCGCGGCGAAATAGTCGAAGCCCTGGATCGTACCGTGTCTCACGGCCGCGCCCGGCGCGACGATCATCGACACTCCGAATGGCTGATACTGCGTCGTTCCGATCGTCACCGGTTCACCGAGCGGCACCCACGGCGGACTGTTCACGCCGTGCACGTTCGGGTACACCTCCGCGATCAACCGACGATCGCCGCCAACGATCACCACCGTGTCGCCCTGCTCCGGCCGGCGAAGCGCCGCGACGTTGCGGAACTCGGTCTCCACCAGCACGCACATCGAGATCGCCTGCTCGACGGGCGGAGGCGGCGGGGCCGGTGCCGGCGGCGCAATGACCGCGCATGCCAGGCCCGCGGCATCGACCACGTTCGGGTCCGCGGCGCGGCCTTCGTTCTCAAGGCTCGCGATGACCATCTGGTTCAGAACCGAATGGATCGCGGCCAGCGCCTGCGGGGGCGACAGCAGGAACGCCTCGGAGCTGACGCCGATGAACGCGTTGTACGCGCCAACCGCCCGTCCCAGCCGGGTCGGAGCGACCGCGCCTGGCTCGAGTGGATCCATCTCGTCGACGACGAGGAACAGGCCGGACAGCTCGTCGGTGAGCCGCCGCGCGTTCCGCTGCGCCGAACGGGTATCATTGTTGTAGACGAGCGCGCCGAGCACCGGCCCCGCGGCGTCCCGATTGCGGGTCGTCATCAGGTTCAGCACCACCAGCTGCGCCGTCGAACCGATCGACTGCGAACCCACCGGCAGCGCCGACTGCAGGTTCGCCGAAGTGAGCCGCGTCTGCACCGTGTTCGCCGAGGAGCGGACTCCCCACGCCACCGGGCAGAACATGCTCAGGACCGTGCCCGGCTCCGTGAACATCGCGGCCAGCTGATCACCCGAAGTCACCGCCGGACCCGTCACGTCCGACTGGTCGCTGCGCGTGAATCCCGGGGCCGCGAGGCGCTGCGCATCCGCGCTCGTCGCCGCCAGGCCGGCGAGCGTCAGCGCCAACACGGCATGCCTCGTGGTCTTCCCGACGTCATACTTCATTTCCATGAGTCCATGACCTTTCGTATTGGAAAACGCGCTCACTCTAGAACAATCCGGAGTAGTCGATGCCATACCCGATCCCCAGGATGAAGCGGGGGTCTGTCGTCAGGTCGGCGACGCCCGGCGTGATGAACAATGGTACGTTGCGAATCGGCACGATCGAGAAACCGGCCACGAGATCCTGCCCCGTCCAGGACCCGATCAGCGATGCCCGCTCGATGATCCTGACGGACGCGCTCGCGAACGGGTTGACGGTCTCCTTGTCGTCGAGAATGTCACTCTCCCGCCGGAACCGCCCGTTTCCGGCGCCGAGCGTAAGCGCGCCCGATCCCAGGAAGCTGCCGGGGTCCGGCCGGAATAGGAACGCCTTCGTCCCGACGAGGTAGACGCTTCGGCCCGCGTCGGTCGCCAGATCCTCGCCCTCGAGGCTGCCCCAGGTGACCAGGTTCTCGACACCGAGCGCGATGGACGAGGTGGACGGCAGGACCCGGTGGAGCTTGGGACTGATCCCCCCACGGCAACAGCTTCGGAAGGTACCGAAGCCCGAGATCGCGATCTCGAGGCCGACAAGGTCGACTGCGTCACCCACCCCGAAGCCCACGACGATACCGCCGTCCGGACGGTCCACCGCGCGGGTGCTGGCCTGGAAACCGACGGCGACGAAGGCGTCGCCGTAATCCGCGCCGAATCCCGTCGGCACGCCGATCGCGATTCCCGGCGCGGTCCAGCTGCCTCGCGCCGCGACATTGAACGTCGCGGGTTGCGGGAGCAGGAACTCTCGACGGAGCGAATCGGACGCCTCCTGGGCGGTTGCAACGGCCGGAACAAGGATGGCGACCAGCAGCGAGGCCATCCCTACCCAGAACCGTCCTGGTCGAAACTGCTTCATGTTACTACTTCCTCCTTTTACGGGTTCCGGTCTCTCTGGCCCGACACCGGCACGGCTTCCCGGACTCCGCCATTTCCGCTGACGCGAAATCCGCCAGTCGCGTTGTGCTTTTGCGACGGCGGACCGTGTGTAGTGGGCGACGTGGGTACGTCCCGTCCTTCTTCGTGGCGTTCCTGTGCATCGTAGTCACTGCTTTCACCAGCCGCGATCGGGGAACTCTCCCGGGAGCGGTTCGGATAGCCGACTGAGGCCTTCCGTGCTCTGGAGCTGTTGCACGAATCGATTGATTCGTTCGCTCTCGAAGAGAATTGTCTCCACCGATTGTCTCAGCATGGGTTCTCGCTGTACCACATCTTCACGAATCATAAGTTGCGCTCTGCCCATCACTGCCGCCAGAGGATTGTTGATCTGGTGTCGCAGCGCGCGCACGATCCCTTCCGCCCCGTTCTCCACCTGCACGGTCTCGGCGGCCGGTCCGTCCGGCCTCGTGGCAGGCATCATGACGCCCACGATCTCTCCGCCATCGTGGAGGCGCCACGCCTTCAGTCTCGCCTGCTGCTCGGATCCATCGGCAAGGACGATTCCACAGCTGACGGAGACTGTCCGCGGGCCGGCGGGATTGATCAGGGAATGCAGTGCCCGCCTCACATTCTCGCCGTCGGCCGCGGAGATCCGTTCGACGAGGTCGTCGACGCTCGGAGCGAACTCGGCCGGCTCGATTCCGAAGAGCGGACCGGTGCTTCCGCCCCACTCCATGCCCCCGTTCTCGCCGAGTCGGAACGCGAGTTCGACGCGGGCCGCGGCCAGCGCCTCGTATCGATGGAGCCAGGCCCGGAGGCCCTTCTCACGCGTCCAGGCATCCACGGATTCGCGGCTCCGGCGGGTCGAGTCGAACTGTCGCATCGCCTCGATCGCCGCGCTGACGGGCGTCGCGAACTCGAGCAGCAGCTCCGCGTCGCGCTCCAGGAACGGGGCGTGTCCAACATCGCGGCCGGCGAGCAGCACGCCGATTGCCTGGTTCCGGACGCGCAACGGCACCGCGACCGCCGGACCCGCGCGGCGCGTGTCATGGCGCGGCCGGTACAGATCCGGTTCACGATCCAGGTCGGCCGTGCGGACGGCGTCGTGTGACTGGAATACGCGACCCTCGAAGCTGCCTTCGACCGGCAGCAGTTCCCCCTCGTCCTCCGCCATCCGGCCGGTCCCCGCCATCACGCGGAGGAGGCCGGGATCTTCGGAATCGATGAGACAGAGGTGCGCGCGATCGACCCGCAACAGCGCCGCGGCCTCCTCGACGGCGAGCAGGAAGAACCGCATCACTTCCGCTGGCCTCGCGAGGGCGACGGCCAGCCGGCGTTCCGCGGCAAGCAGTATGGAGAGGTCGGCCCGGGAGAGGGTGACCGATGGTTCCATGCCCGGACCGGATCGGTCGGTTGTGGTACTACCGTCTGAATAGTACGGCATACGATTGAGGTTCCGATTCACCTTCGGCGGCTGGCCTGTCTCAAGGGACGAGACGCCCGGCTCTGCGACCCCGCCTCGCGACGGGTGTGCTCTTCTCGAGTGAGACCTCCCTGCCGTAAACCCATCGGACCTGGCGGCCCTGCATGAAGATACGGTTCCCCGACGGGCGCTCCAGGGAGCAAGGAGCAGACCACCCACCCGACACCCCCACCCGACCCCACGGAACCTCAATCAGAGCTTGCGCTTCTG
>CAZUVK010000077.1:0-14065 GCA_964623785.1 uncultured Gemmatimonas sp. | reverse complement strand
AACCGTGACCTCCACGAGATCCTGGCGGAAGTCCGCACGCTCGCGGAGTCGGGCGTGCCGGAGGTGGTTCTCCTTGGCCAGACCGTCAACTCGTACGAGCACGGCGACTGGACGTTCCCGCGGTTGCTCCGCGAGGTCGCCCGGGTGGACGGCATCCGGCGCGTCAGGTTCACTTCACCCCACCCGAACGACTTCACTCGCGATCTCGTCGAGGTGATGGCGGAGGAACCAAACGTCTGTAATCAGCTGCACCTCCCCGTCCAGTCGGGACACGACCGTACCCTGCGCCGTATGCTCCGCCGCTACACCGTGGCCGAGTACCGCGAGAAGCTCGACTGGGTCCGCGAGGCAATTCCCGGAATCGCTCTCTCGACCGACATCATCGTGGCATTTCCCGGCGAAACGGACGACGAGTACGAAGCCACCCTCGACCTCATTCGCGATATCCGGTTCGACGACGCGTTCATGTACCGGTACTCCCCGCGTGACGGTACGCCGGCGACTCGCTTGCCGGCCGCGCAGACGGTTCCCGATGCGGTCGCGCGGGAGCGCCTGGAGCGGCTCATCGAACTCCATCGCGAGATTCAGTTCGAAATCAATCTCGGGGAGGTCGGTCGGGTCGTCCCGGTGCTCGTCGAGAAGGAGGCGAAGCGAGGGGGCCTGCAGGGCAGGACGGAGAGCAACAAGGTGGTCGTCTTTGGCGGCGCCCCCGACCTGATCGGCCAGTTTGCCGGTGTCCGCCTTTCCTCGACAACGGGTGCGACCTTCGCCGGAACGCTCACGGACGACGTGTTCCAGCGTGTAGCGTGAAGGGATCCGAAGACTGTTGGGCGCCCTCGGATCACCGATGAGCAGGTCGGAACGATCCCCGTGGATGCGGTGGGTGGCGGTCGCATGCCTCGTCCTTGTTGCCGCGGTATTCTCCTTCCTCAACTCCCGGGAGCGGGTCACGCTCGATGTTGGCTTCAGGACCCTCTACCAGGTCTCGCTCGTGGGCCTGGTGTTCGGCTCCTTCCTGCTGGGAATGATCGCGATGTTCCTCTTCGGTCTTCGGTACGACCGGCGAGTCCGCGATGCGCTTCGCGAACGTTCGGTTCGGCCGGTCTGGAACGAGCTTTGCCCGCCCGATTCACACCTCGAGACACCCCCTGAAACTCCACCTGAAACTCCGCCAGATACTCCCCCGTGAACCAGCTTCGGCGCCCCCTCGTGGTGGCGCTCTTCGCCTTCCTCGCCGGTCTACTCCCCGCTCTCCGATTCGCACCCCGCCCGATCCTCCCGGGACTTGCTCTTCTGCTTGTCCTGGTGGCGACCGTCGTGGCGATCTCCCGGTCGCGGTCGGCGCGATCTCCCGAATCGGAGCGCCTGCTGCTGTCGCTGCTACTCGCCGCGACCGGGGGTCTGGCGGGCACGCTCGCCCGCGCCGACGCGGACGCTGATTGTCGCGCGTTCCTCGCCGATGACCAGAGGCTCGTGGCACGCGGCGCGCTCGGCGCCGCGTATCGCGCTGAGTCCGCCGCGACCCGTTCGCCTCTCCTCCCCCTCACCGGCGCGGTCGGCGGGCGGGCCGACATCGACGGGCCGTGCGTCGGTGAGATTCGGGTCCGCCTCCCGCCTGGTCAGGCGGACCTCGGGGTCGGCGACCGGATTGTCGCGTTTGGACGCTGGCGCACCTTCACCGAGCCGGTCCTCGCCAGCGCCTGGCCGGACGACCCGCGCTACCACGGATACCTCGTGGTTGACTCGATCGCCGGGATCCGGGGCGAGCCCGCCGTCGCACCACCCTTCTGGCTCCGCCTGCGCGGTGCCGCTGACGCGCGACTGGAGAAGGTATTCCCCGACCATCTCCCTCTCGTTGAGGGTCTCCTGCTGGGTCGCCGCGAATACATCGATCCGGAAATTGCCGATCGCTACACGCGTTCCGGCCTCACCCACCTGCTGGCGATCTCCGGGACCCATGTCGCGCTTCTCGCCGGCGCGCTTCTACTCCTCGGGGGCATTTTCAGGATCCCGCGGCGCCGTGCGGTCGGGCTGACGATCGTCGCGACCTGGGTTTACCTCCTCATCATCGGAGCTCCGCCCTCCGCCGTGAGGTCAGGGGTGATGATCACACTCAGCCTCCTCGCTGTCATTCTTCAGCGCCCCGCCGCCGCCGGCGCCATCGTCGCGGCCGCGGCGCTCGCCATTCTCGCGTTCACCCCGCTGGCCATTCTGGATCCAGGGTTTCAGCTGTCGTTTGCCGGTGTCCTGGGCATCATTTTCCTTCGTGCGCCCCTGCTGACGCTGGCGCCCGACAAGCTCCAGGAACGCGGCCTCTTCCGCGGCTTGTTCGACGCCTTTGTCATCGGCATCGGCGCATTCCTCGTCACCGCGCCGATCGTCGCCCACCACTTCGGCGTGATCGCCCCCATCTCCATCCTTGCGGGCGTCCCCGCGATTCCCCTGACCAGCCTCGCCCTGATCGGAATCACGGTCGCGCTCGCGTTCGACCCCCTCCTCCCCGGCGTGGCGCGATTGATCGCCGCATCCACGGGGGCCTGCCTCGACGCGCTCGACTGGATCGCCGGGGTGGCCGCCGCCGTCCCCTATGGAAACGGCCCGATCCCGCCGCCACCCTGGTGGAGCTGGTCAATTGCCGCCGGGATCGGCCTCCTGGCAACCGCGGCCGTGCGACGCGGCTCGCGACGAATCCGGTGGATCGCGGGGATTGGCGCGACCATTGCAGCCCTCGTCGCCTGGCCGCTCGTCACCGTCAACGGCCCGGATGGACTCGAAATCCACTTCGTCGATGTGGGACAGGGTGACGCGGTTGCCATTCGCACCCCTGGCGACCGATGGGTCCTCGTCGACGCCGGGCCAGCTTCCGCGGACTTCGACGCCGGTCAACAACGCGTCCTTCCTTTCCTTCGCGCCAGCGGCGCCAGACGCCTCGAGGCCTTCGTGCTTACCCACCCGGATATGGACCATATCGGCGGTGCGGAGGCCGTATTCGCCGGCCTCCCTGTGGCATTCGTGTTCGAACCCGGTCACGTTGTCGGAAAGGAATCCTACCTGGATTTCCTGGGTGCCGTCGACCTCCACCGAACACAGTGGCGCGCGGCCCGAGCCGGCCGCACCCTGGAACTGGACGGAGTCCGCTTCGACTTCCTCTGGCCCGACCCTTCCGCGGTTGACGCGTCGGACGATGCGAACCAGATTAGCGCAGTGATGCGAATAACTTACGGCGATTTTTCCCTACTCCTGACCGGCGATGCGGGTGTAGGGGTCGAACGGCTTCTCGTCCAGCGACATGGCTCCGATCTGCAGGCTCGGATTCTCAAGCTGGGGCATCACGGAAGCGATACCTCTACGGACGGGGGGTTCCTTGATGCGGTGCGCCCCGAGCTCGCGGTCGTCTCGGCGGGTCGCCGCAATCGCTACGGTCACCCGGCGGCACCCGTGATGGAACGTCTCGGCCAGCGCGGCATCCCGGTCGCCCGCACGGATCTCGAGGGTACGGTTTCGCTACGGGTGTCCCGAGACGGCCAATCGTGGAGCCGGCTCAACTGAGATGGAGACCATCCTCTCGGCCCTGCTCGGTACCCGGGTTCCGCCCCCTCGCGAGCTTCCCGTGGATACGATCCCGGCGGACGTAACCTTCAGGAGTGGAAGCCTCGTTCCTCGCATCGGCGGTCTTCTCGCCCGCATGTCCGGGCCCGCCGCCGCGGTGACGCTGCGCCGCACGATCGTCGTCAGGCCGGGGGTTCGTTTGTCGCCCGACCTGCTCGCGCACGAACTCGTTCACGTCCGCCAATGGCGTGACGATCCGTTGTTCCCGGTCAGGTACTGCATCGCGACACTGCGATACGGCTACCATGACAATCCCTACGAGGTGGAAGCGCGCGCCCGCCCCGCCTCGCCGATTCAACCTGTCGACAAGCGAGTTGATTGAGATGGAGAGATCCGTCGTCACCATTGGACGCCACATCATGGAGGCCGAGCGCCAGTTCCCCGAGGCGACCGGAGCGCTCAGCGAAATCCTCTATGACCTGGCCCTCGCCGCCAAGATGATCACCCGTGAGGTGCGTCGCGCGGGGCTTGTCGACATCATCGGACAGACCGGTCACGTCAATATCCATGGTGACCAGGTCAAGAAGCTGGATGAGTACGGCGACGACGTGATCTTCAAGGCGCTCGATCACAGCGGTCACCTCTGTGTTATGGCGTCCGAAGAGGCAGATGGCATCCGCCCGATCCCGGACAAGTTCCCGACGGGCAACTACGCGCTCCTCTACGATCCGCTTGACGGATCGTCGAACATCGACGCCAATATCTCCGTCGGCACCATCTTCTCGATCCATCGGAAGATTACCACCGGGCCCAGGGGAACGATCGAGGATTGCCTCCAGCCCGGTAGCCGGCAGGTTGCCGCCGGATACGTCATCTACGGGTCGTCCACCATGCTCGTCTATTCGACCGGCAACGGTGTCCACGGCTTCACGCTCGATCCGTCGATCGGTGAGTTCATCCTCTCCCACCCGTGGATGAAGATCCCGTCACCCGGCCAACGGATCTACAGCACGAACGAGGGCAACTATCGCAACTGGTCGCGACGGCAGCAGCGCCTCATGGAACACCTGAAGGGGCTCGACGGTGTGAACACCCGTCCATACAGCGCCCGCTACGTCGGCTCGATGGTCGCGGATGTCCACCGGACGCTGCTTTATGGTGGGCTCTTCATGTATCCGGGCGATGTGAAGCACCCGAGAGGGAAGCTAAGGCTGCTCTACGAGGCATCGCCGATGGCCATGATCATCGCCGGCGCGGGCGGGCGGGCGACCGACGGGGAGCGCGACATCCTGTCCATTGCGCCCACCGATCTCCACGAGACGACCCCGCTATTCCTCGGATCGCCCGAGTGCATGGATCTCGTCGACCAGTTTCTGTTGGGCGACCCGGAACCGCTGTACGCATCGGCGGAGATGTGACCACGTGAAGAGCGCGGCGGGCCGTCTGGCCACGCCGCGCTCCTCTCACCTCCCGCCTCTTCTCCCTGGCGCGTCTCCTCCCGACCGCGCCAGCATTGTTCTCTCGGCCCTAGGCCACCGCTCCCACGCTCGCTCGCGCCTCGACCGGTTGTTCCGCCTTGGGCAACGGACGCGCCGGGCCACCGGCCTCCTTGATCGAGACGTGCGCGGCCGCCAGCCGCGCAACTGGCACGCGGTACGGCGAGCATGACACGTAGTCAAGCCCCGTCCGGTGGAAGAAGTCGATCGACCGCGGATCGCCGCCATGCTCCCCGCACACCCCTACCTTCAGCGATGCCTGCGCCTCGCGACCACGCCTGGTGCCGATCTCGACGAGCTGCCCGACGCCTTCCACGTCCAGGCTCTGGAACGGATCATCCGGCAGAATCCCCTCCTCGACATAGAACGGCAGGAACGTTCCGGCGTCGTCCCGAGACAGGCCCAGCGCGGTCTGCGTGAGGTCGTTCGTGCCGAACGAGAAGAAGTCCGCGTGCGGTGCGATCCTGTCCGCAATCAATGCGGCCCGCGGCAACTCGATCATCGTGCCGATCAGGTAGTCCAGCTTCATTCCCGCTTCGGCGAGGACCTCGCGTCCGATTTCCTCGATGAGTTTGCGCTGGCGGCGCAGCTCCTCCACCGTCGCGACCAGGGGCACCATGATCTCCGGCACCGGTCGCACACCTTCCTTCGCGACGTTCACCGCCGCCTCGAAGATGGCCCGCGCCTGCATCTTCGTGATCTCGGGGATGGTGATACCGAGTCGCACGCCGCGGTGCCCGAGCATCGGGTTCGCCTCGCGGTGCTGGTCGACCAGGCCGCGAAGCCGAGCCGCGTCGACGCCCATCTTCTTCGAGAGGCTCTTGATCTCCGCGCCACCCATCGGCAGGAACTCGTGGAGCGGCGGATCGAGCAGCCGGATCGTCACCGGCAATCCGTCCATCGCCCGGAAGATCCCCTCGAAATCCTCCCGCTGCATCGGCAGGAGCTTGTTCAGCGCGCGTTGCCGACCCTCCGCGGTTTCCGCGAGGATCATCTCGCGAACGGCGTCAATCCGGCCTTCCTCAAAGAACATGTGCTCGGTACGGCAGAGGCCGATCCCCTGGGCGCCGAACTTCCGCGCTTTCGCGGCGTCGCGCGGTGTGTCCGCATTCGCCCGAACCGACATGCGACGCAGGTCGTCCGCCCAGCTCATCAGCTGGCGGAAATGATCGCCCAGCTCAGGTTCGACCGTCGGGACCTTCCCCCGGATCACCCGGCCCGTAGCGCCATCCAGTGTGATCCAGTCGTCATGCTTGATGACATGGCCGTCGACCGTAAATCGGCCGTACGCCTCGTCCATCTTGATATCCGTCGCGCCCACGATGCAGCACTTGCCCATCCCGCGAGCGACCACCGCGGCGTGGGAAGTCATGCCGCCCCGCGACGTGAGGACCGCCTGCGCCGCCACCATTCCCTCGAAGTCCTCGGGCGACGTTTCCCGGCGAACGAGGATCACGGCCTCTCCCGCCCCACCGCGTTCAGCAGCCTCCTCCGGGTTGAACACCGCGTGCCCGGAGGCCGCGCCCGGCGCCGCGGGCAGCCCGGTCGTCAATACCTCGATCTCGGCGTTCGGATCGATCATCGGGTGCAACAACTGGTGCAGCTGATCCGGCTCGACCCGCAGCACGGCTTCCTCCCTGGTGATCAACCCCTCGTTGACCATCTCGACCGCGACCCGGACCGCGGCGTTCGCCGTGCGCTTGCCGGTCCGCGTCTGCAGCATGTACAGCTTGCCCCGCTCAACGGTAAACTCCAGGTCCTGCATCTCACGATAGTGATGTTCGAGCCGCTTCGCCGCCGCGAGAAGGTCGTCGTAGGCCGGGGGGAACGCGCTCGCCATCTCGGAGATTGGCAGCGGGTCGCGGGTGCCCGCCACCACGTCTTCGCCCTGCGCGTTCACCAGGAACTCACCGAAGAACTCCCGCTTTCCGGTCGACGGATCTCGCGTGAAAGCGACGCCGGTGCCCGAGTCCGTGCCCAGGTTGCCGAACACCATGGACATCACGTTGACGGCGGTGCCCATGTCGTCCGGAATGTTGTTGATCCGGCGGTAGGCACGGGCGCGCGGTGTCTCCCAGGAGTCGAAAACCGCTCGGATCGCGCCCCATAGCTGCTCGTACGGGTCGTCGGGGAAAGCGCTTCCGGTCGCCTCCACCACAAGATCCTTGAACTGTCGGACGAGCCGCCGCAGATCATCGGCCGCGAGCTCCGTGTCCAGCCGAACGCCGCGTTCGTCCTTCATGGTCTCGAGCAGGTGCTCGAATCGCTCGCCCTTGATGCCGAGGACGACGTTCCCGTACATGTGGACGAACCGGCGATACGAATCGTACGCGAACCGTTCGTTGCTCGCTTCGCGCGCGAGGGCTGTCGCCGTATCGTCGTTGAGGCCGAGGTTCAGGATCGTGTCCATCATCCCCGGCATGGATACGGCCGCGCCGGAGCGTACCGAGAGAAGCAGCGGCGACGGCCCGGCCCCAAAGGATTTCCCCGTGTCCAGCTCCATCCGGCTCAGATTCGCCGAGACTTCGTTGAGCAGCCCGGCCGGGACGTCGCCGTTCTTCATGTACGAACGGCATGCCTCGGTCGTGATCGTGAACCCGGGCGGCACCGGCACCCCGATACGGGTCATTTCGGCCAGGTTGGCGCCCTTTCCTCCAAGCAGCGCTTTCTGGTCGCGGGTCCCGTCCGCGCCTCCACCGCCGAAGAAGTAAACCCAACGATGCGACGACATAGGATCTCCCTTGCGTGATGTGACCTGTTTCCGGCCTCGTCTCCGCGACGAACATTGTCGCCGCGGCCGCCCGCGCTGTCCCTCTCGTAACTCGTGCGGCGGCCTTCCAGACGGCCCGTCCCTGATGCGGGCCGCTATTCCTCGCTCATGTACGGATACGGGTAGGCTCTCGGAGGATTGAATGTTTCCTTGATCGTCCGAGGGCTCACCCACCGCTGCAGGTTCAGGATCGAGCCCGCCTTGTCATTCGTTCCACTCGCCCGCGCGCCGCCGAACGGCTGCTGCCCGACTACCGCTCCCGTCGGCTTGTCATTGATGTAGAAATTGCCTGCGGCGTTCCGTAACTCCGCGAGCGCCTCGACCACGGCGGAGCGGTCCGTCGCGAACACCGCCCCGGTCAACGCGTACGGAGTCGACCTGTCGATCAACCGGAGTGTCTCGCTCCACTCACTGTCTGCGTACACGTGCACCGCCACCACCGGTCCGAACACTTCCTCACACATCAGTCGGTAGCCCGGGTCCTTCACCTCGACGAGCGTCGGCTCAATGAAGAACCCCACGCTGTCATCGTACTCGCCGCCTGCCAGGATCTCGACCCCTTCGGTCCGTCGCGCGTCCTCGATGTATCCCACGATATTGTCGAACGACGCCCTGTCGATGACCGCCCCCATGAAGCTGCGGAAGTCGGCGGGATCGCCCACCTGAATCTCGGCGAGCATTTCCAACACCTGCATCCGGACGGCCGGCCAGAGTGATTCGGGGATGAAGATCCGCGAAGCGGCGCTGCATTTCTGACCCTGGTACTCGAAGCCGCCCCGAACGATCGCCACCGCGACCTCGGCGGGATCCGCGCTCGCGTGCGCGAGGATGAAATCCTTGCCGCCCGTCTCTCCCACGAGGCGCGGGTACCCGCGATACGTGGAAATTCGCTCCGCCACGCCACGCCAGATCGACTGGAACACCGACGTCGATCCCGTATAGTGGATTCCGGCGAGTTCCGGGCTCTCGAGCAGGATCTCCGTGATCCTCGGTGCATTCCCCGGAACGAAGTTGATCACGCCCGGCGGGAGCCCCGCGGCCTCGAGCAACTTCAACGTGTAGTATCCGCTGAAGATCGCCTTGTCGGATGGCTTCCATATCGCGACGTTGCCCAGCATCGCCGGCGCCGTGGGCAGGTTGCCAGCGATCGCCGTGAAATTGAACGGCGTGATCGCGTAGACAAAACCTTCCAGTGGCCGGTAATCGAGCCGGTTCCAGACGCCGGGGCCCGAGAGAGGCTGATCCGCGTAGAGGCGTTCCGCGAACTGGGCGTTGAATCGCCAGAAGTCGATCAACTCGCACGCGCTGTCGATCTCGGCCTGGTGCGCGGTCTTGCTCTGTCCCAGCATGGTGGCCGCGTTCACCGTCGATCGCCATGTCGTCGACAGCAGGTCCGCGGCGCGCAGGAACACCGCGAGCCGGTCTTCCCACGGCCAACGCGACCAATCGCGCGCCGCCTTCCGCGAGACCTCGACTGCCTGCCGGACTTCCGCATCCGATGCCCGGTGCCATGTCGCCAGCACGTGCCCGTGTCTGTGCGGCATGATCGACCGCCCGAGATCGCCCGTCCTGATCTCCTGACCACCGATGACGATCGGAATCTCGATCCGGTCACCGGCCATCCGACCGAGCGCCTCCACGAGCTCCTGCCGCTCCCGACTTCCCGGCGCGTAATCGAGCACCTTCTCGTTCAGCGGCTTCGGTACGCTCGGGATGCCACTCATCAACCTCTCCTCATTCCGTTTAGGTCATGGATTCTACTACCTTTACCCCGGTTTTCGCCAGACTGAACGGCTTCCGTTCCGATCCACCTTCCCGCCCCCGCCGACCGCCGTTGCCAAGGCGCGCCTCGCTCCCGGGTCACCTGAAACGCGAGTTCCCGTCGCTTCCTCGCCCCTTCCGGGTTCAGGCACAATCGACCCCACCCGGTGTAAGGAATCCAGTCGTTCTGACTCCGTCGGGCCCGAATCCTGATCGGCGACCGCCCGACCCGCTTCGTTCACGTGCGCCAGGCCCTGGACATGCCTTCTGCGATTCCATCGGGTGTGACTCTATCGCAACGAATCGAGGATGCCCTCGAGTCGATTCGCCCCGCGCTTCAGATCGACGGTGGCGACGTTGAGTTGGTCGAGTTCAACGACGCGGATGGCGTCCTTCAAATCCGCCTCACTGGTGCGTGCGGGGGATGCCCCATCTCGTCGGTCACTGTGAAGCATGGGATCGAGCGCCGTGTTCGAGCCGCCGTTCCGGAGGTGATTCAGATCGCCGTCGTTTGATGGGTGTTGCGCAATCAGTGGAGACGGCGCGCGGATTCGCTCCGGCATACCGCGTGCCCGCGAGGCGGGATCCGCCTTGCCACCCCGAAGAATCAGTCGCGGGCCGGCCCGGTGGGCCGTTCCGAAAGCCCTTTGAAGCTGCGACCGGCGCTCTACGCGGGCACCGGTCTTTTTCTATGGAGTCAAGATAGATGGCAGTCCTGCCTGACCAACTCCTCCGCAGGGTCGCCGCGGCGCTCACCGGCGTCATCGCCCCCGACGGTGAGGACGTGGTTTCAACCGGTCGCGTAAGAAACCTGGAAGTCGACGACGATGGCCTCGTCCGGTTCCGGTTCGTGCTGCAACCGTCGGATCCAGGTCCTCTCGTACGTCAGGCGCGCGCGGTGGCCGAAGCGGTCGATGGAGTGACCAAGGTGCGGATCGACGTGAAGCTCCCTTCCGCGCAGACCGGCGACGGAGCGGCTTCGGCGCAACGCCGACGCCACGGATCCCCGCTCGGCCCCGGCAACGTGCCCGCTCCGAAGCCGGACCCGGGGCTCCTCGCCAACGTCGGCCGGATCATCGCCGTGAGTTCGGGGAAGGGAGGGGTCGGAAAGAGCACGATCGCCGTGAACCTCGCCGCTTCTCTCGCCGCCGCGGGCCTGCGCGTCGGGCTGATGGACGCCGACGTCTACGGCCCCAATGTTCCGATGATGCTCGGCGAGAAACGCCGCCCCAGAGTGAAGGGCGAGAAGGGGTCCGAGATGATCGAACCCCTCGTCGCGCACGGTCTGAGCCTCATGAGCATCGGCCTCCTCCTGGACGAGGCGCAACCGGCCATCATGCGCGGCCCGCTCATCTCCGGAATCCTCAAACAATTCGTCGAACAGGTCGACTGGGGAGATCTCGATTTCCTTGTTGTCGACATGCCGCCCGGAACCGGCGACGCCCAGCTCTCGCTCGTTCAGACGGTGCGCGTGGACGGCGTCGTCATGGTCACGACCCCTCAGGACGTGTCGACTGGCGACGTCAGACGCGCCATCAAGATGTTCGAGCGGGTCAACACCCGGGTGCTTGGGGTGGTCGAGAACATGAGCGGGTTCGTGTGCCCCTGCTGCGGGACGCACTACGACCTCTTCGGCACCGGAGGCGGCGCCAGACTCGCGGATGAGACGGGGATCCCTTTCCTCGGGCAGATCCCGCTCGAACCAGCGGTGCGGGAGGGAGGCGACCGTGGCACCCCGATCGTGCTCGCGGTTCCGGATTCGGCGCCGGCGATCGCGCTCCGCAATATTGCCCGGGCGGTCCAGGACGCCGTCGAGTCAGTCGCGACGGCGTGAGTCGACTGATTGAGACTGCGCTGTCAGCTATCCAGCCAGCGCTGGTCCGCCGCCGAGATCCGCCTGCGATTCCGGCCCCGATCGACGAGCTTCAGCACGAGCCAGCCAACGAGCAGCACGGGCGCGACCTTCAGGAGAAGGAACCCGACGACCCCGAACGTTATTGAAAGCACCGCACCGAGGATCGCGAAGATCACGCTGATGGCGACGATGCCGATCAGCCCGGCGATGAATAGCGTGATGAGTGTTCCGAGCATTGTTTCCTCCGGGTGTGAAGCTGCCTGAGCGACGAGCGGTGCCGCCCTTCTGCAATACGCATCGCGATCCGTGCTTGTTTCAATCACCGACCCGGCGATCAGTCGATCCACACGATGTCGACCGATCCAAACGCGGCGCTCACGTTGATCGTAATCTGCGTCGCCGCGCTCTCCCAGTTGGAGCTGAAGTAACTATCCCCTCGCCGTTCCATACCGGGCGTGGAAAAGCTCGTCAGGAATGAACTCCGGCTGATACGGACGCCCTGGTCCCGCGGTAGCCGGAGGGTGAGCGACCCGATCCCCATGTCCACCGAAGCCGTTGTGCTTCGGGCCCAGGCACCGCCGAAATCGAGTACCGTCGCGCCGACGCCGCCATCGAAGCGAATGCTCCTCGCGTTCGCATTGCCGAGCCCGAAGACCCGCAGGTCCGCGGCGCCGGCCGAGATGCGTACGCTCTCGGCCGAGATCGCGTTCGGTGTATCGAACGAGACCGTCGTTTCACTCGCGCCCGTCGCGATCGAGAGATTTCGGATCGACATGCCGCCGAGTTGGATCTCCGCCTTGCCGGCCCCGAAATCGAGATCCAGGTCGAGCGGTACCTCGCGCGTCAGCTCGATCGTCGCGGTCGACCCGTCGCGCATCCCGCTTCGTCGGCGCCCCTCGACGGATCGAACTCCAAGCTCGAGTTCGCGGCGATTCTCGTTGTACTCCACGACAGGCTCGACCGAGCCCTCTATATAGTTCAGCTCGATCCGATAGAGCGTCGGAGAGTCCGCGGGGAGTACCCGCAGCGTCCCAGCGCCGTAATCGATCTCGACATCGAGTGGATCGGTTCCCCAGACCTGTCGCTCTGATGTCATCGTGCGCCGCGCCTGCGCTTCGATGTGACTGCCGGGCAACCAGCCGGCGACCACGATCATTCCCCAGGCCATTGCCGGCACGATGGCGTTACGCATGGTCGTCTCCCTCGATCGGCACGTCGGCGAAGAGGTCATCCGCATCGTAGCCGCCCATGTCCGGCGCCGCGGTCGCATAGGCGCGACGCCTCCCGGCCCGCGAGAGGATCACGGCTCCGAACCCCACGGTAGTCGCGACCCAGATCGCCAGCCATGTGACGACACGCAGGATGATGCCGACGAACGACAGAAAACCGGTCATCGAGATGAAATACGCGGCAATCAGCGGCAGCAGGAGCATGCCGAGACCGGTGAAGAGATAGGCGTACGAGTTCCGGTATCGAAGATCGAGAACGTCGCGGCTCTGCTCCGCGGTGCGCTCGCCGATCGCGTGGGTCACCCCGAGCAACCCGAAGACGCCCGCGGCGAAAAGGGCCACCGGGTAGAGAGGAACGGCAAGAATCAACAGCGGGATGCCGACGATCGATACCGCGAACGCCACTACCATCACCACGAACACGGGGACGACCAGAAACGTCGCCGCGAGGCCGGTCGCCCCCGCGCGCAGCGTCGACGCGCGCACCGTATCACTTACGGTCTCCAGGTAGGGCCGCGCGTAGAAGACGAGGGCCGCGCCGATGGCCGCGAGCACGAGTCCGAGTGCGATCGTTGATATGGCGCCGGCAATTCCGCGGCGGATCGATCCGAACGCGCGGTCGCCACGATCCCTGCCGAGATCGATCCGAACCTCCGCCTGGGGACCGTCCCGCCGACTGCCGGCCTCGACCGAGGCGCCACCGCCGACCGCCCGGTCAACGATGCCCGCCGAACCGCCCGGCCCGCTGTCCACGGTCCGCATCTCACCGCGCACCCGACCGCCCTGGTTCACGATCCGCCCACCAGTCACCAGGGCGTCACCGAGAATGAGCCCCGACTCCTCGAGAATCAGGTCACCGTTCAGGACCACCGCGTCACCGGTCACCTCGCCCCGGACGCGAAGGTTCCCGTTGACCACCACCGCGGCATCGACAGACTCGCCCACCTCGATGGTGCGATCGCCGGTGCTCACCCGCGTCAGATCGGGCTCCTGTGGCGCCGCCTCCCGCGTCGCGGTCGCATTCTCCGCAGTCGGGGCCGCCTGCCCCGCGGCTGGCGTCACTTCCACGGTCACCGCCGCCTGCCCCGCGGCCGGCGCTACCAGCGTGCCGGCCGCCAGCATCGACAGGACGGGCAGCCAGAGCCTCGGGATACGAATATCACTGGTTCGCATATTTCACACTGACGTTGGGGGTCCGCGTAAGCTTCAGGAGCCCCCACACGGAAAGGGGAATTCCGACGGCGATGGTCAGGAACAGCCCGAAAATGGCGTTCGCCGGAACCGCATCCACCGCCGAGTACGCGATCGCGACGGCCTCCCACCCGCCGACGCCGAATACGCGCTCCGTCAGCCAGGCGACGGAGCCCTGGGTGACCCCCTGCGCTCGCAGCTGCAGCCACTGCCA
>CAZUVK010000076.1:9984-14122 GCA_964623785.1 uncultured Gemmatimonas sp. | reverse complement strand
GCCGGATCCGCATCGGGGACACGGTGGCGATCTTCGCGCAGGGGCCGATCGGTCTCTGCGCCACCGCCGGCGCACGGCTGATGGGGGCCACGCGGATCATCGCCGTCGAATCGGTTCCGGAGAGGATCGAGATGGCGAAACGGCTGGGCGCGGACGACGTGATCGACTTCACCGCGGAGGATCCGGTGGAGGCGATCCGGGAGATGACCGGCGGACGCGGCGTCGACGTCGCGATCGAGGCGCTCGGCACGCAGCAGACCTTCGAGAGCGCGCTCAGAGCCCTGCGAGCCGGCGGGACGCTCTCAAGCCTCGGCGTGTACTCGGGCAAGATCTCGCTGCCGCTCGACGCATTCGCCGCCGGGCTCGGCGACCACAGGATCGTGACCACACTCTGCCCCGGTGGGAAGGAGCGCATGCGGCGGCTCCTCGAGGTCGTTGCCTCCGAGCGAGTCGACCTGCGACCGCTCGTGACGCACCGTTTCCCGCTCGACCGGATCGAGGAAGCCTACGACCTCTTCGCCAACCAGCGGGACGGAGTGCTCAAGGTTGCGATCGAGGTCAGCTGACCTTCCGGGGTCAGCGGCCGGCCCCCGGCTGGGTCGCGTCCGGGGCACGCGTATGGTCATGCGCCGCCGCGTCGGTGCGCCATGGGATCAGCGCCCGGAGCCGGGGCTCGCGCAGGTATAGCCCCAACCATGCCATCCCCCCGATCACGAGCGGGAACACGAACCACGGATCCTCCACGCGCAGCTGGGTGGCCGTCGCGCCGCCCAGCAACCCGGTCATCAGAATCGCGCCGAGCAGGGACGTTCGCGGGATCAGGTAGAGGATCGCGATCGACGCCTCCAGGACCCCGATCGGGATAGTCACACCCACGTCGAACCCGAATCGCTCGAACGACTCCGTCGCTGACGGATGGAGCAATAGCTTCGGCGTGGCGCTCGCCACGAGCAGGAACACGGCCGCCAGCCCGCTCAACACTCTCCCCGTCACGACCGCCCACCGCGCCGTCCCCCCGCCATTCGCATCACTCATGTCTGACCACTTCGCACAAGGGGATCGTTCGCCCGCCGGTCAATCATCTCCGGCGACCCGTTTCATTCCCTTGTCGAACCATTCCCGGTCAATTCGACATCCTACAACCTCTTGCTGACCTATCCTCCAGATAATCTCCGCTCCCCTCACTCCTCACGCTTCAACAGCCCCTCCACCGCCTCCACCTCCACCGGCACCCCCCGCGTCAGCACCTCCCGCGAGTCCTCCGTAACCACGACATCGTCTTCAATACGGATCCCCACGCCCTTGAACTCCTCCGGCACACCCTCGGCATCGGCGGGGATGTAGACCCCCGGCTCGATCGTGAGCACCATCCCGGGTACCAGCTTCACCGGCTCCCCCGCCTGCCGGTACGGCCCCGCGTCATGTACGTCGATTCCAAGCCAGTGTGACGTCTGGTGGAGGTAGAAGCGTTTGTAGTCCCCCGACTCGATCAGCCCATCGGGTTCGCCAGCGGGGAGGATGCCGAGGTCGAGGAAGCCGCGTACCAGAGTCCGGACGGCGGCATCGTGCACGTCGGTGAACGGCGCCCCCGGGCGGACGGCGTCGATCGCGGCCTCCTCCGCGGCGAGGACCACCTCGTAGAGATCGCGTTGTGCGGCGGTAAACCGGCCGGACGCCGGGAAGGTGCGGGTGATGTCCGAGCAGTACATCCCCCACTCGGCGCCCGCGTCGATCAGCACGAGGTCACCTTCGCGCAGGCGCCTCCGGTTCTCCGTGTAATGGAGGATGGTCGCGTTCTCCCCTGCCCCGACGATCGATGGGAACGCGGGTCCGTCGGCGCCGAGGGCTCGGAACTCGGCTTCGAGCGCCGCCTGCAGCTCCCACTCCCCCACTCCCGGCCGCGCCCGCCGCATCGCCGCGATGTGCCCGGCCGCGCCGATCCTCGCCGCCACGCGCATCCGGTCGAGTTCGTGTGCGTCTTTCACGACCCGCATCCCGGCGGTGGTCGCGTCCAGGTCGACAAGCGCCGTGGGGCCAACCCCGGAGCGCGGCCGGGCGCTCCGCGCGGACCGGATCGCACCGACCACCAATGCTTCAAGCGCGTCGCCCGTCCCGATTGGATAGTGGATACTCCCGGCCGTCCGCAGCAGCCCAGGCAGACGCTCCCCAAGCTCCCCGATGGGATGAACGGCGTCGGCGCCGAAGCGGGCGCCGGCAGCCTCGACGCCGATCCGCTTCCCCGTCCACGCCTCGCGTTCCGGCGCACGCGGACGGACGAAAAGCGTGAGATGCGCCACCCCGTCGCGCGCCGCGATGACCGCGACCGCCTCCGGCTCCGGGAACCCCGCGAGGTAGTACAGATCGCTCGACTGGCGGTATCCGATCTCCGTGTCCCGCGACTTCAGCAGCTCGGGCGCCGACGGAACGACCGCGACCCCATCGCCGAGGCGCTCAACCAGTCGCCGGCGCCTCTCCGCGAACATGGCGATGTCCGGCTCCGACGCCGGCCCAGGCGAACGAAAGCCATCACCAGAATCCATTCTCCCCTTCTTTCCCGTTCCCGAGGCATCCCATCCAACCATTTACCCCTCAACCACTTTGCGTTCTTCGCGTTCTTCGCGGTGAACCTTCCTGCCCAGCGCCGATACTGAAAGCCAGACGGGATCGCACGCGGATCCTCCACGCCGAGCCGGGGTAACCCGACTCATTCAACGTACACACCCTTGCCGAGCCCCGCGATCCCCCGCTCGCGTGATGCTCCGCGCCCGCTACGCCCGATCCACCGCACGATGATTCAGCTTCTCCTTCACGCCGGCGCCGCCGGACTCCTGATGGTCCAGGGCGCCATGCCGTCCACGTATCTCCCTCGCGACCAGGAGACCGTAGAGGCCTGCCGCGATATCGACTTCCAGGCGCTTGGCCGCAATCCGCTCAAGGAAGAACTCCGTTGCAGGTACGACGTTCGCGGACCGGGACGGTTCGGGTTGCTCTCGTACGCCGACGTTCCAGTCTACCAGCCGGTGACACCGATGCCCGGTACGCACATGATCGGCGTCCCGGGTCAGCCGCGGCCCCTGTACTTCGAGAGTTTCGAGGAGTGGGAGTGGCGCACATTGCGCCGGTGGTTCGGGCCTGAGGTCCATCGGGTGCATCGCGACCTCGCCATGCTCGACCCGTCGTTCGCGGAGATCATCATCCGGTTCGAGGCGCGTCTCGCCGAGGCGGGGGTACGCGCCACGCGGCTCGAGACCTGGCGCTCCGCCGATCGGCAGGCGTACCTCTTCCAGCAGGGGCGATCCCGTCCAGGCCCGCTCGCCACGACCACGCTTACCTCGTGGCACACGCAGATGGACGTGATGGGGATGCCCCTGGGGCGAGCCGTCGACTACGACGTTGGCCAGAGTGCACTCCGGAGGTTCCACCAGATCGCGGAGGAGGTGGGTCTCGCGACGTACGGCCCCGACTCCTACGACGCCGGCCACGTCTATCTCCCGATCCCCAACGCACTTCCCGGCGCGGAGGTCATCGTCCTCCGCACCATCCCGCGCGTCCCCGAAGTGACGCTGTCCACGGGGCTTCCGGTCGACCGGAGACTGCCACCCGGCGGGCGGGAAGCACTCCACAGGAGATCGCGCGACTTCGCCGCGCTCCCGTTCCTGCCCTACCCGATCCCGACCGTCGCGACCCCGTTCCGGCGGACCGAGCCACTGCTCAGCCTCGCGCCGCTCACGGCGCCGTCGATCCCTCGTGTTTCGAGCGGGGAGCCGCCAGCAACGGAGGGAAGCGAAGCGGTCGTAGCCGACCGAAGCGTGAGCCGGTAGCGGATTGGGGAAACTGCTTAACGCGAAGAGAGCGAAGGACGCAAAGAGTACGGACGATGCCGGCGAATCAGGCGCTCCCTCTATGAGAAATTGGGGATGGGGTTTATTCGCATTCCCTGTCATCCCCCGTCGATCTCAAGACCCAGAAGCAACCTTCGCGGCGCGACCCCTTTGCGTCCTTTGCGCTCTTCGCTCTCTTTGCGTTAAGCAGTTGCCGTTGCCGTCACCGCGGCAACCGCTGCGTTTCAATCACGTGGTCCGGGTTCTCGAGGATGACCGGCGCCTCCGCCGCCCGCCCGAGGCTGCCCGCCGGCACG
>CAZUVK010000076.1:9721-9974 GCA_964623785.1 uncultured Gemmatimonas sp. | reverse complement strand
ATAGAGCAGCGAGTTCTTGTACAGCGACCATGCCGGCGCCGTGAAATCGGCGGCGCGCGTGACCTTCACGACGCCGTGGAGGAGCCAGAGGCCGAGGGCGGCCGCGGAAACCGCGTAGACCCATCCCAGCTCGCCGAGCGTCGCGGGGATCAGTGTCAGCGGCAGCAACATCCCCGTGTAGAGCATCATCTGCCTGAGCGTATGCTTCTCGCCCCACACGTTCGGCGCCATCGGTACGCCCACCTTTCCGTAA
>CAZUVK010000076.1:8469-9711 GCA_964623785.1 uncultured Gemmatimonas sp. | reverse complement strand
CGAGCGCCAGCGCCCAGAAGTGCGGCGGGGTCCAGAAGAAGATGATGAGGAACAGGTAGACGGCCGTCAGGCTCAGCCCGCCCGTCGCCGCCGCCCAGCCGACGAGTGGCGGGAAAGCTCCGGCCGCCCCACCGATGACGATGTTCTGCGGCGAGGTCCGCTTCAGCCAGCGGGTGTAGATGAACACGTAGTACAGGAGCCCCGCGAAAGCGAGAACCGCGGCGAGCAGGTTTACCTTGAAGGTAAAGATGAGGAACGACACGACGGCGAGGGCGATCGCGAAGCCCAGACCATGCGCCGGGCTCATCCGCCCGCTCGGGATGGGGCGGAAGCGGGTTCGCCCCATCCGGCTGTCGATATCGCGATCGATGTACATATTGATCGCGTTCGCGCCGCCGGCCATCAGGTAACCGCCCAGCATCGTCCAGCCGACGAGGCCCCAGCCGGGCCAGCCGCTCGCGGCCAGGACCATCGGCGCGAGCGTCGTAACGAGCAGGAGCGAGATGATGCGCGGCTTGGTCAGCGTGACGTAATCGCGCAGCCGCTGCACGATGAAGTCACGCCCGGTCGCCGTCGCGGCGTCCAGCCCCGCGCGTTCGGTGGCCGTTGTCATCGAGACGTCGGCAGCGGTGTCTGCCGCTCTATCTTCAGAAGTGCCCGAAATGGACATTTTTCTTGATTCGGTGTATCGGGACATATGTCACAAACCCAGCGAATTCCGGCTCGTGAATATAGCGCCCCGACGCACCCCATCGCCAGCCCGCGCGGCCCTTTGAGCGACGCCGACACGGGCGCCAGGGCCGGGACACGCGGGGTGTCGTTGGTCCGGCGGCTCCTGCGCGTCCGGCTCTTCTACAAGATCCTCCTCGCGAACGCCGCGATCGTCCTGATCGGCACTGTCGGCGGGTCCATTCTTCGCGACGTCGTGCGCGGCGGCGCCGGTTTCCCCGTGGCCTGGGTCGTCGTGTTCTCGCTCGCCGGCATCCTCGCCACGGTGCTCGTGAACGCGCTGATCCTCAGCGTCGCGCTGCGGCCGCTGCACCTGCTCGAGGATACGGCCACGCGGGTACAGGCCGGCGATGTGGACGCGCGCGTCCCCTACTCGCCGCTCCTCGACTCGGAACTCGAGCGGCTGACCGGCACGTTCAACGGGATGCTCGACAACCTCGAGTCGTTCCGTCAGCGGTTGAGCGGGATCGCGGCGCGCGCGATGAACGCCGAAGAGCAGGAGAGAATGCGCAT
>CAZUVK010000076.1:0-8459 GCA_964623785.1 uncultured Gemmatimonas sp. | reverse complement strand
CGGGTCCGTCGCTTCGCCCGCGGCCTTCGACCGCCCGCCCTCGACGAATTTGGCCTCGTCCCGGCGCTCGAGTCGCATGTGCGCGGGCTCGCCGAATCCGTCGGGATCGGCATCCGCATCGAGGCGGAGCCCATCGAGAACCTGCTGACCCAGCAGGCGGAGCTCGCCCTCTACCGGATCGCGCAGGAGGCGATCTCGAACGCGATCCGGCACGCCAGGCCGCACCATGTGTCCGTGCGCATCGCGCCCGAGGCGAGTTCCGTGGTGCTCAACGTCGCCGACGATGGGATCGGTTTCCAGGTCGACGAGATGGTCAACAGCGACGACCGTGGTCTCGGTCTCTTCGGAATGCGCGAGCGCGCCGCGTACGTGGGCGGACATGTGCTGATCGACAGCAGCCCGGGCGGGGGCACCCGAGTTCGGGCCGCCGTTCCGATCACCTCGGGACGTCGCCGCCAGCGAGGGGGAGGTGCGTCGGCGACCACGGTTGCCTAGATTCGCGAAGGCCCGGTGTTCCATTTCGGAATCCTATGAATCCCGAGAGGGACACCAACCTCTACCGCGCTCCGATAACGATCGATCCAATTCCGAATGAACGAGCCGACCCCGCGCCACAAAGTCGTCTGCATCGGCTCCGGGCCCGCAGCCTGGACCGCCGCGCTCTATACCGCCCGTGCATCCCTCGCTCCCGTCGTTGTCGAGGGCGAGCCGTCTCGTGAGATGATCCCCGGAGGCCAGCTCATGTGGACGACCGACATCGAGAACTTCCCGGGGTTCCCTGAAGGGATCGGCGGACAGGAGTTGATGGAGCGGATGAAGGAACAGGCGGTCCACCATGGGGCGGCGGTCATCAACGAGAAGGTCGAGGAGGTCGACTTCTCGATACGGCCATTCCGGCTCAGGCTCTCGTGGAGCGGATGGATCGAGGCGGACTCGGTGATCGTGGCGACCGGTGCGCGGGCCAACTGGCTCGGACTCCACAACGAGGAGCGGCTCGCGCGCACCGGCGGCGGCGTTTCGGCGTGCGCGGTGTGCGATGGCGCGCTTCCATTCTTCCGCGACAAGGTCCTCGCGGTTGTGGGCGGTGGTGATTCGGCGATGGAGGAGGCGACCTATCTCACGAAGTTCGCCAGCGAGGTGGTGCTCATTCACCGACGCGATTCGTTCCGCGCATCCAGGGTGATGATCGAGCGCGCCCTCTCGAACCCGAAGCTTCGGGTCGAGTGGAACTCCCGGGTCACCGATGTCGTCGGCGAGGAATTCATCGAGGCCGTCGAGCTGGAAGACACGGTCACAGGGGAGCGTCGCACTCTCGAGGTCGGTGGGTTGTTCGTGGCGATTGGGCACACGCCGAACACTCAGTTCCTCCAGGATCAACTCGAGTTGACGCCTGGCGGATACATCCTGACCCCGCAGCCATGGCGCACGTGCACGAGTGTGGACGGGGTCTTCGCGGCGGGCGACGTCATGGATGACTACTACCGCCAGGCGATTACCGCGGCGGGCACGGGCTGCATGGCCGCGCTCGACGCGGAGCGCTGGCTCGCCCACGCCGGCATCGAGGGCGCGGAGCCGCCGGTCCTCGAGACCGCGGAGTCCTCGATCGGCCAGTCGGGCGAGTAGTCGCGCGACACCCCGATTCACGACGCGCCCCGCTGGCGGTACCGGTCGCCGGGGATTACCTTGGCGCGTCCACCGTTCCACAGGGGCGCGACCCTCGTCGAGGGACCCGCGCGCCCGTCCCATCAGGACATATCCGGAGGACGTCAATCATGCGCATGCTTCCGATGCAGCGATTTCTGGCAGTTGGTCTCATTGCGGCCACGGCCGCCTGCGGTGGCGCCGATTCACCCGAGGAAGCGGCCTCGGCCGCCACCGTCACGTTCAACCAGCCGGCCAACGGCGCCACGGTCACCGGCCCCGACGTGAACGTGTCCCTCTCCGTTACCGGCGTCGAGATCGCTCCGGCGACCGACACGCGGCCCGGCACGGGCCATCACCACATCTACATCAACGACGACGTCACTGGCGTCACCGAGTCGATCCCGATGGATGCGCCAAACATCCGGCACTATGGGACTGGGGTGGAGGAGTTCGTGGTTACGGGTCTGGAGCCCGGCGAGCACCGCCTGATCGCCGTCGTCGCCGATGCTCAGCATGTGCCGCTCAGCCCGCTCGTGGTGGATACGATCATGATCACCGTCACGCCGCCGGCGGACGGGATGTAATCAGACGAGGCGCGCCTCCGAACTGGACGCCACAAGGTCGAAACCCCTCGGGCTGCCCGGGCAGGATGAAAAGGAAGACCCCGCGATACTCAGTCGAGTATCGCGGGGTCTTCCTTTTCATTGTCTCCGGCCGATCGAATTCGCCGACCTAATCCCCTCCCCGCCTCCCCCGGAACACGTCTTCGATCCCGCGCAGCCCGCGTCGGAACCAACCATCGATCCCCCGCTCCTGGTGCAATGAGCAGTATTGGCGCGGCTCCGTGCCCGCGATGAACCATTCCTCCACCACGTGATCACCTGGACACTCCGAAGTCGCCAGATCGCCGGTCTCCCGGTCAATCCGGACGGAGACGAGGTCGTGCGGCGCGCTCCACCCGGACGGCACTGGATGGGTCCGATAGTAGTTCGCGATCACACGTCCCCATACTGGCGCGGCGATACTGCCCCCGCCGCCGCCGACGGTAATCCGCTCTCGTTTGTCGAATCCGACCCATACGCCGGCCGTGATGTCGGGCGTCGATCCGACGAACCAGGCATCCGCCGCATCGTTCGTCGTCCCCGTCTTGCCGGCCGCCGGCACGCTCCACGGGAGGCCCGCGGCGCGAACCGATGAGCCGGTGCCGTTGTCCACAACGTCGCGCATCAGGTCGTTCGTGAGCCACGCGACCTGCGGGGTCAGAACCTGGCGACGGGCCACCGGTTCCTCCCAGAGCACCTGGCCTTCGGCGTTCTCCACCCGTTGAATCAATCGCGGAGCGACGACCACACCTGAGTTCGCGAACGCCGTGAACGCGCCCACCATCTCGATCGGCACCACTTCCGCCGCGCCAAGCAGCGTCGAAGGGTATTCCTGCATCGGCGTCGTGATCCCCAGGTTCTGCGCCGTGCGCACCACGCTGGCGACACCGACGCGTTCGCCGAGCACCACCGCCGCGCGGTTCGACGAGAGCCGCATCGCCTCCCGCAGGTCGACCGGCGTCTCATCGCCGACATGGTCGGCGGGGATGTAGCCACCCTCGTAATCCGCCGCGCCCGGTCCGAGCAGCGTCGTGGTGATCGGTACACCCGCGGCCAGCGCCGTCGCGAACAGGAACGGCTTGAACGCCGATCCGGCCTGCCGCCGCGCCTGGGTGGCGCGGTCGAACTGGCTCTTCGCGAAGTCGCGCCCTCCGACGAGCGCCAGAACGTCTCCGGTCCTGTTGTCGATGGCGACGAACATTCCCTGCAGACATGTGGTGGGATCGGCGACCTCTTCCTTCGCGCACGCCGGGCCGCGGAACCGTCCCATCTCGCCACGTTCCACCGCCGCAAGCTGCCGGTTGAGCTGCTCGACAGCGGCGGTCTGGAGGCCGCGATCGAGCGCCGTGTAGATGCGCAGACCCGCGGTCTCCGCCCCTTCACCGAACCGTTCGCGCACTTCCCGTCGGACGGCCGCGACGAAGTACGGGGCCTCGCCCCGTGCCTCCGCCGGCGCAATCACTCCCAGCGGCGCGGCCGACGCGGCCCCGACCTCGGCCCCGTCCGCGATGCCCGCACTCTCCATCAGCGAGAGCACCAGGTTTCGCCGCCGGACCGCGGACACGGGGTTGTCGCGCGGATTGTACGCGGTCGGGCCCTTTGGAATCGCCGCGAGCATGGCGGCTTCCGCAAGCGTGAGTTCCGCCGCGGTCTTCCCGTAGTATCCGTTCGCGGCGGCCTCAACCCCGTAGTATCCGTCGCCCAGGTAGATCTGGTTGAGGTACATCTCGAGGATCTCCGTCTTCGCGAACTCTCGTTCCATCTCCTTCGCGAGCAGGATCTCCCAGAACTTCCGGCGCAACGTCTTGGCGCGAGTCAGGTGCTCCGGAAACACGTTCCGGGCAAGCTGCATCGTGACCGTGCTGAACCCCTGGTCGAAGCTCAGCGTCGAGATGTCGTGGATAACCGCCCCGGCCACACGGCGATAGTCGACCCCCGAGTGCTCGAAGAACCGGCGATCCTCCACCGAGAGGAACGCGCCGACGAGGTGTTCGGGCATGCCCGCCAGGGGCACGACGACTCTGCGTTCGGGAGAGAGGTGCGTGAGGACCAGGCCGCCACCGTCGTAGACACGGCTCGCCTGCGGCGGCGTGTACCCGCGCAAGGCATCCATGCTCGGGCATCCCTCGCCCCAGCATCGCGGCCAGAGATACCCGAGCGAAGCGACCAGCAGGATCGCCATCGCCCCACCGCTGTACAGGAGGATCGCACCGAGGCTCACCCCGCGCGTGCGTCGCGATCTGCGATTCGTCGGCTTTCGTCTCGATCGGACCCCGCGAGTCGGCCGCGCCGTCCGCTTTCTTCGGCTCTCAGCCATCGCATCGCGTGGGTTCGAGTTTCTTGCTGGATACGCGAGGTTATACCGGAGGGGACCGAAAGGGTTCCGAATCTACCTATCTATTTGCCGTAAAATATGTTATGGCACTACGGAGCTACCCTGACGACCTGTCAGGTCAGGGAGCGGCCGCCATCGACGACGAGGACTTCGCCGGTGACGAAGTCAGCGCCAATGAGGTAGAGGATCGCCCCGGTCACATCGTCTGGTGAGCCGATACGGCGAAGCGGCGCGCGGGCGGCGAGCCGTTCCAGCTCGTCGGGAGAAGTGCCTTCGGGAGGGAGGACAGTACCGGGGGCGATGGCCACGACGCGGACTTCGGGAGCCAGCGCGCGGGCGGCGACGCGCGTCAGGTGCAGGAGGCCGGCCTTCGAGATGGAGTGAGCGGCGTATCCGGTCCACGCCTGCAGGCCCGCGAGGTCAGTGAGGTTGAGCACGACTCCACCGCCGCGCGCCTTCATCAACCCCCCGATTCGCTGGATCAGAAAGAAGGGGGCGCGGAGGTTGACCGCCATCGTCGCGTCCCAGATCTCTCCCGTGACCGCGTCGAGCGGTTCGGCCGGGAAGGTCGACGCACTGTTGACGAGGATATCGACCGGCCCGATCGCCTCGGCGGCATCGGCGAGCGCGACGACTCCGGCCAGGGACCCCAGGTCCGCCTCCACCTTCCAGGCCTCACCGCCATCGTCACGGATCCGGCGGATCAGGTCGTCGGCTTCGGCGCTCGAGGAATGGCAATGGACGATCACGCGCGCGCCGGCCGTGGCGAGCGCAAGCGAGATGGCGCGGCCCACACGGACCGCGCCACCCGTGACCAGCGCGATCCTAGCGCGCGGATCCAATCGACCCCTTCCGGGCACTATCCGTCGCCGCCACCTTCATCATCCTGAGCGAACATCTTCAGGTTCGTCGAGTGTCCGGGGCTGACCCGTGCCTTCGGATTGAGGTAGTGGACCGCGTTGTTGACGGCGATCGCGGCTTCGCTGTACCCGGTGGCGATCAGCTCGAGCTTCCCCGGATACTTGACCACGTCGCCGGCCGCATACACGCCATCCAGGTTCGTCTCCATCAAGGAAGTCACCTTGATGGTGTTGCGGTCCAGCTCGAGGCCCCAGTTCGCGATCGGGCCAAGCTCCGGTTTGAAGCCGAGTAGCGCGATGATCGCGTCGGTGTCCAGCGTCTGCGTCTCTTTCGTCGCGTTGTTGATGAGGGTAACGGCGCAGACTCGGCCGGCGGCCCCACCGATCGATTCGACCTCGAATGGGGTGAGGATCTTGACCTTGCCCTGGGCCGCGAGTTGGCGCATCTCCTCGGTCGTGGCGCGATGCGCACGGAACTGGTCGCGACGATGCACGACCGTGATCTCGCTCGCGATCCCCTGCAGGCCCAATGCCCAGTCCACCGCCGAATCACCGCCGCCGATGATCGTCACGCGTCGCCCGTCGAAGTCCTGTGGGCGGCGGACGTGTGTATGGATCCCGCCTTCCAGGCTGTAGTGGTCGTCCCATCCCTCACACTCGAGAACGCGTGGATTCAACGCGCCCTTCCCCGCGGTGATGACGACGGTGCGCGTCAGCAGTTCGCCGTGGCGCGTGCCCAGCACGATCGCATCGTCCCGCTTCGAGAGCTCGACGACCTCTGTCTCGAGGATGACCTCCGGATCGAACTGGGTGCCCTGCTCGATCATGTTGGTGACGAGATCCTTCGCCAGGATCTTCGGTAGCCCGCCGACATCGAAGATGTACTTCTCGGGATACAGCGCCATCAGCTGCCCGCCAAGCTCCGGAAGCGCATCCACGATCCGGCAGCTGACTCCGCGCAGACCCGCGTAGAACGCGGCAAAGAGCCCGGTGGGCCCGCCGCCAATGATCGTAATGTCCGCAATGCCGTTCTGAGACTCGCCCACTTGCCTTCCCGGGTGGAGGTTGTCACGTCCTCAAAAGCGTGGCCGAACGTACTCGGAGCCGGGGTCCTCGGCAAGTGCGAGGGGGATGGGCCTGCGCCGAGGACGAGTCACCCCTCCAGCCACACGGGATTCCCTCTCTTCCCGTGCGAAGAACCCCGTTCCTCCGATCCCGGAAGGGCAGTAGCGACCGCGTCACGTTGCAGAGTGCAAGGCATCGTGCAAAGTCAGGCATCCGCAGGCTGTGATTACACCGCCAAAGGCAGCGTAAGATATTGTCATTCACAATCTTGTGCATCGCGCTGCAGTGGGCATGCGCATTGCCCAGCCCGGGACCGGGATCGCCTGCGGGGCCCACTCACCGGAACCGTTCACGCAAGTAATGGAGAGGACAAGATGCGCAAGAACCTGGACACTCAGGGGTTCACCCTGATCGAACTGATGATCGTCGTCGTGATCATTGGCGTACTCGCGGCGATCGCGATCCCGCGATTCACCGCCGTTTCGGACCAGGCCAAGCAGGCGGAGGCCGGCCCGATCCTCAAGCAGATGTGCACGCTTGCCGAAGCTGAATATCTGAGGGAGAACGCGTGGCCGGCGGCGCTCGGCGACATCCCCGGCTGGACCGATCCTTCAGCGCAGCACTTCTCGAACTGGAGCTTCGGCAACGGTGTCGCGTCGGCGACTGCCGGGCCGGGTCTCCAGAACCCGTCGATGGACTGTGAATCCAAGGTCCTGACCGTCGGCGGCGCGTAGCTCCGACCTCTTCCTGATTGGTGACATGAAGAACATGCAGCCGCTCGACAAACGAGGGTATACGATCATCGAGTCGCTGATTACCGTCATCATCGTCGGCGTGATCGGCATCGTGGCGGTACCGCGATTCTCCGCGGTCGCGAACGAGCCCGCAAGGGCGGAAGCCCTTACGGTTCTCCAGCATATCTGCTCCGCGGCGGACGCCGTAAAGGCGCGTGAGGGCGCCTACCCGGCGACGCTCGAGGGCACCGACTGGAATCCGGTCTCTGGAGAGATCTATGAGTTCGGCTATGGTGCGGGCACCGCGGTCGCGAAGGCGCGCGCGGATTCCGCCACCGGGGGAAACGCCCCCGTTATGGAGATGGACTGCACCAGCCGCGTGGCGATGTAGGTCTCGGAAGTCACCGAGAGGACCGACGAAACGGCCGCCCCCTGTCCGGAGGCGGCCGTCCTGGTTCTGAGGAAGTGCTTCGAGCCAGGGTGGTACGACAGGTGACAGACCGACTCCCCGGGCTACGCGAACCGCGCACCGCGATCCTCGGCCGCGGGCGATTCCCCGAAGTAGTCGACGAAGAGTCCGGGCTCCTCGATGAGTCTCAGCCGAACGAGACGCGCGTCGGGGATGGACCGGACGAGCCGGCGCCAGATCCAGATCACCAGGTTCTCCGTCGTTGGGATCAAACCGCCCGCCGCGAATTCCGCGACAGCGTGGTTGACGTGCTTGTGGTCGAGGGGCACACGGACCTCGCGCTCCAGCACCCCGTCGAGCGCACCGAGGTCGACGCCGAAGCCCGTCAACGGATCCGGCGTGCCGGCGACCATTACCTCGAGCACGTAGTTGTGGCCGTGGCCGTGCGGGTTGGCGCAGGCGCCGAACACCGCCTCGTTCCGCTCATCCGACCATTCCGGCCGGTGGTACCGATGCGCAGCCGAAAATCGCACGACCCTCGTGAGATATATGGTCATGGTATCGGTGGGACCTCAGATCGAATGTATGGAGACTGACTTGCCGACCATCATAGGATGGGAACGACTCTTGCGTTTGAGTCTCGACTCCAGTCTACTGTCGACTCAGACAGCCCTCGAGCAGCGATCTCCTCGGGACTCCACCTGGTTCTGCGTCCCGGAAACGACTCATCCTGGTTTGCATCGCAGTTGAACCCGATCGAAGTTAGTGGCTCCGGCCCCACTGTCACACCCTCGATTCTGATCGCGGAAG
>CAZUVK010000075.1:0-14246 GCA_964623785.1 uncultured Gemmatimonas sp. | reverse complement strand
GCCGGGGATCTCCACCGCTGTACCACGCAGGCCGTGACCGGTGCCCGAGCGATAGTTCTGAATCGCGCCGTCCGCGCCGAGACGGAAGTAGAGGTCCGGAAGCGCCCGGAAGATGCCCTCCAGCTCTTCGGTCCGCCTCAACAGCTGCTCGTTCGCGGCGCTGAGCTCCCCCGTGCGCGCCGCGACCCTCGCCTCGAGGTCCTCATTGGCCTTCCGCAGCTCCGCCTCGGCACGCTTCCGCGTGTCGATGTTCCGAACGTTCGCCAGAACCCGGTCCTCCCCCAGGATCACCACGCGGTTCAGGCTGACCTCCACCCACACGGTGGACCCGTCCGGGCGCGGCACGAGCCACTCGAAACACTGCGGTTGACCAGCGGCGGCACGGTGGATGTACCCGATCGCCCGGGCACGACTCTCGGCGTCCGTAGGGTCGGAGATGGCGTCGAGACCCCGCGCCTTCAGTTCGTCCAGCGTGAGCTGGTGGATCTCGCACGCCTGCCGGTTCACGTCGAGGACAGCGCCCGTCACCGGGTGGTGGACGAAGATGCCGTCGCTCGCGAGATCGAAGATCGTCCGGTAGCTCTCTTCGGAGATGCGCAGCTGTTCCTCGCGCGCCCTGTCCTGGGTCACGTCCTGGTGCACGAAGATCAGCTCGCGAACGCTGCCATCGGCGTCCTTCACCGGGAACATGAACGCCTGGATCATTCGCTCGCCGGGCGCCCCCGGTGCGGAAAACGCCCGGCTTCCGTCGAAGGGAACGGGTGGAAGGAAGACCATCTCTCCGGCAAGTCCGCGATGGACCTGGTCGCGGATGGGCTCCAGCTGTGGGTCGGTCAGGATGTTGAAGTTCTCGAGCGCTTCCATCCCGTAGCCCCAGAAGTCCGTGAACTCCTGGTTCACACGCAACGTCCGGCCGGTCGTGTCGAGGATCTGGATGCTCAGCGGGAACTGGTCGAAGAGGCCGCGGAACCGCGCTTCCGACGAGCGCAGCGCCGCCCGCGCTTCGCCCTCGGCCTCGATGCGATGCGCCCGCTCCATCGACGCGGCGACGGTCTGGGCGACGGCGAAGATGGCGAGCCCATCCGTCTGCGACCAGCTCGCGGCGTCGTCTCGCTCCGCCACGAGGATCGCAAGCGGCGCATCGGGAGGACCAACCAGGACGCGGACCCGCGCCGCGAGTCCGCCACGAGCCGCCGCTACCTCGCGGGCATCGACGGAATCGGCGATCGGCACGGGGGAAGCATCGCCCGGCAGCCATGCGAGGCAGACCGCGTCCGCGGATTCGCCCGCGCTCCACAGCGCCACACGCGTCAGGGCCAACGAACGTCGAGCCCGCTCGAGGAACCCGGCGATCCCCTCCTCCTCCGCGCCATAAAGCTCCGCAAGCTCCACCATCAGGCACTTTCGGTGATTGCCGCGCAAACGGCGGATGAACGAATCCGCGCGGGATCGTTGCTGGTCCGCCTGTTGACCGGGACGGAATCGATTCGATTGGAGAGGGGTCGGACCAGACGGCTCGCAAGGGACGATAACTGCAAGCTAGTTATGCATTAGCGTGACAGCAACCCCTATCTGGACGCCCTACTGGCAGGTGCCTCCCTCCCGCCCGCTCCGTCAACTCGCGAACGCTTCGTCGCACTACCTCGCCCTCGAATACGGTACCTCGCAACCGGCTGCGGCGGAACGGGTCATTCGACCCGGACCACCCTGGGGGGACGTGTTACGACCCGCTTGCGGGCCGGGTACGGCCAGCTACGGCGAACAAGGCCACTTTATGCAGTGCCGTGGACGCGCGAGCTACAACACCCTTGTGCCTCTTGCGCGCGGCGATTAGCTATCACTGTTCCTTTTGTTGTCGGAAACCCGTAACAATCGCATACAAATGGCCGAGCGTAACGAAAAGATCTACGAGCGGGTACTGCAGGAGCTCGAAAAAAACCCGGACCTGGGTTCGAAGGAGTTGTATGGTGTGCTGCGCGAATCCGACAAGGCGGTTGCGAAGGACACACTGCAGCAGTTCCATGCGCGTTACGTGCTGCCGGCCAAACGCGCGAGGAAGGTGGACTCGGAGCAGGAAGTACAGCCGGTGCGTCGCACTCGCAAGCGTCGCGCGAAGGCAACGCGCAACGGACAGGCCCCGGCGGCGGTGGAGCAGGTCCCTCGGCGCACCCGCCGCTCCCGTCGGCAGGAGCCCGACCGCGATCGCATCCGCGGACTGTTGCTCCAGTTCGCGCAGGACCTTACGGACGCGGAGAGTCGCTCCAATCTCGTCCAGGTGCTCGCCCGCGTTGACAGCTACGTCGACAAGGTCGCGGCGACGGTCAGCAAGTGAACTTGCGATTGGCCTGACGGGGGCGCGGCGACTCACGCCACGCCCCCGTTGGAACCATCAACGCCGGGACTTCGTCGCCCGCCGACACGGGCGATGACCCGCCAGTTGATCATCAGACGCGCCCCGCGCGCATGAAGATCGGGCACCGCACTACTCGCTTGCCTCGCGCGTCACCCCATTCCCTCGACAGCTCGTCCGATATCTCGGCCAGAGCGTCCTCGCCGGTATTCGCCCGGTAAGCGAGAGCCCCGGACCAGCTGCCCAGGAACCCTCGAAGTTCCTCGATCCCCCAGTTCATTTCGATGTGCGTCCGGGGCGCCTCGATCTCCACGAACGGGAATGGCAGCGTTCGATACCGACTCATCACATGGCCCGACCGCTCGGGCCAGTGGCCGTGAAGCGTTTCGTCGGTATAGCGCGCCACGATCCGGTCGATGGATGGTTGAACGACGGGCAGGTGGTAGGCCCACACCGCAATGACGCCGCCCGGTCGAAGTACTCGCCTTGCCTCCGTGTAGAATCGGTCCAGGTCGAACCAGTGGACCGCGGCGGCCACCGTTGCCAGGTCTACCGTTCCATCTGCCAGGGAGGTCGATTCAGCGGCTTCGTTCCGGTACTCCACGCCTTCGATTGGCGGTGCGAGGGCGAGCTGTTCCGCGCTGGCGTCGGTGGCGACGACCGCCCCGAACCGCCTCCGCAATGGCGCCACCGCCTGGCCGCTGCCCGTTCCGACGTCCCAGGCCAGGTCGCGGCCGGGCGAAGCCGCCGCGAGGAAGTCGAACAGGGCGTCCGGATAGTCGGGCCGAAAGCGGCTGTAGTCTCTGGCTACTCCGGAGAAGTGGTCCTGGAACCCGGTCATCGTGCGTGTGATCTCGCGGCCTATTGGCCTTCTTCGCCCAGCTCGGCCAGCAGACCGTTCAGATCCAGCGCCCGCGTGAACATGCCGAGCGACCCGTCGGGCGCCTTCGGCCAATCCTCCCGCGGGCGGTCCCAGTACAGCTCCACCCCGTTCTGGTCCGGGTCGGCAAGATAGAGCGCTTCACTCACGCCATGATCCGACGCGCCCTGCAGGCGGATGTTCGCTGAGATCACCCGGCGCAGCGCGTCCGCGAGCGCGCGGCGGGTAGGGTACCGGATTGCCGTGTGGTAGAGGCCGGTGGCGCCACGCGGTGGCGGCGCGCCATCCCGGCTCTCCCACGTGTTGAGGCCGATGTGATGGTGATAGCCGCCGGCACTCAGGAACGCGGCGCTGTCGCCGAAACGCTGCATCAACTCGAAGCCCAGGACGTCGCGGTAGAAGCCGATGGCGCGCTCGAGGTCCGCCACCTTGAGGTGCACGTGGCCAATGTCGACGCCGGGATCGATGGGTTCCATGCTGGATCGCGCTGGTGGATGACCGACCTGGCCGAGGTGCTACAGGTCGTCGAGAAAGGGAGACGGCCTGCGGGGCGGCGCGTCGAACTGTTTCAGCGCTTCCTGGATGTGCCGGGCCGCCTCCCGGCCGTCGTCGTCGCGTCGCAGAACACGCATCGCGGTGGCGATTGACGATGAAACGCGGGCGGCACGCTCATCCCCGAGCCCGCTGCCCGCCACCTCGCGCGACGCCGCGTCGAGCTGTTCAGCGAGCCGGTCCGCGCGGAGCGGACTGTCCCCGACCTTCAGCGCCTCCGCGTGCGCCGACGCAAGTCGGCTTCTGAGTCGCTCCGTACCGTCCATTTCCAATCGCTGGTTGAAGGCGTCCGCGCCCCTCCTCGCAATCCCGCCGTTGTCGTTCCCGTTCGGCGGAGACTCTCACCCGTCCTTCATCCGAAGCTCGTACCGCCCATTTCGCCGCACGGGTTTGACCGCCGCGCCGAAGGCATCGCTGAGCGCGGCGGCGGTGAGCACGTCGTCCGGCGGCCCATCGGCCGCGATCCGGCCGCCGCGCATCAACACGACCCGCTTCACCTCGGGAACGATCTCCTCGATGTGGTGCGTGACGAGGACCAGGGTTGCTTCGTTCGCGGCGAGCCGGCGCAGCGTACCCAGGAATGCTCGCCTCGCGACAAGATCGAGCCCCGTCGTCGGCTCGTCCAGTACTAGCACCTCGGGACGGTGGACGAGGGCTCGCGCGATCACCACCCTGCGCGCCTCACCGCTCGACATCTCGCTCAGCCGGCGGTCGGCGAGCGCGCCGGCCTCCACCCGGTTGAGCGCCTCGAGCGCTCGGGCGCGCTGCTCATCCGTCACCTCGTGGTGGAGGAAGATCCGTCCGGTACCGAAGAAGCTCGCGACCACCAGCTCCATCGCCGTGGCCCGTCCCATGCTTGAGCCCGTCATGAATCGATGGTGGATATCCGCCGACACGAGCCCGAGCCGGGTGCGAAGCTCCTCGAGGTTCCATCGATTCCGGCCGAATACCCGGATCGGGGGGTCGACCGCCAGCGGCGCCGACGGGTAGATATGGCCGGAGATCAACTTCACCAGCGTCGACTTCCCGGAGCCGTTGGGTCCCAGGATCGCCGTGTGTTCCCCACGATTCAGTGACAGGCTGACACGGTCGAGAATCCGCGTGGCGCCCCGCACGACGGTGACCTCCCGCAGCTCCAGAATCGGCGGATCCATTTCCGACCCGGCAGTGTCTGATGTTTCTGTCACGTAGGGAATGGTTGTTCGTTCTCGATATCGCCGGTCCGCCGGACGCGCGGATCCAGATGGAGTCCGTCTACCAGGAACGGAGTCGTGATATGCGCCGTCTTCTCGCCGTGGTTGTCGCGCTCGCCGCGGGTTGCGCGAGCCAGCCGACCGAGCTCGGTCGATTGCCCGCCCCCGAACTCGCCGCCGCCCACGTCAGGCCGAACAATGGGGAGGACTTCCGACTCCGCGTCGGAGAGATCGCCGCGTCGGAGGACGAAACGTTCTTCGTCACCTTCCGCGCGGTCGCGTCCGACAGCCGGTGCCCCACCGACGTAGCCTGCGTCTGGGCCGGCAACGCCGAGGTCGTGATCGGCACCGCCGCCGCCGGAGAACGATGGGCTCCGCGCACGTTGAATACAGCCGGGGATACGATCGAGGTAATCGTCGGTGATCACGCCGTCCGGCTGCTCGACATCGACCCCGAGCCGCGTTCGGACGAGGCGATCCCGACTTCCAGCTACTCGGCGCTCCTGCGCATCACGCGGTGGCCCCCGGAAGCCCGGTCGACCCGCGCGCAGCTCGTCGCCCGCGATACCGAACGATAGAGTATCCGGCGGGGATCGGAATTGCGAGCTGGTCGGTAACGTGAGGGAAGGTCTGCGTGGATGGGAAGGGGATCACTGCGAAGCTTCTCTTGCTTCCTCCGCGCGCTGCCGCGCCAGCCGCCGCAGATACAGCTGTTCGCGGATCACCGCCAGAAACGGGATCGGTCGACCATCGAGATGGATGGCGATGATCCCGTCCTCCGACCAGATCACGCTGCCCGCGACGCTCACCTGGGCGCCATGGCACATCGAGATCCGGCCAGCTACCTCCTCGCCGTAATCCGGCATCCGACCCGCCGGACGCACGCGGATGCCGCGCTCCGAGCACTCCAGCACCTCCGATATGGAGGTGCCGAAGACGAAACGCGGCTGATCGCCTTCCGGATACTTGATTCGATAGTGCTGACGCCGATTGTCCATCTCGTCGGCAACCTGTTCGTGGACGTCTACCCACTCCACAGAACAGGATCGGCATGTCAGCGGCTGTCGATGAGGCCTCGCCGACTCAGCGGCGCGGTCGCCGCCTGTCTCCGCCGGCCGCGGCCGGCCTGCCACCCCGGTGACCACGCCCGCCCGGAACCCCACCGCCCGCGGCCCTCGCGGCTTCCTCCGCCTCGCGCTGTGCCTTCCGCTCCGCCTTCTCCCGCGCCCGCTGCCGCTCTTCCGACTTGCGCTTGCGGATCTCGGCGATCCGCTCGCCGATCGGGACCTCGAAACGGTCCGCGGGCTTCGCCCGGTAGTCGAACCCGTCGACGGTGACGCGACGGATCCGCTGGTTGATCGCCTTCTCGATCGCCTTGATCAACCGCTCCTCATCGGGCGACACCAGCGTATACGCATCTCCCGTGGCCTCGGCACGGGCCGTTCGCCCAACCCGGTGGATGTAATCCTCCGGCTGGTTCGGGACGTCGAAGTTCACCACATGCTCGAGCGCCTCGACATCGATCCCGCGCGCGACGATATCCGTCGCCACCAGCACCCGATACTTCCCGCTCTTGAAGCCGGCGAGGGCATCCGTACGCGCGGTCTGGCTGCGATTGCCGTGGATTCTGGCGTTCGGAACCCGGTGCTTCTCCAGGAACTCGGCCAGCCGGTTCGCCCGGTGCTTGGTGCGGCAGAAGACGATGACGTTTCCGACGTCGCCGCGGCGGAGGAGCTCAAGGAAGAGCGGTGCCTTCAGCTCTTCGCCAACCGGATAGAGGGCCTGGGCGACGCCAGTCGCGGGCGCCGCGCGCCGCTGGATATCCACCGAGGCCGGCGACACCAGCATATGCTTCGACAGCTCAACGATGGCCGGCGGCATCGTGGCGCTGAAGAAGAGCGTCTGCCGCTTCGCCGGTACGTGGCGAAGGACCCTGCGGATATCAGGCAGGAAGCCCATGTCCAGCATCCGATCCGCCTCGTCAAGTACGAGGAACTCGACGTCGTCGAGCTTTGCGTACGGGTACTGGAGGTGGTCCAGCAGACGGCCGGGAGTGGCGACGATGAGGTCGACCCGGCGCCGGAAGGCATCCTCCTGCGGTTTCATCCCCACGCCGCCGAATACGGCCGCGCCCGTGAGGTCGGTATGCGCGGCGAGCGCGCGGAAATGTTCGTGGATCTGCGCGGCCAGCTCCCGCGTCGGTGAGATCACGAGCACTCGTGTCTTCCCGCGTGGCCGCTCGAGGAGCTTGTGCATGATCGGCAGCAGGAACGCCGCGGTCTTGCCGCTCCCCGTCATCGCACAGGCCAGCAGGTCGCGGCCCTCCATCGCCGGCGGGATCGACTGCGCCTGAATACTCGTCGGCTGTGTGAACCCCATATCCCCGATCGCCGCAAGCAGCTTCGGGTGTACTCCGAAATCGTCGAATGTCATCATCCATCCCCGGAAAAAAGAAACGGCACCTGGTCTGGGTGCCGTTCGCATCCGGGGCATCGTACCCCGCGCACTACCGGTAGTTCAGCAACCGCGGATATCGTGCCGGTTCATTCCGCGTTGGCGAAAGTGTCGCCGGTCCACGGCCGAAGTCGAAGATACTCCTCCCGCGGCTCGCAGGTCCGCCAATCGATTCCGTGGTTGCCGCACCAGAACGCGTGCGCCACGACGCCCAGCGCCGGGTGACCCGCGATCCAGATCAGACTCCACCAGCCGAACGCCGTCGCGAGGATCCAGGTGAGTACGAAGTAGAATCCAACTTTCGACAACACCTTCCAGCGCGGCACCTCGAAGCGGCCGAAGAGCACGAACAGGAACACCTGCAGTCCACCCGCGATCACAAGCAGAGCGGCAAGACTCGAGTTCATCGTTTCTCCACGGGAAACGGGAGCGCGATGCCTGAATGCCGGTCAGAATACCCGTGCGGAATGGCGGCAATCTAATCACGGGCGCGGGAGCACACCATGTTTTCGAAGATGGACCCCCACCCGGGCTCCGCCGCGTTGCGCGGACAGGCGCCCCGGACCGGCTTTGGGTTCCCTGCGCATTTACGCGCGTCCCGCTACGGTTACGCTCCCGACTTTCCCGTCCTGCTCTCGCCGACGCGGACGATCACGTAGGCGATCAGCGCGAAGACGAAGAACACGAGGAGCAGCCAGGCGATCCCCTGCAGTGAACCGATCACCGTCCGGTAGACTTCGAGGACCCACCGGTCGCTCGTGAGCACGAGGACGTCAGTCCGGTCCGGTGCCATCGGCGTGATGTACCGCTCCAGCTCCCAGACACGCACACCGCTGGATATCCCCACCACCAGGATCGCGAACCAGATGTACTTCGACCAGGCGAAGGTAATGTCCTCCGCGACGATGTGGCTGAGGATCCGCCGGATCGGAGTGGCGAAGAACCGCGCGACCAGGGTCGACACGGTGAGCGCGATGAGAAACGTGACGAAGAGCAGTGTGATGAACATCAAGAGAGCAGTGAAGAGTGAAGTAGGAAGACGCAGGGAACAGAATAGTGAAGCGTGAGGGGAGAAGTGAAGGGGCTCGCGCGGTTCCCGGACTCCTTCTCTCTTCGCTCTTCACTCTTCTCCTCCCCGGGCTTCCCCATCGCTCGCCGACCGCGCATCTTGGGTTGATTCATTGGGCTTCGTCACACACACCTGGAACGGGGCGTTCCCTTCCCAACGGTACGGTGCGGTCGATGTTGAAGCGAATCATCGGCTTCCTGCGCGACCCGCGTCGAGGCGAATCGGGCTCCGTCGCGCAGAATCTCGCGGGGATCGACCTTGGGGGCGCAAACATGGCCCAGGCGGATCTCCGGCGTGCGGCGCTGACGCGCACGAACCTCTGCGGGGCCGTCCTCGACGGCGCCGACCTGCGCGACGCCGACCTCACCGGCGCGTACCTGTTCGCGGCGCGACTGGGAAACGCCGACCTCCGCGGCGCGCGCCTGATCGGCGCAATGCTGGATGAGGCCGACCTGCGTGACGCGGATCTCCGGGGCGCGGAGATCTCCGGCGCCACGTTCACCGGCGCCGTGCTCTCCGCCACCCGTATCTTCGCCACGGATGTGCGCGACTCCTCGCTGGACGCCAGGCAGAGACGCTCGGTGCGCCTGATGGCGGGACGGTAGGAGTCGCCCCTCGCAATCGCCCCGCGCGCTTCGCCCGATCTCCATGACCGGGTCCGCCCGCTGGAACGGGTTATGCTCCAGTGTAGTCAACTGTATCCGGCACAACGGGTTGTGATCCGGATCGCCGCTGGGATTCACGAAGCGAGGGGGAGATGAGACGACCGGGGGCACGGGCCGCTACGGAATCCGAGCGAAAGGAAAGGCTCGGCTACGTCATCCTGCAGCACCTCGATACATTCGTCGACGACGCGACCGGCACGCTGGTCGCCGACCACATCGCCGCGGACCTGGCGATCCCGGCCGATGAGCTGCACGAGATCCTGGACATGCTGACGCGACGTGGCTTCATCGACTGGGACGGTACGCGCGGGCACGCGCTCCCGACGACAGAGGGGTCGGACTACCTCGCCCACACCGCAGGCCGGCGGCGTTCGGTCCGATTCCACGCCATCGCGCGGCGCGGGCAGCCGCCCGCGATGCGCCCCGTGCGCGCTCGTTACCGGACCGCCGATCGTTCCGGTGGCGCGGGCCAGTCGGCCCCGACGTCGCCAGAGGCCGCGGCCCGGTCAAGCACGCGGTCCATGGCCGCCAGGACGGGTTCGAGCGCCAGGTCGGCGAGGGTTGCCGAGTTCACCTCCAGCGACTCGCCGGGCGATCCGTAGAGCCCCCACATCCGCGAGGTACCTTTCAGGTACATCGCAACGGTGGGCGTGCCGAGTGCCGACGCCATGTGCGCGACGCTCGTGTCGGGCGTCAGGAGAAATGTCGCGGTGGCGACGAGCGCGGCCACATCGCCGATCCGCGGCGTCTGAACCGCCCGTGCGCGCGACACCGCCGCCGTGCGCTCCACGCGAGTCCACTCGCTTGGCGCCCCGATCATCACGACCTCCGGGTTTCCGAGCCGTTTGCGGATGTGCTCGACCGCCGCCGCGAACCGCGACTCCGGCCAGTTCCTCGCCGGCCTTCCCGCCGACACGTTGACAAGCACACGGTGATCCGGCCGACCGTTCCCCGCTGACCACGCCTCCATCGCCCTCCCGATTTCGTCGCTCGAGAGGGTGAGCCCCGGCCGCCAGTCCGTCCCCGCGACGTCGATGTCGAAGACGCTCCCGAACGCGGCGAGATGGTCGATGATGTGCCGCCCCCCCGAGTTCGCCGGCACACGCACGGTGAGCGCCGTATCGACTCCGCGACCTGCAATCCCGATCCGGTGTCTCGCGCCGCTCGCGATCATCAACAGCAGACACGTCATCGAAGGCGCGGTGACCATGCAGTCGATCACACCGTCGTATCGGCGCGCCCGGAGTTCCCGGACGATCCGCGGGTAGTCCGACCAGCGCCGTCGATCAAACACGTGGATCGTGGACAGGCGGGGCTCCATCCGTAGAATCGCCTCGTTCCGCGGCGATCCGAGCACGTCGAGCGTGACGTTCGGCGCGCGCTCGACGATCTCGCGGAAGATCCCCGTCGACACGATCGCGTCCCCGATCCGGTCCGGCCGGAGGAAGAGGACGCGACACGAGTCCCGCCCCCACTCCGGCTCGGGCGTCGAGCGATGGGTGATGCGGACGATCTGGCAGAAGACCGCCAGCCAAACCGCCTTCCACGCGCGTTCCAGCTTCTTCAGCATGGGTCCTGTATCGTCTGGCGCCGGGATCGGCGCCCGTGAGCGCCGGGTCAGTCCGGGCCGATGAGGTCCACGGGTGTTCCCGAACGCTGGCCCCCCGTTCCGATCGCCTTCATCCTTGCACGGACCTCCGATGCCCGCTCGCGAATTACCTGCACCGCGATCCTCGTCTCGCGCACCAGGAGCACCGAGCCGTGGACGAGCGTGCCGACCGCGATCACGCCCGCCAGTACCGCGACGATCTCGATGACCGGCACCATCCCGCTCGCGCCCGCCGAGACGAGACCCGCCCCGATCAGGGAAACGAGCGCCGCCAGCGCGAACCCGCCAAGCGCCGTGTAGAAGCTGCCGAGCGCGTTGATCAGCATGAGCGCGCGCTCCTCCGCCGCGGCCAGCTCCCGCAGCCGCCGCTCCGTCTCGATGGACGTGCTCCCCACCGACGCTTCCAGTTGCTTCGACAGCTCACGCGCGCGGTCAACCGCCCGCGCGAGACGGTTGCTCGTGCTCATCGCCAGCAACGACGATGCGTTCGTCAGAATCGCCGGCGCGACAATGAACGACAGCATCGCGAACGGATTCCCGCCGACTGCCTCCAGACCCAGTTCCATCGGTCTCCTCACTCGCTTCCCTGAAGGTTCAGCATCCCGACTGTCCTGTCGAGACTATCCGTCGAACCACTCCAGACTTCCCGGTCGGGTTCGGCGATTCGCCGAACGCGAATTGAAACCCCGCCCCCGCCTCACGGGTACGCCCGGGTGCGAGGACTCATACACCACCGGCGCGAAATCTGTATAGTCGCCTGCAGAGTCAATGAATCCCGCGATTGCGCGTTTTCGTAATGATCGCGAGGGATCGAAGCGTACGACGGGATACATCGGAGGAGGACCGTGAACATTCCGCTGCTGATCATGCCATACCTTGCCGTCGCGACGTTCGTGACGGTGTGGACGTTCCATGGCGGCGTAATCGCCCGGCCGCGGGAAAAGCTCTTCACGATCAACGAGAAGACGATCCTGCTGGCGATCTGCATCGCGGCGGGGATCTTCTGGGTCCTCTTCATCCCTGGATTGGCCGTCGTGTTCATGCGCTACGTCACGCAGGTCGTCGACGGGTGGCGGCGCGCGGCGGTTCACGCCCGGGCGGCGCGAGCGCGGAGCTGACCGGGACCACGCGCGTGGTGTGACCCGGTCCGCCAACCGCGACCGGGAAGGACCCCGAGATGCCCGCCCGTACCGGCGGGCATTCTGCTTTCCCCCGGATCGCTCGCAATCCGGTCACTTTCGCTTCGTTCGCTTTCTTCGCTTCGCGGCCCGGGACACGTCGATCGATTTCTCCACCCACGGTCGCAGCTCGTCGGGCGCCTCCAGCAGCTCCTCGGGTAGCTCGTAGTAGTTCATCGAGTATCTCTCGTCCCCGAACGGATGAAACGGGCCGCGGCCGGCTGACTCGAAGTCCGGCCGGTTCGTGTCGTCGACCTTGAAGTAGACGCGGTCGTCGGCGATCAGACCGAAGATGAGCCCGTCCGTGTAGAGGCCCGCGCCGCCGAACATCGACCGCGCGGTGACTGGCCGGACGCGGCTCAACTGCTCGACGATGAACTCGCGGAACTCATGCTTTCTGGCCATCCACCGAATCCGTTCGTGTTCCCCCGAGTCCCCCGCCGATCATCCCCAGGTGCGTGTGGCGGAAGCCGGCCGGGAGCTTCAGCCCGTACCCGAGCAATCTGTCGAACCCGATGTGCGCGATCCAGATCAGACCGACCGCGACCGCCAGCGGGCTGTCGGCCAGCCAGCCGGCCACCAGCGGGATCAGCGCGGTGGTGTAGGTGTGGGCTACATTGTAGACCACCGCGCCGACCCGCGGCCCCGCGAGATAGCCGGCGAAGCTCACGTCCGGGAGGAAGAAGAGCAGCGCGAAGAGGATCCATCCGGCGGCGCCCAGCGCGGCGTAGAAGGTCACCGCCCCCGCCGCCACGACGAGCCCCTCGGTTCGCAACCAACCCGTCGCGGCGGCGGGGAATGACTCGCTCATATCCATCATTGCGATCCTGTTCGCTGTACAGTGGTCTGTCCCGGGCTGGCGACGGGGCGCCGATCCGGCGAGATTGTAACGATTCTCCAGAGCCCGGTACATACCCGACTACCGAATGCAAGCAGCCGCTGCACCCTCCGGATCGATACCCCCCGTCACATCTCCGTTGAGGCGCCTTCTCCGATACGCAGGACCGCACCGCCGGCGAATCTGGCTCGCGTCGCTGTGCTCCGTACTGAACAAGATGTTCGACCTTGCCCCGCCCGCCCTCATCGGCGCGGCGGTCGACGTCATCGTCCAGCAGGAGAACTCGTTCCTCGCCCGGGTCGGCATCGTCGACGTCTGGGACCAGCTGGTCCTGCTCTCGGCGATCACTTTCGTCGTGTGGCTGCTGGAGTCCGCGTTCCAGTACCTCTACGCGTTGCTCTGGCGCAACCTCGCGCAGACCGTCCAGCACGATCTGCGAGTGGACGCGTACAGCCACCTGCAGGGGCTCGAGCTCGCCTACTACGAGGACCGGAGCACCGGCGGGCTGATGTCGGTGCTGAGCGACGACATCAACCAGCTCGAGCGATTCCTCGACATCGGCGCGAACGAGATCCTGCAGGTCACCACGACGGTCATCGTCATCGGGATCTCGTTTCTCATCCTCGCGCCGTCCGTGGCGTGGATGGCGATCCTTCCGATGCCCATCGTTGTCTGGTGCTCGATCCGGTTCCAGGCGCTGCTTACGCCCTACTACGCGGATATCCGCGAGCGCGTGGGCGACCTCAACTCGCGGCTGGCGAACAATATCGGTGGGATCACCACGATCAAGGCGTTCACCGCCGAGGAGCATGAGGACGCTCGCGTCCGCCATGAGAGCGAGGCGTACCGCGACAGCAACCGGCGCGCGATCCGCGTCAGCTCGGCATTCGTGCCGCTCATCCGTATCGTCATCCTCTTCGGGTTCACCGCGACCCTGCTGTACGGGGGAATGGAGGCCGTCGCGGGCAACATGTCCGTCGGCGTCTACAGCGTCCTCGTGTTCCTCACGCAGCGGCTGCTCTGGCCCCTGACCCGCCTCGGGGAGACGCTCGACCAGTACCAGCGCGCGATGGCCTCCACCAACCGGGTGATGGGTCTTCTGGATACGCCTTTCGAGATCCACCCGGGCTCCCGCCGATTGCCGGTCGCCGAGGTGCGCGGCGACATCGAGATCGAGAACATCACCTTCTCGTATCGGTCGGGGCCGCCCGTGTTGCGGAACGTCTCGATCTCGGTGCCGGCCGGCCAGACACTCGGGGTCGTGGGCTCGACGGGGTCCGGGAAGAGCACGCTGGTGAAGCTCCTCCTCCGGCTCTACGAGGTTCAGGAGGGCCGGATCCTGCTCGACGGGACGCCGATCCAGGAGCTGCGGCTGCGCGATCTGCGCGGGGCGACGGGGCTGGTGAGCCAGGACGTGTTCCTCTTCCACGGCACGGTGCGCGAGAACATCGTCTACGG
>CAZUVK010000074.1:13899-14473 GCA_964623785.1 uncultured Gemmatimonas sp. | reverse complement strand
CATCCTGAGGCGCAGCCGAAGGATCCGCACTTCGGGATCCGCGCGGACGGCCACGTGCAGATCCTTCGGCTGCGCCTCAGGATGACAATGAGGGCCTCAGGAGGAGGGCCATTCCTGAGAGCGAAGAACCGGAAGACGGCTCAGGAAAGAAGCGCAACGGCGAACCACGCCGCCGGATCCGACCAGATCTGCGCGACACGCCACCCCGCGCGCTCCGCCATCGACGTGAAGCCCTCGAGACTATACTTCTGCGAGTACTCCGTGATGATGAAGTCACCGGCGGCGAAACGGACCGGGGAGACGCCGGGCCGGTCGGGTTCGGGGTGGAGGCGGATGACCTGATCCCGGACGGCGACCAGGCGCATCTCGATCCGCGACTCCCGCCCGTCGAAGAACGCCTCGTGGCGGAACTCGCCGAGATCGAAATCCGCCCCGCATTCGCGGTTGATCCGCCGGAGGAGGTTGAGGTTGAACTCCGCGGTTACCCCCTCCGGATCGTTGTACGCCCGCTCGATTGTCTCGCGGTCCTTCAGCAGGTCGATGCCCAGCAGGAGTCCACCCTCGGGCCCGACGA
>CAZUVK010000074.1:11814-13889 GCA_964623785.1 uncultured Gemmatimonas sp. | reverse complement strand
CGCGGGTGTAATCGGCGCAGACCGGCACCACTCGAAGTCTCGGGAAAGCCTTCACGACGCTCGCCGCGAACTCGACGAGTTGGGCCCGGGAGATATCGACGGGGATGTAGGTCGCGGGGTCGGTGAGGTGGCCGAGGAGGATGCGCGTCTTGTCACCGCTTCCACTCCCGAACTCGACCAGACGGACCCGCGGGCCGATCCGCTCGCCAATCTCGGCGCCATACTCCCGCAGGATCAACAGCTCCGTGCGGGTCGGGTAGTAGGCCTCGAGTTCGGTGATCCGGTGGAAGAGCCGCGCGCCGCGGGTGTCGTAGAAGTACTTCGACGGAAGCCTTCGCGGGTCCGACGAGAGGCCGCGAGCGACATCCTCGCAGATCCGGTCAGGCGTGGGCTCCAGGTCGTACAGGACGATGGTGACGCCGTCTACCTCTTCCGTGACCTTCTTCAAGAGTCCCTCTTCAAATGTCCCTCGCCAACCTCAGCCCGGTAAACTGCCAGGTCGCCTCCGGCGGAAAGAAGTTCCGGTAGGTCGCCCGGATGTGGCTTCGGGGCGTCGCGCACGACCCGCCGCGGAGCACGAACTGGTTGCACATGAACTTCCCGTTGTACTCCCCGAGTGCGCCCTCCCGCACGCGGAAGCCGGGGTACGGCTCGTACTGGCTGCGCGTCCACTCCCAGACGTCGCCGAAGATCTGCCCGGGCCGCGAATCGACGACCGGGCCGGCGGGCGCCGGGTGCCAGTGACCGCGCTCGACGAAATTCCCCTCCATCGGCAGATCGCGCGCCGCGAACTCCCACTCGCCCTCCGTGGGGAGGCGGGCGCCCGCCCATCGCGCGAACGCGTCGGCCTCGAAGTAGCTGACGTGACAGACCGGCTCCTCCGGCGCGACGGGGCGCATCCCCGTGAGCGTGAAGTTCCACCACTCGCCGTCGCGCCGCTCCCAGTAGAAGGGCTCCGTCCAGTCGTTCTGTCGCGCCGTCGCCCATCCCATCGATAGCCACAGCTCGGGCCGCTGGTATCCGCCGTCGGCCATGAACGCCATGTATTCCGCGTTCGTCACCAGCTGATCGGCGAGGGCGAAGGGCGCGACGAACGCCTGGTGGCGCGGCGATTCGTTGTCGAACGCGAACGAATCGCCCTCGTGGCCAATCCACGTGAGCCCGCCCTCGTACTCGATCCAGTTCGATGGCCGCGCGGAGAAGGCGGCAGGCGCCGGCGCGGTTCTGTACACCGGTCGCAACGGATTCACCGAGAAGACGTGCTTGATATCGGTGAGAATCAGCTCCTGGTGCTGCTGTTCGTGGTGAAGCCCGATGGTGACGAGGGGTTCGATGACGGCGCGGCGCGCGTCATCGAGATCGGAGAGCAGGTGTTCCATCGCCGCGTCCACGTGAGCGCGATACGAGAAGACTTCCGCGACAGTCGGGCGCGAGATGTAGCCGCGCTGCGCACGACAGTGCCGCTCACCTGCATGCACGTAGTACGAGTTGAAGAGGAAGGCGTATGCGTTGTCGACCGGTCGGTACCCCTCCAGATGCGGCCGCAGTACGAAGGTCTCGAAGAACCAGCTCGTATGCGCGAGGTGCCACTTGGTAGGGCTCACATCGTCCATCGACTGGACGACATAGTCCTCGGTCGCGAGACCGTCACACAACGCTTCGGTGGATCGTCTGATGCGCGTGTACCGCGAGGAGAGGGTCGCGGTCTGGGCGGGCAGAAGGGTTTCGACGGTCATCGGATCGTCCAGCGAGAGATCGGGAAGTACAGCCGGGTCATTCTACCCATTCGCGCCGCGATCTGTCAGATCATCTTGATGGCAAGCCGGAGGGATCAAACGGCGGCGGCGTTTCGAGGGTATTTCGAATTGAGGGATGGGCGGACGGGGCGGGTGTTCCGGGAGAACGCAGGGGACGATGGAGAGTCGTCGCCTTTTGGAATAGATCGAAGGGCGCCGGGCAAGTATGGGCGGCGCGATGAACGACAGAACGCGAGTCTGGATTGTCGGCCGCGGGGGATGCGATCCCCGGCGGCCGATTCCGTTTGGGCGGGGGCATGGGCCCGGGATTCGATTGGG
>CAZUVK010000074.1:1539-11804 GCA_964623785.1 uncultured Gemmatimonas sp. | reverse complement strand
GAGAGTGCGCAGACTCGTAGGGGCGGGTCCCCGACCCGCCCGGCGATGACAGGCCTCGTGCCGGAACTCCCGGAACTCCCGGAACACGGGGAATCGCGCTATGTTCTTCACCTTCGCTCCCGACCGCGGGCTCCGCCCCGGGATCGAGTCCCGGCCGATTCGCCGGCAGGATCAACAGCCCGAAAATCCGATGCAATCCGTATTCGACGATCTGGTCGCCCGCGGCCTTGTCCACACGTCCAGCGAAGGGAGCCCGGCGCACCTCGCCGAGGGCCCGGTCACCGTGTACGCCGGTTTCGATCCAACGGCGGATAGCCTGCATGTGGGGCATCTGTTTCCCCTGCTCGGCCTCGCGCGGCTGCAGCGGGGCGGGCATCGGCCCATCGCGCTCGTCGGCGGCGGAACGGGGATGATCGGTGACCCCAGCGGCAAGACGCAGGAGCGACAGCTGCTCACGCGCGAGCAGGTCGAGGCCAACGTGGCGAACATCCGTCTCCAGCTGGAGAGGTTCCTCGACTTCCAGGGCGAGTCCGCGGCGCTGCTGATCGACAACCACGAGTGGCTCGGCTCGCTCGGGCTCATCGACTTCATGCGCGACGTGGGGAAGCACTTCACGATCAACTACATGCTCGCGAAGGAGTCCGTCGCGCGGCGCCTCGAACAGGAAGACGGGCTGTCGGTCACGGAGTTCAGCTACATGCTCCTGCAGGCGTACGACTTCCTCGTCCTGTCGGACCGCACAGGATGCACGCTTCAGATCGGCGGAAGCGACCAGTGGGGGAATATCACAGCCGGGCTGGAGCTGATCCGGAAGACGCGCGGACGGACGGCGCACGGGGTGGTGTTTCCGCTCGTCACCACCGCGTCGGGCGCGAAGTTCGGGAAGACCGAAGCCGGCACCGTCTGGCTCGATCCGAAGCGGACTTCGCCCTTCCGCTTCCACCAGTTCTGGCTGAACACCGACGACCGGGACGTCGGCAAGTACCTGAAGGGGTTCACGTTCATCCCCGTCCCCGAGATCGAGGATATCCTGCGGGTGCAGGAGGCGGATCCCGGAGCGCGGCATGCCCAGCGGCGGTTGGCGGTGGAGATGACCAGCATGGTCCACGGGGAGGATGGCCTCCGGCGCGCGGAAGCCGCGACGGGCGTGTTCTTTGGGAGCGTTCCACCCCATGAGCTCGCCGCCGAGGACCTCCTCGATGTCTTCGCCGACGTCCCTTCCACCGAGCTGCCGCGCGCACGCTTCGGGGGCGACGGAGTCAGCATCGTCGACCTGCTGGCGGAAGCCGGAATCGCCGCCTCAAAAGGCGAGGCCCGCCGCCTGATCGCCGGTGGCGGCATCTACCTCAACGGCGACCGCATCGACTCTCCGGACACCACCGCCACCACCGCAACCGCCATCGGCGGCAACGTCCTCCTCCTGCGTAAAGGCACGAAAGCCCACCACCTCGCCCACCTTACCCTCCACCCATCCCTCCTGACCCCTGACTTCTGACTTCTGACTTCTGACTTCTGACTTCTGACTTCTCTTCACTCCTCCCGTATCGCTTCCATCGGCGTACTCCTGAACACCTCCCGGCTCGCCGACAGCCCGATCGCCGCGCTGAGCAGCGCCATCGCGACGGCGAGCCCCGCGATCGGCGCGGCATCCACCCGGAACGCGACGTTGAAGAGGAAGCGCGCGAGTCCCCACCCCGCGATCGTCGCCAGACCCACACCGACGACCACCGCAAGCAGACCCAGCAGCGCGTACTCCGTGAACAGAATCGCCCCGATCTGTCGGCGCGTGGCGCCCAGTGTCTTCAGGAGCACGCTCTCGCGGATCCGCTGCAGCCGCCCGGTCGCGACGGCGCCGAGCAGCACGATGAAGCCGGTAGCGACGGAGAAACCCGCCAGGAACCGTATCACCAGCGAGATCCTTCCGATCACATCGTCCAGCGCCCGCTGCATCAGGGTGAGGTCGATCGATGCCACGTTCGGGAAGTCGGTGACGATATCCCGCTGGACGACGGCCCGCACCCCGGGATCATCCGCGCGCGCCAGGAACACCCACATCATCGGCGCGCCGCGCAGCGCTGCAGGCTCGAAGACGGCGTAGAAATTCGGCTCGAAGCGCGCCCAGTCGACCATCCGCAGCGAGGTGATCGTCGTCGAGACGCGGATCCCCTGCACGTCCCAGTCGATCCGGTCGCCGATGCCGACCCCGAGCTCGGTCGCCACGTCGCGATCCAGCGATACCTCGAAGATGTCGCGATTGGGGGCGGGTTCGGTGCCCCACCATTCGCCCGCGACCAGCGTCTCGGACGCCTGGAGCGTGTCGCGGTACGTCGAGCGGTACTCGCGCCGCGACGCCCAGCCGGCGGCCTGGTTTCCGCCGGCGTCGGGTGCGCCGAACTCGTCAGGGTCGGTGTCGCCGCCGACCGGTCGCCGCACTTCCACGCCGTTGATCGCGGCGATCCGCATGGGGATGATCGCGGCCGCCTGCACCACCGCGACGCCCTCCCTCCCGAACACCTCCTCGATCCCCGGCACCTGGTCTTCCTGCACGTCGAAGAGCAGGAGATTTCCGCGAGTCTCGAGGTCGACCATCAACGGCCGGAGGATGTTCGACTGGGTGACGAGCAGCGTGGCGATGAGGTACACGCCGAACCCGAGCGCCAGCACGACGGTGGCCGTCTGGTTTCCGGGCCGGTAGAGGTTCGCGATCCCTTGCCGGACCGGATACGGGAGGCCCATTCGAGGGGTTCTCCGAAGCCCCGCCGTGACGACGCGCGCGGCGCCCCAGAGAACGAGCAGGGTACCGCCGACCCCCGCCGTCACGATCGCGCCGAGCCGGAGCTCGCCCGCCTGGAGGGTGATCAGACTGAGCACGCTCGCCGCGAGCAGCGTCCACGCGGCCCAGCGCAACGGGTCGGTCCCCGCGATGCGGATCGGCTCCACGCGTCGGCGCAGGGCGCTCAGCGGCGAGACGTTGCGGATCTGCAGGAGGGGGAGGATCGCGAATGCGACCGCGGTCCAGACGCCCACTGTCATCCCGGTGAGCACCGCGACGCCGTCGAGGCGGATCGGCACGTCGACGGGCAGCAGGCCTTCGAGCAGGCGCGGGATCGTCCATTGCACGGCGCCGCCGAGGACCACGCCGACGGCCGCCCCGGCGAAGCCCATCAGCGCCGCCTGGACGAGGTAGATGCCGAACACCTGCCGCGCCGTGGCGCCAAGGCAGCGCAGGACGGCGACGCCGTCTGCCTTGCGGGCCATGTACGCGCCCATGGCGCTCGCGACCCCGATCCCGCCCAGCAGGAGGGCGAACACGCCGGTGAGTCCCAGGAAGTCGGAGAGGCGCCCGAGCGCTTCCTCCATCGATTGCTGCTGGTCCTCCGAGGTGCGCGCGCGGACGCGGTCGGCCCGGAAAGTGTCTCCGTTGCCGTCCACGAACGCCTGGGCGGCGTCCGGGTCCGGGATGCGGAGGAATGCTTCGTAGTCGACGCGCGCGCCGTAGCCCAGCAGCTCGGTCTCGGGCAACGCGGCCGCGGGGATGAACACGCGCGGGGCGAACGAGGACGCGACCTCGATGTCGCCGGGCACGCGCTCGAGGGAGGCGGTGATGAGAAACCGGGTCGCGCCGATCGCGAGTGAATCGCCGACCGCCGCGTCGAGCGCGATCAGCAGCGCCGGATCCACGATCACGTTCCGCCCGTCGTGCAGCGTCGACCACCGCTCGGCGGGCGATGTGTCGATCGTCCCATAGAAGGGGAAGCCAGGTTCGGGGGCGCGGACCTGGACGAGGCGGGTGGTCCCATTGCCCGGGTGGAGGGCCATCGAAGCGAACGAGGTGACCCGGACGACATCCGTATCCGTGCCTCCGCTCACGGCCGCAAGGGAGTCGAGGATGGCCTCCGTCCGCGCCCGGAACGGCTCGCGGCTGGCGAGCATGGCGTCGGCGCCGAGCATCGTGCGAGCCTGGTTCCGTACCTCGTTCCGCATGTTCGCCGCGAACCCCTGTACGGCCACGAGCGCGGCGACGCCGAGCGAGATCGCCGAGAGGAAGAGGAAGAGCCGGCGCCGCGCGAATCGACTTTCGCGCCAGGCGAGCGAGAGGAGCTGTCGGGGCTTCACGGCGCTCCGTTCAAGGTTGAGAAGACGTGGCTACGCATCACTGAATTTGCCTCGCAACGCCAGAAACGGGATCTCCGGCTTGCGTTGTATCAGGGTGAAGACAACCGTTGCGGCCGGAGGTGTGTTTCATACACCCGCGTTGACATGTACTCTACATGTGTGCATGTTCCTCACATGACCATGATCCAGATTCGTAACGTCCCCGACCCGCTCCACCGGGAGCTCAAGGCACGCGCCGCGCGCGCGGGCCAGTCGCTGTCCGAGTATCTGCTGGGAATCATCACGCGCGAAGCCGATCAGCCGGACATGGAAGAGCTCCGCCGGCGCCTCCGGGAGCGAACTCCGGTCGAACTGTCCGAGTCGCCGGCCGATGCCGTACGAGCCGAGCGGGACGCCAGGTGATCGTCGTCGATGCCTCGGCGATGCTCGAGGTTCTGCTCAGGACGCCGGGTTCGGGGGCGGTCGAGGATCGCCTCTTCGGGGCGGCAAGTCTCCACGCGCCACATCTTCTCGACCTGGAGATCGCGCAGGTCCTCCGGCGGCACGAACGGACCGGAGCGCTGACCCCTGGCCGCGGTCTTGAGGCGCTGGAGGACTTCTCGGCTTTCCGGATCGCTCGTTACTCGCACAAGTTCTTTCTGCCCCGGGTCTGGTCGTTGCGGCGGAACGCGACGGCGTACGATGCATGCTATCTCGCGCTGGCGGAGATGCTCGGCGCTCCGCTCGTAACCCGGGACCGGCGGCTCGCTTCCGCACCCGGTCACCACGCCCGCGTAGAACTCCTGGAACTGAACTGAGGGAGCGGCTACACCGAGCCGCCCACGTCCGCTCCGCATCAGCGGGGGAGAGACACCACCGCGGCGGTGTCGGCAACCACCACCCCGTCCGCGAGCCGGATCGTGCGCCGCGCGCGGCCCGCGAGAATCGGGTCGTGCGTCACGAGCACCAGCGTCGTGCCGCGCTCGCGGTTCAACTCTTCCATCAGCCCGATGATCGCCTCGCCGGTCGCCGCGTCGAGGTTGCCGGTGGGCTCGTCCGCGAACAAAATTCGAGGTTCGTTGACGAACGCCCGGGCCAGGGCGACGCGCTGCTGTTCGCCGCCCGAGAGCTGTGTGGGGTAATGGTCCAGGCGCTTGCCCAGCCCGACCCGTTCGAGCAACTCCGCGGCTCGGGCCCGCGCGCCGGACTCGCCGCGAAGCTCGAGCGGCACCTGCACGTTCTCGCACGCCGTCAACGACGGGATCAGCTGGAACGACTGGAACACGAAGCCCACGGTCTCGCGCCGGAAACGCGCCCGTTCATCTTCCGAGAGAGGCCCCATGTCCGTGCCGGCGAGATGGACCGACCCCTTTGACGGTGTATCGAGGCCGGCCAGCAGCCCAAGCAGCGTCGTCTTGCCGCTCCCGGACGGCCCGAGGATGGCCAGGAAGTCGCCCTCGACGAGCCGAAGATTCACGTCGCGGAGAACGGTCAGACTCCGGTCGCCGCTCCGATAGGTTTTCTCCAGGTCCTTCGCAATGAGCATTGAGTCTTCAAGACTTGCGGGATGGATGGCCGCGATCACCGTCGCGATCCTGATGATCGGGTGCGCGGACGGCGAGCGCAACGCCGCGGCCGGCGGAGGGGCGGGTGGGGATCAGGCCGCGGACGCGTCGGGCAACGCGGTCGAGGCCGGGACTTCAGCCGCCGGTGGCGACCCCGAATCGGCGGGTTCGCCCGGGTCAGCGCCGGGTGAACGCACCCTGGTATTCCTTGGTACCAGCCTGACCGCGGGGTATGGCCTCTCGCCCGATCAGGCGTTCCCCGCCCTCATCGACGGAATGGTCCGCGACGCGCGCCTGCCGTTCCGCGTCGTCAACGCCGGCGTGAGTGGCGAGACCTCCGCCGGCGCGCTCCGACGGGTTGATTGGCTTCTGCAACAACCGTTCGACGTACTCGTGATCGAGACGGGGGCGAACGACATGCTGCGTGGGATCGACCCGGTGGCGACGCGCGAGAACATCCAGGCGATGGTGGACCGGGTGCAGGCGCGGCGGCCCGATGCCCGGATCGTCCTCGCGGGGATGCTCGCGATGCCAAACCTCGGCCCGGAGTACACGGCGAGCTTCGAGGCGCTCTACCCGGAGATCGCCGAGCGGAACGGCCTTACCCTCATCCCCTTCCTGCTCGAAGGCGTGGCGGCCGTGCCTGAACTGAACCAGGCCGACGGGATGCACCCCACCGCCCGTGGCCAGCGGATCATCGCGGAAACGGTGTGGGGCGCGCTGGAACCGGTGCTTTGGGAGGTAGCCGGGTAAGCACGCGGTGTTCGAAACCACGGCTCTTCGCCCCGTTCACTTCGTCACCACGTACCAGTTGTTCTGGATGTCGTGCGCGAGCCGGTGGGTCGTAACGGAGCTGAACCCCGCGTCATCCAGGTACTCGCGCGTCTTCTCCTCACCCCACATGGCACCCAGACCCTCCCCGCCCTGCGCGAGCGACACCGTCATGCAGTGCATGCACGATATCGTGTAGAGGAAGGTGCAGATCGGATGCTGTACATCCTCGTGCACATGGCTCGTGCCGCTGATGTCCTGCATGAGATAGACGCCGTCGGGTTTCAACGCACGATGGATCCCTTTGAGCACGTTCCGCGGCTTCGCCTGATCGTGGATCGCGTCGAAGGTCGTGATTAGGTCGAACGCGTGGGGCTCGGCAGTCGAGTCGAACGCGCTGAGATCGACCTCGATGAACTCGACGTTCGTCAGGCCGGAGCTCGTACCGCGTGCACCGAATCAGACAGGGGCGTTTTCGAGACTTGCCGTCGTCACACGCGGCGATCCCTGGCCGCAATACGCCTCTCTACGGAGCGCCGTCTGGGAGGTCGATCCACGACAGCCGATCTACCCGATCCAGCTCGCCACGGAGGTATATGCGGACCCGGTATCGCCATCGCGATTCCTGATGGTGGTGCTGATCACGCTTTCCACGATCGCGCTGGCGCTCGCGATGATCGGTATCCACGGGCTTCTCTCCTACCAGATCGTCCAGCGCCGACGGGAGATCGGTGTCCGTATCGCGCTCGGCGCGACCTCGCGCAGGCTGTGGTGGGAAGTCGCCGGCGAGGGGATGACAATCGTGCTGGTCGGCAGTGTAGCGGGAGTCGGGATCGCGCTGGCGGCCGCCGGGGCCATCCGCGGCGCGCTGTACGGAGTGGAGCCGACGGACTCGCTCACCTTCCTGGGAGCGCTGGTCGCGACTCTTCTGGCCGGTCTCGTGGCGTGCGTGCCGCCGGTCTATCGGGCGCGCAGCACCAATCCAGCCGAGGTCCTGCGCGTGGAGTAGAGGCGAGCCGCGGGAGCGGGCCAGGATTCCGGAAGCGCCGGGAGACTGACGGACACGGAAGAGTCCGCTTACGGGCTCGGGCGTGTCCCCTTCCGCGGCCGCCCACCCAGCTTGCCGTTCTCACGCGCGGCGCGCGCCTTGGCGGCGCTCTTCACCGCCCCGCCCCGCCTCCCTGACTCACGCATCCACACCTTCGAGCCGAAGATGCCCGACAGCAGTTCGACAACCCCCAGATCAGCGTCGAGTTTCTCCCAGTGCAGCCCGCTGCCGGTCGGGAACACCTCAACCTCCGCGAGCAGGTCCGGATCCGCACCACGGAGGCCCTGCGCGATCTCGGTCGGGAACGCGAACTGGCACCCATTCGTGAGGTCGATCACGATCCTGCCGGTCTCGTGGTCGTAGCGCGCGCTCGCGGCGCGGGGCTCCGTACGCGCGGCTCTGGCACCCCGTACCCGGGCCTCCCGGAACTGCCGCTGGATCGCCTCGTCCGTGCGCGCTGGAAGACCGGCGCTCTCGTACGTCGCCTGAAGCGCTCGCAGGTCCTCTTCATCCAGGACGTCACGTCTAGCCGCCATGAATTCTCCTCCACTCGGAGCGAAAGGCTTCACGATTACTCTCCACGATCTGCACAGCCCGCCTCATGTCCCGGCGGCTCACGCGAAAGGCGGCGAGCACATCCAAGGACTCGATCTCGATGATCACCTCGCCATCGGCCACGAAGATATGGACATGGGGCGGACGGTGGTCGGCCGACCAGATCACGACCCTGAAGCCGCCGCCCCTGAAGACCGTCGGCATATCAAGGTAACCCATGCGTTTGGGTTTTCAAAGGACCTGGGCGGAGAGTTTAGCGAACTGGGACGGAAGGAGCGGGCTGCCCGTTTTCGTCAGTACGGGGCGTGGTCCGGTTCGCGCGGCCTCACGGGTTTGGCTGACGGGGAAAGCGTCAGAGGTCCGGTTCCGCCGGGATGGAGTCGCGTGATCCCGCGTCTGGAAGGTATCCGGATTTCACCTGGAATCATTGAGCGGAAAGTATGTAAACCGGCGTGTTCAGGTCACGCCGTCCTGGCAGTATTGGAGTACTTGGGGGTCCTTGGCGCCTAGCCAATACCCTCCGCGTAGCCCCCTTGGCTACCGCCCCGCCCCTTCCACCGGCGCGGCCCGCAACCAAACACCCGCCGGCGGCTCCCACCACACGCCCGGCTTCGTCCAGTCGCACACACCGGTCGGAAAGATTCCCTCCAGCCGCGCCCGCTGCGCCGGCGTCGGCGCCATCGCGTAGTCAGCGGGGTCGACCGGCTTGAGCTGACACTTCACGATGTCGTCCACCAGCGGCGCCCCCGCCACCATCGCCGGCACCGGGTAGGACGGATACAGCCGGCCGCACTCCCCCGGGCCGTCATGGCTCTGCGTTTCGACGATCTTCCGCCCATCCTCCGTCCAGCATGCGTCCACGAGGTCGGCCGGCCGAGCGCGAACGACCTTCATCGGTAGCGGGTCCGCCGACCCGTCCGCCGCGACGGCCGTGAGCCACCGGTCCATCTGCTCGAGCGCGCCGTACAGCCTTTCGTTAGTGGCGGTGCTCGAGTAGTTCGACCCGAACCCCGAACCCTGCCGGCTGTCGCTGACGAGGATGACCTGGTTGTCGGCGTGGCCGTTCGCGCGGATCAGGCGCTCACGCATCGAGAAGCTGTGCAGCTTCATGTGGTTGTCACCGTTCGGCCGCATGTCGAGGTAGGTGCGGTAGTCGATGATCGCGGCCGACGCAAGGCCCGTCCCGCTGATGATCCGGCCCGTCCGATAGGCCGCCCGGATCGCCTCGGGGTCCGCCACCGTCCGCTCGGGCTGAGGCTCGAAGTCGATGTCCAGCCCTCCGATCCGCTGGTTCAGGTCGAGGAACCCCTCCCAGTCGATCACGCCGTCGTTCAGCGCGCCCAGCCCGTACTGGACGCCTACGTTGTCGAGCGGCCGCCGCGCGAAGCCCGTCCCCGGGTCGCGCCCGTACACGTTGACCGTGTGGTCGTAGATCGTCCCCCGCGCGCCGCCCGGGTTCGATTCGGCGTCGTACCGCGCCTCGACGGGCACCACGTCGGCGAAGTACGCGTCCGGGTCGGCGCGCAGGGCGAACACCGCCAGGTGCGGTATGCTCGCCCGCACGCCAAACCCGCTGACCGCCCGCTGCTGCTCCTCGGTGAACACGCCCGGCGCGACGGTGTCGAAGTACCGCTGGAGCAGCACCGCGTCCACCGCCTTGAACGAGGTCCCGGAGGTCATGTCCGGGAAACTGCTCCCGACGATCAGCCCGTCCAGCAGGCCCGGGTAGTTGTCGGCGATCCCGTGCGCCTGGTGCGCGCCGCCGGACGAACCCCAGCCGATCGTGAAGACCGGTGGTCCGTAGGCCTCGATGAACCGCTCCTTCACCAGCATCGTCGTCTCCGCAGACAGCAGCTCGGAGCAGTTGTTGGCGAAGACGCTCAGCGTCGACGAAGCGATCGCGTATCCGCGCGACAGCTCGGTGTCGAGGATGACCCCCGCCGTGCCCGCGCCCTGCTGATACCACCCCGGACGACATCCACCTCCATAGCGGAAGATCAGCCGACCGTTCCAGCCGTCCCCGCGCGTCCACGGGTCGGGCGCGGCATCGGCGGGGTCGTGCAGCATCGCGATCTCGTAGATCGCCCGGTTCGCCGTGCCCGTTTCGACCCGGACGATGAAGGGAACCCGCCGGCCGTCGGTCGTCGTCGTGTACGTGAGGTCGGCGGGGCGCTCGCCCGCCGCCGGCCACGGCGCGATCGTGCCCGCCGCCGTCCGATAGACGTACTCGA
>CAZUVK010000074.1:0-1529 GCA_964623785.1 uncultured Gemmatimonas sp. | reverse complement strand
CCCGCGTCTCAACCGAGCAGTGCTCGTCGATCGCCGGGCCGAGGTTCCCGCCCGTCACAGTTCTGAACTGCTCAGTTGTGCAGAAGAACGGCTGCTCGTGCGGGCCCGCGAAGACGGGACCCCAGGCCGGGTGGTTGGTCAGGCGGAGTGCGGTAGGCTCGGCCGGGCTTCGCCGCGACCGGACCACGAGCTCGTTATCCCCGAGTTCCAGTCCGGTGACCAGGCCGAGCAGCGCGCGGGTATCGGGACCGGGACGGAAGGCGGCGGAGATATCGGCGCCATCGAGCGTGATCGCGATGTCGGCGGGATCATCCGACGGATCGTTGAGGTCGATCCGGACGAGCACGTCGCCGGCGCTGACCATGTCGGCGCGCGTGGAGAGAGGCGTGATGGTGAAGCGGGCGCCGCCGGTGGGCACGTGGCCGCTAGCGGCCACGAATTCGACCCGGGTCTCGCTAATCGGCGAGGCCAGTGACTGGGCCGCGATTGGCGATGTAGCTCGCGCCAGGGACAGCAGGATCGCCGCCGCCACGGTTGCCGCCCTTCCGGTGTCGGATCGGAGACTGAAGCCCTTCGTCACAGCGGATGCAATGCGCATGGGGCCATCCCTCGGAGCGATCGGGTGGAGTCGGGCCGAATGTCCCGGATCGAGCTGTCCCGGCCCGACGCGAAATCAAGCTCGCCGAGTCGCGATGTAAAGAGTGTGCATGGGACCACTCGTCTCGTGCGCCCGGACGTGCAGCGCGTTGACGTCGAGTCCGGAGGAGCGCAGCGCGCGCGCGAACGTCGGATCGTCGGCGACCGACCAGTACGCGATCCGCCCGCCGCCGCGCAGCGCGGCGATCGTGGATGCGATTCCGCGCTCCGCGTAGAGTCGCGCGTTCTCGGACATGAGCATGCCGTCGGGACCGTTGTCGGTGTCGAGCATGATCGCGTCGAATGCGCCGGGGCTCGCGCGGATCACCTCGATTACGTCGTCGTTCACGACGCGGACGCGCGGATCGGTCATTGCCTCCACGGAGAGGCCGTACCGCGGGTCGGCGTTCCAGGCGATGACCTCGGGCACGAGCTCCGCCACCACGACCTCGGCGTCGGTCGCCAGCTGACGGAGCGCGGCCCGCAGCGTGAACCCCAGCCCCAGCCCGCCGATGAGAACTCGCGCGCGCCGAGTCTCCGCGAGCGGAGCGCACGCAACTTCGGCGAGCCGGTCCTCGGAGTGGTGCCTGCGCGTGGACATCAACTCCACGCCGTCGGCGCGGATCAGATACGCGCCGTCGTGCCGGGAGAGCTCGAGCCGCGTCCCGTCGGGCGTGCAGGCCTCCGCCAGCCGCTCGGTACGTTTCATCGGGCTGGCATTGGCGTCGGGTGCATGGAGGATCGGTGTATCAATCGGCGGCCCGCGCGGGCTCAGCCCAGCAGGTCGTACTGTTCCCGCTCTTTCGCGGCGGAACGCCCGCCCGCATCGACGTCCTCGGTCGCCGCTTCGATTGCGGGGCCGGTCGCCGTCACCGCCACGCCCGCGTCGCCGC
>CAZUVK010000073.1:12471-14627 GCA_964623785.1 uncultured Gemmatimonas sp. | reverse complement strand
GATGGAGAACCGACCGGCTGGCTCGGCGGCTCTCCATCGGCGTACGCGATACTGAAAGCGAGTCCGGAGACGGGGCCGTCGTTGCTGGTGACAGTGACGGTTCGCGGCGCGGGATCAGGACCGCCCGCGGTAGCGACGAAATCAACGTCGCTGGCGCTGAGCACGAGGTCGCCTCCAACCGTATCGCCCGCATGAACCGTCAACTCGAAACTCTTCGGGACGGTGTTCAGTCGAACGGTGATGACGGTTGTCCCCGGCGAGATGCCTGTCACCACGCCGTTGGCGTCCACCGTCGCTACCGCAGGCCTGCTGCTCTCGTACTCCGTGAGGCATGCGATCTCCAGGACCTCACCACCTGCACCCAGCGGGATCGGGTTGAGCTGCAACGACGCCCCCGCCGCCAGCTGCGATGGAGGTGAAGGGTCAAAGTCGACATCCAGGACGCCACCAGTCGGCCCGATCACTTCGGCGCACGACGCCGTCGCGAGTACGCTGACAATCGTCAGCGCCTTCCCTGCGCGCCGGAGCGAAGCACGCACCGCTGTCGCGACGATATCGCGGAGTCGGGGGGGCGTACGCGGAACCAATGGCATGGTCGTTCTCTCCCATTTGAAGGCTTTTCATCAAGTGACCGCGTCCGCCTGCGGAAAGTACGCGGAACTTCCGTGTCGGCCTGCGGTCGCGACACAATGGTGCGGGTAACGACAAAACCTTTTGTGGCACTTTCGAACTGGTTCCTTGAGTATCTGCGTAGCGAGAGTATGGCTCTAATGTATGGGTCAAGTAACCAATTATACCGTAGGGTTTTATGGTCCCGGCGTCCCTTGTTTATGTGATGTTAAGGCCCCAAAAGATCCGTAGCCGCGCGCGAAGAATTGAGCGAAATTGTAGGTGTTCCGCGCTGCGCCGGATCTCTGCCCGACTCAACGGGATTCCAGGGTTGGCGAGCGGTCCGTCCCCGATGGGTGCCTCCGTTGTGGTGACCTTGGATCGGGCGAATCGAGGCTCGCCTTTTCCCATCATCCCGACGAATGGGCGGTCGCTGCCATTCCCTGAGGGGAGAGTATCGGCAGCATAGTATCCAATTTGTATCCACTAAATGGCGACGGGTGACCGCTCACGAATCGGACGTCCCGATCGAGCTAATCCTTCAGGCGCTGCAACGGCGTGTAGATCGGGACTCGCTGCGCGCGGTTGCGCGTGAGGTCGGCTTGACTCACCGGGGACTCGGGATGATCCTGCGTGGCGCCCGCCCCCAATCCTCTACGGTACGGAAGCTGGAAGCGTGGTACGTCACCTTCCGCCGGAGGGAGCCGGGAGCGATCCAGGTGGTGGAGTCCGTCAGGGTGCTCTTCGAGGGGATGCCAATGAGCGAGCGGCGGGAAGCCGCGGAAAGGGTGAGGAGTATGCTTCGCGACCTGACGGGCGAGGGCGAGTAGGCTCCGCGGGACCGCGCGATATCGACCGATCGGATGAGTCTGCGGACCACCCTTGCGAGTATGCTGGCGAGCCCCCGGGGCCGCGGAGGTCGTCCGGCCGACTACGGCGGGCGGGCTCGACCACCCCGCAATCGCGGACATCCCGCTGACGCGACGATCCGACCATCCACCCGCAACAGGCGACGCAACAGATTCACTCTCACGGCATCCGCCGCGTCACCTCTGACAGGGGTCGCCGCTTCACTTCGGGGACGACGGCGGGGAACCCCATGAACAGGAACCCCACGACCCTTTCTTCCCGCGGAACCCCCGCCCGCGCCATCGCTTCGTGGTCTCGGGTGACGGGAGACGTGCTCCACTGGCTCCCCACGCCCAGCGCCCACGCCGCGAGCTGGATGTTCTGGATCGTGCAGGCGACCGCGGCATAGTCCTCCTCACGCCGGAATTCATCCGCCTCACCCGCCTGGCTGATGATCACCACGGTCGGCTTGCTCGCCCACTTCTCCGCGGACTTGGCGATCGCGCGGTCGCGCTGGTTGGCCGTCGCGTCGGGAGCCAACTTGCGGGTGGCGTGCGCCGCGAACGCGGCGGTCAGCGCTTCCTTCGTCTCCGGGCCGAGGATCGTGAACCGCCACGGCTCGGTCAGCTTGTGATTCGGGGCCCAGCGGCCGGCGTCCAGCGCGCGCTCGAGGAGCGGGGCGGGGACGGGGTCGGGCC
>CAZUVK010000073.1:7618-12461 GCA_964623785.1 uncultured Gemmatimonas sp. | reverse complement strand
GGAAGGCGGTGGTCTCGTCCCGGGGGCCCGGCGCGGGGACGGGGTCGGGCCGGAAGTGGAAGATGGTTCGCCGTTCGCGGATGAGCGCGAGAAGGTCGTCGGCGAGCGGCCATGACGAACGCAGCGTCTCTTCGGACATGCTTACCTCTGGAGCGAGTCGGGCGTCAGCTGCCGGGTCGGACCACCGGCGCGGAGTGGATTCGCCGTGACCCGGCCCAGCGTTCATCCGCTCGCCGGTCCACCGCGATTGAGCACGGGAAGATACTCCCGCCACGGCCCCACCGCCTCCCGGTACTGCTTCGCCATCACCCGCGCGCTTTGCGCAAGGTGCCCCAAGTCGTGGGCGACCCATGTGGCGAGAAGCTGCCGAAGGGCCACACGCCCCAGTTCGGGGTGGCTCGCCTCCAGACCCAGCTCGCGTTCCGTCAGATCCCACCCCCGCACGGTCGCCAGATTCTCAACCCGCAGGTTCGTGAACTCGTCCAGAAGGTCTCCAACGCTCTTCCCCCGGCTCTCGCGATGATGCGCGAACCGGTCGAACGGCGAGAACCGCCCGGACGGATCGCCGACCAGAATGAGTCGCGCCCGAGGGATCCAGTTCGCCCGCTCCGCGTGCACGAGGTGGCCGAGGTTGTCCCACGCGCTGAACGTATCCGGCCCTTCGTTCGGTGCCGTCCAGTCCTCCGACAGGTCGGTCATGAGCGCTCGAAACGTCTCCGGCGTCGCTTCCAGGACCTCGAACGCTCTATCAAGATCGAATCGCATACCCTGTACTCCGGCTCAGTCCTACCATCCCAGACGGGCGGCCAGCATCGTGATGTGCGCCAGGTGGTGGTCGCCATGCCATGCATAGGTGCCGACCATCTCATCGAGCGCGATCCACCGTTCGTGCTCCGGGTGGAACATCTCCCGGTCGAACTCCGCTTCCGTCATCCCTCGGAAGAGAATGACCCACCGCTCGTGCAACGCCCGCAGCAGACGCAACGACACCTCTGGTGATGTGTCACGCGAGTCGGTCAGTGTCGCCCACGCGGCCTCGTCGTACGGCCGAACCACGGGCCGATCCTCGGCGAGCGTCAACTTGCAGCGGATATACCCGTTCATGTGGCTGTCAGGCAGATGATGGATGACCTGCCGGACCGTCCAGCCGCCGGGGCGATAGGGCGTATCGAGCTGTGCGGGAGTCAGTGCCCCGACAACACGCTCCAGCCGGCCGGGAAGCGAAGCCATCCGCTCGATTGCTGCCTCCCGTTCCTCCACCCCCAGCCGCCCCGAACACATGAACTCCCCGATCGGGTACCGCGCGTTCTGAATCGTCATCGCCCCATCCCCGTTCATTGTCTCCCCCCCGCAACGTCGATGAACGCGCCGGTCGTGAACGACGCCTCGTCAGAGAGCAGCCAGAGGATCGTGACGTGTCGATCGCGCCCTTCGAGGCCGCGTAGTCCACGTACTCCCCCGCTGCTCCCAACCGCGATGCGACCGAGGAGACGTTCACGATCGCCCCGCCCATCCCACCCCTCCTCGTCGACATCCGGCGCACTGCCTCGCGAGCGCAGAGAAAGCATCCGGTCACGTTCGTCGCGAAGATCCGCGTCAGACGATCCGCTGTCATCTCGTCGACCCTCGACTGACGCTCCAGGATCCCCGCGTTGTTCACGAGCCCCGTGATCAGGCCGAGCGAATCCTCCGCTTCGGCGAACAGACGAACCACTTCCGTCTCGTTCGAAACGTCGGCCGAAATCGCCACCGCCCGCCCTCCGGCCCGCCTGATCTCGCCAACGACGGCGCCGGCCGCGTCGTTCATGGAAGCCCTCCGTCTCCCTCGCGTATGAACGTGATGTAGTCCGTGTTCACCGGCTTGCCCCCCGCCCCGCGTACCCCCGCCGCAATCTGCCCCCGATGATACGACCCGTGCATCGCTATGTGGATGAGGATGTCCTCCACTGACGTCCGATACGTCTCGCCGCGCTGGTTGGTGTATCCAACCACCCGGCCCATCTCCGACTCCGTCATGCCGCCCAGCAATCGGGCGTACCCTTCCCGGTTCTCCGCGGCCAGCTCCGCAAGCTCGCCCTCATGCAGGTCCGGCCAGATCGCCTGGCCGTCGCTCTCCTCGCCCCGCAACCGCATCAGCCACACACGCTCAGCGGCGAGCACGTGCGCGAACAGACGTACCGCTCCCGCCGGTACCGCCCATTCATCTCCAATCAACCCAAGCACCCTCCGATCCGCCCATCCCATATGCCTGAACATCTTCTCGATCCCGCCCATCATCATTGCATTCCTCCTTTCCAATCCCGGTCTATCCCAAGCGTCCCCTCCACCACCACCCTCACGCTCACCCCCGTCTCATCCCGTCTCATCCCGTCTCATCCCGTCCATCCCGTCTCATCCCGTCTCATCCCGTCCTGTTGCGAGCCCCCCCGACACGCTACTCTTTTCCGTAGAGGGTTCACGCCTCCACGACCAGGGACCACCCGAAATGAACGACAACTCGACGACGGTAGTAACGAGGCGCGCGTTTCTTACCTCCACCGCGGCGGCCAGTGCGGCGATGCTGTTCGCCCATCCCGTCTTCGCCTCCCCTGCCAGGCGACGCGCCACGCGAATCGGGATCATCGGCTCCGGACAGATGGGTGGCGGGCTCGGCCGATTGTGGGCGCGGGCGGGACACGAGGTGTTCTTCTCCTCACGCAATCCCGACGACCTCGCCGAGCTGGTTGCCTCGGTCGGGCCACTCGCGCGCGCCGGCCAGCCGGCCGAGGCCGCCGCGTTCGGAGAAGTCGTTCTGATCGCGGTTCCGTACGGCGCCCTCCCCGACGTCGGACGCGATCACTCGGCCGCCCTTGCCGGGAAGGTCGTGATCGATTGCGGCAACCCGCGTGATGATCGTGACGGTCCGATGGCCAACGATGCGATCGAGCGCGGCACCGGGGTCGCTTCCGCGGGCTACCTTCCCGGCGCCCGCGTCGTTCGCGCATTCAGCGCCATCAGCGCGGTAATGCTGGAGCGCGATGCCCACCGTCCCGACCCGCGCATCGGCGTGCCCGTCGCCGGTGACGACCCGGCCGCCGTGAACCTCGTGTCCGGCCTGGTCGTCGATGCCGGTTTCGACCCCGTCGTGGTCGGTGACCTCGCGAGCGCTCGCACGTTCGATCGTGGTACCCCCGTCTACGTGCGGGGGATGACAGCCGCCCAGCTGCGGGAAGCCCTCGGCCTCTGATCGAGCGGTCGAGCCTCCAGGCGAACCGGGCGGTGCGGCCAGGCGACCGTCCGGCCGCGCTGGTTCCGGTACCGAAGCCCGACACCCTTGCCCCGGGTCCACGATTCGGCATATCTTCGGGATCGTGAATTCTCAGAATGGAGGCGGAGACCCATGAGGCAGGCGAGGGCGACCGACGACGGGGCGGGCCGCAACGCGCGGATCACGGACTGGCTGCGTGATGCAGTCGTTGAGCTCGAGGTGTGGCGACAGAACGCTCGTTCGGTGGATGAGCGCCATGCTCTCCACCGGATCACGGCGCTCCTCAGCCAGGCGGTGGCTGAACTGCGCCATGGAGATGTTGTTCGCGACCCCTTTCAGGAACACCTGCCGCTTCCAGCCGAGACCGCGGGCCCGCAGCGCACCCCCGCGTCCGACCCGACCCCTCTCCGAGTTCCCTGACGGGGTAGCGCGGAAGGGCGCGTAGCTATTCGGCCCCCCTTGCTCCCGTCATTGCGAACGCCGCGGGACGGACCCGGTGGTCCCGATTTCGCGGATCCCTCGACTTCCGGTGGGGTAGACGGCTGACCGACTCCCGATTCCCCGCCCGACACGCAGCCACCATCTCTGACCATGAAGCACCTGGCAACCGTCGCCGGACTGATCGCCATGGCGGTCCTGGCGTTTCCTCTCTTCCAGCTGGAATCGACGTTGGGGATTGCTCCCGACGCGCGGCCGGCCGCGGCGATCGAATCCGGAACCGCGCCACCGTCCACCGATCCCGGCCTCGCTCCCGCCCGGGAAGGTGTCGTGACCGGCGCCGAAATCCTCCTCCGGGATTCGCTGGCGGTGGTACTGGGGAAGCGCGTGGGCCTCATCACGAATCCCACCGCCCTGACCCGCGATGGACGCCACACGATCGATCTTCTCAACGAACACCCGGCGGTAACCGTTCAGGCACTCTTCGCGCCCGAGCACGGGCTTCGCGGTGGGGTCGACGCTGGCGTGAAGATCGGGGATGGAGCCGATCCGGTCAGCGGGCTTCCCGTGCGCTCGCTGTACGGCGAGACCATGCAGCCCACTCCGGCAATGCTGCGCGACATCGACGTCCTGATGTTCGACATGCTCGACATCAGCGCGCGAACCTACACGTACATCTGGACGATGACGCTGGCGATGGAGGCGGCGGCCAAGGCGGACATCCCCTTCGTCGTGCTGGACCGGCCGAACCCGGTGACGGGACGGATCGGCGGCCCGCTGCCCACCATGCAGGGGCTTCGCACGGGACCCCGGATCACGGGCCACTATCCGGTTCCGTTCCGGCACGGGATGACCCCTGGCGAGATCGCGCGGTACGTGAACGAGGAGTACGATGTGGGAGTACCGCTTCGCGTAATCCCGATGGAAGGGTGGCGGCGAACCGACTGGTACGACGCGACCGGCTTGCCATGGGTGAATCCATCTCCAAATATTCGTTCGCTCGAGGCGGCGTTGAATTTCTCGGGGCTCGGATCACTTGAGGCCACGGCCCTCTCGCTCGGGCGGGGTACGCCGGAGCCGTTTACCGTGATCGGCGCGCCATGGCTCGACACGAGCGAGAGGGCCGTGGCCTCAAGTGATCCGAGCCCCGAGAAATTC